>CAYFHB010000069.1:0-6314 GCA_964342705.1 uncultured Candidatus Poseidoniales archaeon
AAGGTGTCGTCCGAATCGGCTTGGATGACACCGACCATGTCGATCACGCGTGCACTACCGAGCATTTCCATCGATTGCTGACCATGCTCGAAGGGGAAATCGAAGAATTTCGGGTTCTCGAACGGCGATTGGTCCGGCTTTGGCCGTTCGCCCCGACGAGGACTCGCGGGAATGCTGCCCTCGCGGCTGTGTGTGAATGCGATTTTGAGTCACTGGCTGTTCTGAGGAAAGTCTGTGACGAGTTCATTCGTGCTTTGGCAGTGGAGTTTGAGAACTCGTATCCCAAACAAGGGCAGCGTGCGGATCCTTGCCTACTGGTCTCGAGTGTCGAATTACCCGAATCGTTGTATTGGGAGGCGGTTAGGCGAGAGGTATCGGTTGCTGAACGCTCATCCCAAATGCCAGAGGAAGTCACCATCCATTCGCTTTCCCCCTCACCGCAAGGCATCATCGGCGCCTGTGCAGCGATTGCTTGGGCGCCGCAGGAATCTTCCACTTTGGAATTGATTGCGTGGCGCGAGGAAAAGAAGATTCGTACTACTCGCGCAGTTTCCAATGAGGCGATTATCGAGATGTCTGAGCGGTTCTCAGGTACATTCGCCAATCGTGACCCTACTACCGGCCGCGGGATGATTATGCCGCGTACTAATTGCCCTGTCCTCTACGGAGTGCGCGGTGATTCAGCAGAGGAATTGTACGAAGCACATCGATTCTTACAGGACCGAGATGATGTTGAGAATTGTGAATCCTGGGCTATTCACCGTACGAATCAGGTATCGGACGACCATTTGACAGGTTTCCTTAGTGGGGTCGTCACCGCTATTCCCATCGAGGTTCAAGGTGGCCATTCATCGGTACGAGTCTGGGATGGGGAAACTTCGCTCACCCTCGTCGCTTTCGCCGAGAGCGGACCAGTTAACTCTCTCTTACGCCGCTCTCGACCTGGAGATGTGATTGATTGGCTCGGACTCATTTCGCCTTCAGGTGAAGTCCATCTCGAGAGAATTCGATTGAATTCAAACATGCCAAGGCCAATCACGCGCCCATTCTGTTGTGACAAGGCCATGCGATCGGCTGGCAAAGGCCAAGGTCTACGATGTACGGTCTGTGGGACTCTACGTGACAAGGTTTGGTTAGCTGATTCGATTGATACTCCTGCGAAATTCGAGGGTTGGGTCGAGCCAAGCGCAGCTAATCGCAGGCATTTGGCTCGTCCACTCGCACGCGGACTGCCTAAGTCCGCTAATGCTCAAGGCTGAGACCGCGTGCGCGTGACATGGCGACCGATTCACTCACGATTGCCAGTGTGCTACTTTCTCTATCGGCCGCGGGATTAATCTTCTACATTCTTCGACTGCGGCAACGACGTAGGGCGAGTCTCTTGGAGGATGAGGAGTATTCCGGGCGTGCCAAGAATCCTGAGAGGTTGATGGTGCCTGATGACGAGGCGCTTGACGAGCTAGATCGGTTATTGGAAAATACCTTGGTGTCTGACGAGTGATCAGGCCGGATAGAATCCACCTTCTCGTAATTCCAATTCGGTGGACTGCTCTGCATCAACTAAAATTCTTCGATTGCGTACGCCTTCGGCTCTGAATAACCAGACCTGTCGAATGCCTTGCAATTGTTCCCCTCTACTACGCCAAGGGTCACCTTCACCTGAAGGGGATTCGTAGGCTTTCGCTGTGAGTACTAAACGGGTTTTTGCAGCCGCTTTGATGATTGAACGTGCAGCCTCCAAATCGGCTGCAGGGGCGCGGCCACTAGGTGGGCACCAATCATCGACGATAACGAGGTCCGATTCG
This sequence comes from uncultured Candidatus Poseidoniales archaeon, assembly GCA_964342705.1. Lineage (GTDB taxonomy): Archaea > Thermoplasmatota > Poseidoniia > Poseidoniales > Thalassarchaeaceae > MGIIb-O1. The sequence goes on from CAYFHB010000069.1 coordinate 1,806, forward strand.
TTAAGTCGAGAGATGAGTGGTGTAACCGCCTTCGCTCTAGTCAGTAGGTCATCGCCGAAGTCGATGATGAATAGACGTTCAAGTTGGGATTGTGAGAGGGCGCCCAGTATCTGACTTGTACGGGTTGGATCGGGAGTGGTTCGACCCAACCAAACCACTCTTGCGTTTGATTCGAGCACGGCGGCAGCTAGGCTCAAACACAGACTAGTGCCGCCGATACCAGCTTCCACAGAGAGGTGGACAGGGCCTGAATCCAAGTCGAGCATGAGTCTCTCTTCGCAAAGTCAGGGTGGATGAGGATTGCTGTCTGGCGCGGTGGAGCCGCTGATGTACATCTACTGAATCGCAGCGCGTGCGAGTGCGACCGATTCATCTACGATTTCGCCGCTGACGCCAAGGTGGCTCATCGGGTTGAAAAGAACATCGAGCTTGTCTGGGGAGAATGCTGCGATGACTTCTGCATCCTCTCCGCAAACTTCGCGCAGGTGACGGTTCTCTGCGACGGCTACCATCGAGGCACTACGAAGCACTTCGTGGGCCTTATCGCGGTGCATTCCGGCGTCGACTAAGGCTAGCATGAGTTTCTCCGCCATCACCAAACCGTTCTGTGCTTCGATATTAGCGAGCATTCGTTCAGCATCGACGATGCACTTGCCCATAACGCGGTCTGACTTTGCGAGGATGTCATCGAGTAGAATCATCGCGTGAGAGAGGGTGAAGCGCTCACTAGAGGAATTGGCTAGATCGCGCTCGTGCCAGAGAAGTGCGTTTTCGTATGATGGAATGATCATTGCGCGCACTATCCGAGCAAGTCCTGATGCGTTTTCAGCGGTGATTGGATTGCGCTTGTGAGCCATGGTCGATGAGCCGACCTGCTTCTCGACATCGAACCATTCACCGACTTCAGCGATCTCGGAGCGCTGTAGGTTGCGAACTTCTTGCAGGAGTTTCTCGACGGATGCGGCGACATTTGCCATCCATCCGACCCACTCGATGTAGCGGTCGCGTCCAACCACTTGGGTGGTAGCGACCGGCACGGTCAGTCCCAAGTGTTCGAGTATGAGGCGCTGCAATTCCTTTGCATTCTCGCCTTGTGCAGCGCCGGTTCCCACAGCACCCAGGAATTTCCCTGTGGTTGCGCGCGCTTCCATTTCATCCAGACGCACGAGGTGGCGGCGGAATTCATCCACGAAGACAGCAATCTTGAGACCGAAGGTAATCGGTACAGCCGCCTGACCGTGAGTTCGACCAAGCATGACAGTATCTCGTTCACGCTCAGCGAGGTCGCATAGAGTCCCAATCAACTGCTTCAGCATATCACGCTGTAGGCGAATAGAATCGCGAATCTGTAGTGCTACGGCTGAATCGACGATATCATTGCTCGTCGCACCCAAATGAATGCACCAAGCAGCTTCTCCCGCCTTCTCAGCCATGGCCTTGGTCAGAGCCATGATATCGTGACGAGTTTCAGCTTCGATTTCATCGACCCTGTCCGCAGTTACTATGCCCGGGTCGGCGATATCGGCGATAATATCGTAGTGTTCTGCCGAGACGCGCCCGAGTTGACAATGAGCCCATACCAAGGCGCGTTCGACATCCAATTGACGCGAATGTCGGCCTTCTCTGGACCAGATTTCTTTTGCTTGGTCCCTTCCGTAACGGTAGTCGAGCGGTGAGACTGACACTGCGTTCCCCGTGTGCCGCCGACTTGACTGCCCCCCTTGAGGCTAGCGGATGCCCCTTAAACCGAAAAAAGCGCTCACTGCGACCTAGTCTAGGTTAAACAGGCCTTGTCTAAACGCCAAGTTCCCCGCCGGCCGAACCACTCGGGGGTGCCAGTGATTTCGATGGATTTAGACATGTGTGGGGCGGCGACGACGATGGTCTCGAATTCGCCGCCCTCGCCGTCGAGATTGAAGCGGTGTTCGCGAGCGGCGGCAGCTAAGCGCGCGAGGGATTCGGCGGTCAGTCGCGCGCCCAACCAATCTTCACCTAAACCTTCGGTGGAGACCGATACGAGGCGCACATCGAATCCGTGTTGGACGAGAGAACCCATGTGCTCTTCGGGAGTGTGATGCCAGAGCGGGCAATACGAGATCAACCCGAGCCGCTCGCACATACGCTCTATGCGTGTTTTCTGGTAATCCGAGCGTAGAGCACCCACGACCAGCGCATCGAATTCCAATGCACCCTCGACCAATTCGATACTCTGTGGAAATTCGACGGCTTGCGAATCGTTGCGAACCCGCTCGTAAGCCTGAACCACATCGCTACCACCCCGAAGAGCAGCCTCGAGTTCGGTAATCTCCTCCTCTTCGATACCCTCGGAAAGCACAGGTAACCAACGAACCCCCATCGAAGCCGCTTGCAAGCCAGCAAGCGAGGTATTCGGCAATTGAAACATCATTGAATCATCAGAGGTCACATGCACCGTGACCAATGCCTCAACAGACCAACCCTGCATCAGTGCCCACCAACAAGCGTAGGTCGAGTCCTTGCCCGCCGAGGAGAGTACCGCTACACGCATGAGGTGGCCGAAGGACTCGCAACCAATCAATGCCACGATAGAGCAAGAGTCCGTACATTCCGCAATCTCACGCCCACAGAGTTAGTGCAGTCCGCGAAGGCAACCCCCGACCAAGGTTGATAAGAGGCCGGCATAGGACGGTCTGCGTTAGCCATGCAGCCGAGTGGACGCGGATATGACCATGGGGTTTCGACCTTCTCGCCAGACGGACGATTGTACCAAGTCGAGTATGCTCGCGAATCGGTGAAGCGTGGAACGACGACGGTTGGCCTAAAGTTCCGCGATGGAGTGGTTCTAATCGTTGATAAGCGCATTTCTAGCAAGCTCGTAATCATCGATTCTATCGAGAAGATGTATCAGATCGACAACCACATTGGATTCACAACTTCTGGACTTGTTGCCGACGCGCGACAACTCGTCGACCGAGCGCGCGTTCAGTGCCAAATCAACAGGATGACATACGGCGATGAAATTCCGGTTACTACCCTTGTCAAGAAGATGTGTGACTACATGCAGTCATTCACTCAATACGGCGGTGCCAGACCCTTCGGTACTGCTTTGTTGATCGCTGGAGTGGATGCCGATGGCGTCCACCTCTTCGAGACTGATCCATCTGGTGCCTACCAGTCGTACCATGCTGGAGCCATCGGCCGAGGCCGAGCCGCAGTCATCGATCACTTTGAGGCAAACTGGAAGGAAAATATGACGCAGAATGCTGCAGTCAAGCTCGGCCTCGAGGCACTCCGTGGATCGATTGATGAAGACCTAAATCGGGATGCTGTGGAGATTGCAATCGTTAATGGCAAAGGCTACACGAAGATGAGTAGAGATGATACTTTGAAGCATCTCGACAAGCTCAGCTGAGTTTATTCGAGCCCTTTTCTAACCCGATTGCTCTAAGGGCTCGGGCGAACCTCGCGACGTCATGGTGAGCCTCGATGACGCCGTCATCGCGCGCTTTGAGAAAGGCGGCAATCGCTACGAGATTCTCGTCGACCCCGACATCGTCGCCGAATGGAAGGAGAACCCTGAGTCTGTCGAGTTCGAAGAAATGCTTGCGACCGACGAGGTCTGGTCCGATGTCAAGGCGGGAGATAGGCCGACGGCAGAAGCGCTCGTGAACATCTTCGGAACCACTGATCTACACACCTGCGTTGAACACATCCTGCGCGAAGGCAGCATCCAATTGACGACCGCTCAGCGCAAACAGATGGTCGAAGAGAAACGTAAGCAGATAGTTCACGCAATCGCAACTACGGCAACCGACCCGAAAACGCGCGGACCACATCCTCCAACTCGCATCGAAAATGCACTTGCTGAAGCGCGATTCAGCGTCGACCCCTTCCTCTCAGTCGAGCGTCAGGTTCAGGATGCGGTCGACGCTATTCGGGCCTTGATTCCACTCCAATTCATCACAGTAAGACTGGCATTCCGAGTGCAGGGGAAGGATTACGGCGGAGTGCACCAGTTATTGCGGGATTCCATACAGCGCGAGGAATGGCTCTCAGACGGCTCTTGGGCATGTATAGTCGAGTGCCCAGGCGGAATGAAATCGGATTTGATCAGTCGAGTCGCCAAGCGAAGTTCGGGACTCGATGTCAAGGAACTCGATTGAATCGAAGAGTCGGGTCATTGCATTTCGGTACGACTCTTCACACACCGTAGGTGTGAGCATATACGGTTATGAAGGGGAGGTGGGTCGCGCGGCCCGATAACATGAGTGGAGACAAGGGCGCGGGCGGACCGCGCGGATCCCGACAAGCACCCCTGCTTGTCGCCCCAGGCGATGACCTGGGTGATTCTGGGGAGCTCGAAGCCGGGCATGGCGTTCTAGCCATCAACGGTCGGCTTCGCGCTTTGAAGCAAGGAAGAATGAACAATCGAGGCGGTACTGTCTCGATAGAGCCGCGACGCACTGCATACGTGCCGCGGCCCAGTGATCTAGTAATCGGATACATCGAGGGATGCACCAGCAATATCTG
>CAYFHB010000070.1:0-6280 GCA_964342705.1 uncultured Candidatus Poseidoniales archaeon
TCCTTCGGCCTAGAATCAGCAGACCCGAAAGTGCACGAAGAAAATTGGCTCAACTGCGACGCAGACCAACTCAGAACAGCAATCCGCCACATCAACGAGCACGGCCGTGAGCGAGGAGAACGAGGCCTCCCCAAACTTCTCCCTGGCCTCAATTTCATTGCAGGACTCAACGGTGAAACGGAAGCCAGCTACGCTCTCAATCGTCAACTCCTCGAGAGCCTGCGCAAGGAAGGCCTGTGGCTACGCAGAATCAACATCCGCCAAGTCGAAGGCCAAGGTTTTCAGCCCATCCCGGAGAAGACATTTCGAGAATTCAAGCAAAGCGTCCGCCAAGAAATCGACCGCCCACTCCTCGAGGAAATGTTCCCGATTGGTACCCGGCTAACCAACGTCTGGTGGGAAGCCCACGAAGACCGCATCCGGCGCCCTGAACAAGTCCTCGACCCAAGCCATCGAGACCCGGAAATCCACGGGCGACCAGGGATTACCTTCGGCCGCCAAATCGGAGCCTATCCAATCCTCATCGGAACACCCTACCAAATCCCACTCGAAACCGAGTCGGAAATCATCGTCACAGGACACGGTATGAGAAGCATAAGCGGTGTCGAGTCGGGCCTGTCAATCAACACCGCAACGCAAGCCCAACTCGAGGCCATACCAGGAATAGGCAGCAAAGCGGCATGGCGAATCATCTCTGAAAGGGCCAAAGCGGCGCGCAAGACCCCAGAAGAACAATTCGAGAGCGTCGAAGAAGCACTTGGGATGGCTGGAATACAGTCCTACGGACTGGCGCTTGAGGTGCTGAAGGCGTGATGCAGCGGGTTCATGGCTAGGGAATAGTGATAATCTCAGGAAGTGCGCCAACCTCCATGCTCGGTGCGGAAAGCAAGAGAACAGTCGCTATCGGAATCTGCACACTCTTCCTAGGGATGAGTATACTCGGCCTACTAGTCGGTAGCGCTGGGACAACGCTCGTACTCGACGAAAGGGAGGAAGCGGAGTTCACACACGGTGGTGGGGCGACGCTGAACGTGCGTGGCAGCGAGGCAGGTTCGATCTTCTCTCATTCTGTCCTCGACCTTGCCTCCGACGGACCGATTGTCGTCTTGGCCAATGGTACGACTGTTGAATGGTCCGAGGGAAGCGCGGTTTTCAGCGAGAATTCGGTGATTTCGAGTTCTGGTGCAGGACGATGTTCGATTCTCGCGAATTACTCGATGCATTGTTCTGGGACGAATAATTACGGTCAGTTGGGGCTCGGGAGTACCACCTCCAGCGCGGGCTATGTGACTCTGAGTCCCGAGCCTGTGGTGGTTGATGAGGGCAAGGATCACACTTGTGCAATTCTGGTCGATGCCAGCCTCTGGTGCTGGGGTCGCAACCACCACGGACAGATTGGTGATGATTCGACGACTAACCGCGTCTCGCCGGTTCAGGTTGACTTGGGTTCGGGCGTCGACGCGGTTGCTGTGTCTGCTGGTGATGAGCACACCTGTGCGATTACCGATGCAGGTGATGTCATGTGCTGGGGATACAATATCCGTGGACAATTGGGTGATGGGACGACCAATGACTCGCATGTGCCAATCGAGGCCAACCACTCGACTGGATTGCGGGCTGTTTCTCTTGCAACCGCGGGTCGCTCAAGCTGTGCGATTTTCGAGAATGGTTCGGTGGGTTGCTGGGGCAATAAGTACACCGTCTTCTCAGATAATGGGGCCTCGACGGGTAATGTCCTCTTGGTTGACCTCGGAACTGGGGCCACCGCAATCATGCTCGATGGGGTTGGATCTCACACCTGTGCGGTTACTGACAATGGTTCGATGCAGTGCTGGGGTGTGAACACAAATGGGCAACTCGGTGATGGCAATTGCTCTTCGACGATTAATTCCGCTTGCTCGTCGGAGAATATGTTCCCCGGCGAGGGCGATTCGACGGTTCATGTGAATCTCACTTCAGGCTTGACAGTCCTCGCCGCCGCTACCAGTTCGGATGCGACCTGCGCCCTCCTTTCCGACGATTCACTGCGCTGCTGGGGGGCGCAGTCTGGAGAATTCGACAATACCAGCGATCCGATGTTGAATCCATTCGAGATGAGTTTCTCCGAGGGCGCGCATGTCGCCTATACCGATCAGGACATGGACGGCGACGGCACGCGCAATGTCTTCGACACGCATCAGACAGGTGATTCGGATGGTGATGGTATCGTCGATGCCGATGACGACTATCCAACCAACTCAGCTCGCTGGACCGACTGTCCTGCGGGTCAGTACGGTCGCCTGACCTGTGCTGATGCGGACGCCGGTCACTCGGCACAGGGCAATACTCTGGTTCAGGTTGAGTGCTCAGCAGGAACCTTCCAACCCTACGCGGCGCAGGCTAGTTGCTTCGATGCCTCAGCGGGTCACTATTCGGATTCAGATGGCGCGTCATCTCAGACTCAGTGCCCGAATGGATACTTCAATGCGAATATCGGACAATCCTCGTGCACAGCCTCGCCGGCTGGTTCCTACGTCAGCACGGCCGGCGGCGATGCGGGCACTACGAACGATACTGCTATTCCTCTATCAGCGATGAGTGCAAATTATTCCGGCACCATCAACGGCGGTGGCGACACCGCCGATGTCTTTTCCTTTGACTTGGACCGTAATCACTGGTTCTCTGCAAATCTGACCTCACCATCAGGTCAGGATTTCGATATCGACCTACTGAATTCAACGTTTGAGATCGTCGCATTCTCATCTACCAATGCTACTCAGGAAGAGGTCTCTACAAGCATGGCTGACAACGAAAGTGGCATCTACTACATCCGCGTTATCTACGCCTCCGGCTCTACAGGACCGGGCAATTACTCGCTTGTAATCGACCTGCGTTCGACCGATGGAGCCGGCGCGCAGGTCGGCTCGACGGCGACAATGGTCGATGTTGAACACGGCATCGAGACAACTGACTGCGCCGTCGGAACTTGGCAGAATCAGGCCGGCTCGACTTCTTGCAATCCAGCTTCCGCCGGCCACTATGTCTACGGCAGCGGAGCGACCGGACAGACCGCCTGTTCGCCCGGATACTATCAGCCGAATACCGGCCAGACAAGTTGTATCATCGCCTCGATTGGATACTATGTTCCAACCTCCGGTGCCGCCTCTCAAACAGCAGCCTCACCCGGATACTACGTCAACGTCACCGGATCCTCATTCCAGCAGGCATGTGTGGCTGGAACCTACCAGCCCTCGGCGGCTCAGACCGGATGCTACGCAGCCAGTCCCGGATATTACGTCCCTACCGCCGGGCAAGCCAATATGACCATCTGCGATGTCGGCACCTACCAACCAAACACGGGCGCGACATCGTGTATCGATGCCGACCCTGGACACTTCGTCGCCTCACAAGGAGCGACGGCTCAGTCACAATGTCTGGTCGGCACCTACCAGCCGTATTCGGGTCAGTGGTCTTGCCTAAATGCTGAACCTGGACATTACGTCCCAGGGCTGGCTGCGACCGCGCAACTGGAGTGTGCGGTCGGAACTTACCAACCAGCCGCCGGCCAAGATAAATGCGATTCAGCATCGGCCGGCTATTACGTCAATAGCACGGCATCTACTACTCAAGACCCCTGCCTACCGGGAACATATCAGCCTCTTACGGGACAATCTGAGTGCTTGACTGCCGATGCTGGCCATTACGTCGATACTCAAGCTGCGACGGCTCAGATTCCGTGCTCAGCCGGTTCTTACAACCCTGACACAGGAGCCGACGAAGCCAGCGATTGCATGCTCGCCGACACAGGTTATTACGTCGCGCTAGACGGTTCGGTATCACAGAATGCCTGCGCTGCAGGAACCTTCGCAGCCAATCAGGGGCAAATCGCCTGCGATGCTGCTGCCCCTGGTCATTACGTGCCAGATGTTGCAGCAGACGCCCAGATTCCGTGTGTTGTGGGAACTTGGCAAGGAGTTCAAGGCGCGACCGAGTGTGCGACTGCCGACCCCGGCCACTACGTCGATGAAGCCGCCGCCACTATGCAGACTCCGTGTGCGGCTGGAAGCTACAACCCGAATAGCGGCTCGATAGACCCCGACGACTGCGTAGCAGCAGAAGCCGGGAATTACGTCGCCGATGCAGGCTCAGCCGAACAACTCCTGTGCCCAGCCGGAACCTACCAACCCGCGCCGGGACAATCCGATTGCATCGACGCAGACTTCGGTTATCATGTCCCAGCAGAAGGTGCGATCGGACAGATCGGCTGCACAATGGGTTCCTACCAAGGTGAGCGCGGAGGAACCGAGTGCCACATTGCAGAACCCGGCTATTATGTTGATTCTCACTTCGCCTCAGCCCAGAACGCCTGCCTCGCAGGAACTTACAACCCCTCCAGCGGCTCTACATCCGCAACCGACTGTATCGAAGCCAGCGCCGGTTGGTACGTAGCAGAAATTGGCTCAGCAGCACAGGAGCAATGCGACTACGGATACTACCAACCGAATGCAGGCTGGTCGAGTTGCCTAGTCGCAGACGCTGGACATTATGTCGACACGATGGCTGCAACATCTCAGACAGCCTGCGCTGTCGGCAGCTACAACCCTGACACGGGCTCGGTCAGCGCCTCGGCCTGCTCAGATGCGGACCCGGGATACCACGTCCCCGACCCCGCCTCGTCTGCCCAGACTCCATGTGAGGAAGGCACCTATCAGAACCTGCGCGGGCAGACCGGGTGTAAAACAGCGGACCTCGGATACTATGTCAACAGCGACATGGCGACCAACCAGATTCCCGCCCCACTCGACAACTACGTCGACACCGAAGGCGCAACCGAAGCCCTGCCTTGCCCGAACGGCAAGATGACGATGGTGGAAGCGACGAAGCATGTCGACGATTGTCACACAGATACCGATGGCGACCGAACACCTGACTTCCTGGACCGCGATGATGACAACGACGGAATCGACGATGGTTACGACCTGTGCGATTTCGGACTGATGAATTGGACCAGCACGAAGGCGAACGATTGGGACGAGGACGGTTGCGAGGACACTATCGAGGACCTTGACGATGATAACGACGGTTACCTCGACACCGAGGATTCCTTCCCGAATGACCCCTCGGAGTGGATCGACACGGATGGTGACGGCATCGGCAATAACGCCGATGAGGATGATGACGGCGACGGTATCCCTGACCTACAAGAAAAACAGTTGGGACTCGACCCGCTGGTCGCTGACTACGATAATGATGGCTACAATGACAGCATCGACGCCTTCCCGAAGGATCCGACTGAGTGGGTCGACACCGATGGGGACGGAGTGGGAGACAATTCGGATAAATTCCCGACCATCAAATTCTACCAGAGTTATGGTCAGGCCGCGGTACATCTGCTAATCGGCCTAGTGATTCTCGGAGTCATCGGTTTCAGTATCCGAATGGGAATGGGAAGGGACGAGAAGCCAGAGGCTGAAGACAGCACGCACCAGATTCACGAGATCGGTGGTGTCGAGTTGCGAATATCGGCTGAAGATATGCTTGACGACGACGAGCCGGCTACTGAACCCGAAGAGGAAGCGGAGCCGGAATTCAGCCCTCCAGTCGCGATGTTCGATCTGGACACGGCTCAGCAATCGGCCGCCGATGAAGCCGATGACGAGCCATATGCCGAGCCAGTAGGACTCGACTTGACCCATGAGGCTGAAGCCGAAGAGGAAACTCTTGAGTTGGCTGAGGATGAAGAGGCCGATATGGAACCTTCAGCTGATCTCGGAGAATTGGATATCGGCTCGCTACTCGAGACGGCGCCTCCGCCAAAACCACGCATCGAGGCGCCCGCCGACGCACAGACCAATGAGCATGGCCAGAAGGTCTGGCGCGACGCAGAGGGAGATGTCTGGGTGCAGAATCCCGATGGCAGTCTACTGAAGCACAACGTCTTGACAGGCGCTTGGGAACCTTACGAGCAATAGGCTGCCGAAGCCACGCATCGGCGCCAATCTCGAGACCTAACCGCACGGCGCATTGATAATCCAACACCCACTGCGCCGACCCACTGGTGATGAAATGACAGATTACAACGAATTCCCTACCATCGAAGCCCACGCACATTGTGACGGACCTTGTGGAGTCTATGACCCTGCAAGTGCAAGAATAGCTGCTGAGGCAGTTCAATCAATGACCAAGAAGATGGTGACACTGGCAGAAAGTCACGGCTCTGACTGTGGGAGTGCAAGCTACATCAATACAATGAGCCGCTATGCTACAATCAAGGAAGAAGAAGCCCAAAAGTGCAAGGACG
>CAYFHB010000071.1:0-6090 GCA_964342705.1 uncultured Candidatus Poseidoniales archaeon
GAAGTATTCTGTGACGACGCGCGAGCCGGGTGCTAGACTCGGCTTGACGCTCGGCGCGATTGAGAGTCCCGCTGCGCGCGCGTTGCGGGCGAGCAATCCAGCTGCAATCATCACACTCGGATTGCTCGTATTCGTACAGCTCGTAATGGCAGCGATGACTATGTCACCATGCCCGAGGTCGACGCCTCGCTCGCCAACGGCAGCCGAGGCGTCGTTACGCGTCGGATCAATCCCATGCCCACTGTGACCGATTGGAGCGTTCAGACTCTGCCGCCAGTGCGCCTTCATCGCCGATAAATCAACCCGATCCTGAGGACGCTTCGGTCCGGCCAGAGCAGGTTCGACCGTCGACAGGTCGAGTGAGAGTGTTGAGGTGAAGGAAGGTGTTGGAGTGTTGGCCGTGTGGAACATTCCCTGAGCGGTCAGATAGCGGCGCACGTCATCGATATGCGACTCATCTCGACCCGACAATCGCATGTAATCCAATGTCGTCTCGTCCACAGGGAAGAAGCCGCAAGTCGCACCGTATTCCGGCGCCATGTTAGCGATCGTAGCACGGTCCGGCAGACTCAGATTTGCCAAGCCCGAACCATGGAATTCAACGAACTTTCCAACGACTCCATGCTCACGAAGCATCTCGACGATTCGCAGAGTCATATCAGTCGCTGTGACCCCCGGTCTCAGCGATCCGGTTAGCTTGAATCCGCAGACCTCAGGTAGAAGCATGTAGATTGGCTGACCGAGCATAACCGCCTCGGCCTCGATTCCACCGACTCCCCATCCGAGAACACCGAGTCCATTGATCATCGTCGTGTGGCTGTCAGTCCCAACAAGAGTGTCCGGCAGCCACATACCATCCTCCTCGCGCGCCACCGATGCGATCCACTCAAGATTCACCTGATGCACGATGCCGCGCCCAGGAGGAACAGCGCGGAAATTGTCCAAACTCTGCTGTCCCCACTTGAGGAATTGATAGCGCTCCATATTGCGCTGATACTCTATCTCCAGATTCCGCTCACTCGCATCTGGGAATAATCCGGAAACATCGACCTGAACCGAGTGGTCGATTACCAAGTCAACCGGCACCTGCGGATTCACTCGCTTAGGATTCCCACCGAGCTCGACCATCGCATCCCGCAAAGCAGCGATATCGACAACCGCCGGAACTCCTGTGAAATCTTGCAGAATCACGCGGCTAGGTGCAAATGGAATCTCTTCAGGGCTCATCGTTGGCGACCAAGCGGCGATGCGCTCGACATCCGCGCGCGTAACAAGAAATCCATCGCACTTGCGTAGCGCAGCCTCAAGCAGCAATCGAATAGTGAAAGGCAGCGAATCAAGGTCGCAGACTCCCGATTCCTGTAGGTGGGAAAGAGCATGGAATCGACCCTGGGAACCATCAGTTCTCGTGAACTCTCGAATGGAATCGAATCCTTCGCCCGCACCCATCTAAGCACCCCTTGAGCAGTCGGGCGAGCACGCCCTCCATGAAGGTGACTCATCGAACCGTGGAGGGCGGAAGTGCGACACCACCGTCACACCCAAAGGAATCTGTGCCAAATCAACTACGGTAAGCTGAGACCAATCGAACATCGTGGACCGGTTGGTCGCCACTTCCCGTGTCAACCTCACTAATCGCATCGACATGCTCCATGCCGGAGGTGACCATTCCGTACACGGTGTGGCACGAACTGGAACTGCAGTCTTTGCCAGCAGTCCAGTCGAGGTGACTCGGCGTGGAATCGCTTGGTACGATGTAGAACTGGCTTCCATCAGTGTTCAGACCTGCGTGGGCTGCCGCGAGTGCGCCAGGAACGTGTTTGAGTCCGTTAGTGTGCTCACCAGGTACCGACCAGTCAGCCTGTGGACATGATTGGGCGGTGTAGGCAGCGCCTGTTGAATCGGTCGTCTGTCCATTGCAGTACCCATACCAGATACCTGCATATCCTCCGCTTCCACCCTTGTCCTCGATATCTCCACCTTGAATCATGAATCCATCGATGATGCGGTGGAAAGATGTGTAATCATAGAGTCCGTTATCGACGAGATAGAGGAAGTTCTCAACGTGGTTTGGAGCCTCGTTTGCATAGAGATCGATAACGATTTCACCCTCGATTCGCGTATTCGGGTCATCGGGATGGATGTATGAGACCTCCAAGGTCACCGTGGTTCCCTCCAAAGGTTGTTCCAAAGCCTCTCCCGCGTACTTGAAAGCGACTAGGAAGAGGATGAGCGCGACTGAGAATGCAGCTAATCCCGCGGGAGTCGGGTTGCCATCATCGAACATCTGGAAGCCTTTGCCCAGTGAGATTGCCTGCTCGTCCATCATCGAGGCGAGTTTGTTCATCGAGCGGCGAACATCCTTGTTCGATGACTCCAATTTCAGAGCCTGTTGGTAATTCTTGTACGCTCGCTGCCAGTGCTTCCTCCGGTTGTCCATATCGATGTCGCCCTTGGCGATCATCGCTTCCGCGGCAAGAGAGAGTACCTTCACCTTCTGTGAATTGTTCTCCGCGGAATCCCATCCGGTGGTCCTCAGTAAGTCCAGAGCACCATCAGGGTCGGCGGATTCGATGAGGGATTTAGCCCGTTCCAAGGCTTCCTTCAACTCGCTCGGCATGGGAGGCATGGGCCCGCCGACCACGCACCCCTTGAAAACCGCAACGGAGGGTGTTTCCGGAGGTAAGACGGGCTCTGATGAGGTAGTTTCCTCACTTCGTGAGGGAAATATCAGACGGGAACGGCTAAGACCGGCTCACTCACGGCCCACGCTGCGGAAAGCACACCGGCATGGTCCGGAGCGGCGAGGAGACAAGGCAAACGATGGCCACCACCGTCAACGATTTCACACTCAATATCGCCACAGCAAACGGAACCGGTTCGCAATCTGCGAACTTGATTCTACTCCACTCTATGTTCGAGATGGGTGTTCCCGTCAGCGGTAAGAATCTCTTCCCGTCGAATATCTCTGGACTCCCGACCTGGTTCATCATTCGAGCCAGCGACGCCGGATATCAGGCGCCGGGAGACAAGACACACATTCAGGTTGTGATGAACAAGGATACTTGGCTTGCCGATGTCGAGAAGGCTGAGGCTGGCACGGTCATCATCCACAATATGGATGTGAAGTTACCTGTCGAGCGCGATGATTGCATCGTCCTCGGAATGCCCATGACAAAGATGGCTCGCGCGATTAATCCGAAGTTGGCGCGCATGATCGCCAACATGTACTACGTCGGTGCGCTGGCTGAGGTGCTAGGCATTGATGGCGAGGCATTGCACTCGGCATTGGCGCAGCAATTCAAGGGCAAGGACAGGGCGATTGAACTCAATTCGCAAGCTATCAACGAAGGTCGCGAGTTCGCCCGTGAGAATTGGGAATGTGACATTGGCTACCGCGTCGAGGCTCGCGAAAAGAGTCCGGACACCTTCCTGATTGAAGGCAATGAGGCTACGGCTCTGGGCTGCATCTTTGGAGGCGTCAATATGCTCTCATGGTACCCAATCACCCCATCGTCTTCACTCGCTGAGTCAATCATCGGCTGGCTGCCGAAGTTGCGTCCAGCCGAAGATGGCGGCGCGACCTGCGCGGTCATTCAGGCTGAGGACGAACTCGCTGCCGCCGGTATGGTGGTCGGCGCTGGCTGGGCCGGCGGGCGTGGAATGACCGCGACCAGCGGACCGGGAATCTCTCTGATGTCCGAATTCATCGGCCTAGCATACTTCGCAGAAGTCCCCGGAGTAATCTGGGACATCAACCGAGTTGGTCCTTCAACTGGGCTTCCAACACGAACCCAGCAGGGAGACCTATCGATGCTATACGAAGCCAGCCATGGTGACACTCAGCACATCGTCCTCATCCCTGGAACAGTCGACGAGTGCTTCGAATTCGGCTGGCGTGCTTTCGATGTAGCCGAGCACTTCCAGACCCTCGTCTTCGGCTTCTCGGACCTCGACCTCGGCATGAACCGATGGACCACTGCTGGTTTCGATTACCCAGACGAAGCGCTTGACCGTGGCAAGGTCATCCGCACGCAGGAACAACTCGACGCAATCGAGAACTTCGGCCGCTACCGTGACATCGATGGCGACGGAATCCCATACCGCACACTCCCGGGCAGCGGTCTTGAGCCGATCCTCTACCGCGGCACCGGCCACGACGAGGACGGTATCTACTCCGAGGACCCGGCCGTCTACGCCGCGACCGTCGCGCGCCTCAAGCGCAAGATCGAAGGCGCGCGCGACCAACTACCAGCCCCAATCATCCGTGCGGAAACCGATAAGCAAGTCGGAATCGTCTACTTCGGCTCGATGGAGAATACAATCACCGAGATTGACGACATCCTCGAGTCGACCGGACTCAAGGTCAGCACCTGCAGAGTCCGCGCCCTACCATACCACTCAGAGGTCGAGAAGTTCATCGCAGAACACGACCAGACGATCGTCCTCGAAGTCAACCGAGACGGGCAACTTTACGGAATCCTCCGCAAAGAACTCCCTTCAGAACTCCTCACCAAGATGCACTCGGTGGCATTCAGTGACGGAATCCCTCCACGCGCACGCGTGTACGCGGAGATGATTCTCGAAACTCTGGCAGCCGCTCAAACCACGGAGGTGGCAGCATGAGTATGCGCCCGATCCAACTCAACGTCATCGACCTGCCAAAGGCAGACTACACTGGAGGCAAGTCATCCCTTTGCCCTGGCTGTGGCCACGACCAAATCTCAAACGTCATCATCCAAGCAGCTTGGGAGAACGGAATAGCCCCAGAAACCATCGCCAAGATGTCCGGTATCGGATGTTCATCCAAAACCCCGGCATATTTCCTCGGAAAGTCACACGGATTCAACACGGTCCACGGCAGAATGCCATCGGTTACCACAGGAGCGAATATGGTCAACAAGGACCTCGCTTTCATTGGAGTCTCAGGTGACGGCGATACGGCTTCCATCGGCATCGGACAATTCGTCCACGCCATCCGCCGCAACCTGAACATGGTCTACATAATCGAGAATAATGGAGTCTATGGACTAACGAAGGGACAGTACTCTGCGACGGTTGAGAAGGGTTCGAAGAAGAAGAAGGGGGCAACCAACGAGAACCCACCAATCGACCTTTGCAAGATGGCTATCAACCTCGGATGCGGATTCGTGGCACGCTCTTTCTCCGGCTCCAAGAAACAACTCACTGCTCTCCTACGCGCCGCTCTCTCGCACAAGGGAATGGCGGTCATCGATGTCATCTCACCATGCGTCACTTTCGCCAACAACGACGAGTCGTACCGGTCCTACAATTACGTCAAAGAAAACGACGAGGAGTTGCACACCGTGGATTACATCCCTCACTTCACACCGATTGAAGAGGTCGAGATTCCTGAGGGTCAATTCCAGGACATCAAATTATTCGACGGTTCGACGCTGAGGCTCGAGACCGTCGGGGATGATCATGATCCGAGTAATGCTGTTGCTGCTCTGGCTGCGATTCACACAGCTGAGCAGGAAGAGAAACACGTCACGGGTCTTCTGTATTACGATTCCGAGATGAAGACTGCTGACGAGGCGCTCGGGCTGACGGCGACTCCACTCGTCGATCTGTCAGAGGCAGAGATGCGCCCGAGCGAGGCGGCGCTGGCTGAATTGAATCAGTCATTCCGCGCTTGATTCGGAACCGCACAGACGGTTGGTCAAGCGGTTCCGTTGAAATACGCAACCCGTCTCGGCGGGTCGCTAGTCCCTTGGTGTAGTGGTCCATCATATGGCACTCTGGATGCCATGACCCTGGTTCGAATCCGGGAGGGACTACCAAATTATTGCGAGTATTTTCACTCTTCTTCGTCAGTCTTCACCATAGCTTGAGCCCAGACTGGCCCTTCAAAATCCTCATGATTTCCAAAAGAAACTCCTCCGAAAGGAATCCAACCATCTTTAATTCTGATATGGACTTGCTCAATTAATGAGGGCCTGTCCCAAGTTTGTTGGTTAAAAACCGCATATTTCTCTGGTTTGTGCATATTTTCGGAAATAACAACTGTGTATTTCATGTGGAGAAAAAATCTCTTCTATTATTTAAATCTTATTGTATAATTTTGGC
>CAYFHB010000072.1:0-6089 GCA_964342705.1 uncultured Candidatus Poseidoniales archaeon
TGTGTTTCCAGTCTACAGTCAGGTGCTCTAGCCAACTGAGCTAAGCGCGGTACGGACTGCTCGACCAACCCTTCGTATTTGTCGCTTTCCGGAGCGCCTTCGGCCAAACACCCGCACTCCGATAATCGGCTTCGCACCCCTCTCCCTTCCCTCAACGGTTAAGAAGGCTCGAAACGGCACTTCGCGGACGTAGGGCGTACTGCCAAGGGATGCACGGAGGACACAGGATGGGGGATGGTTCGACATCAGGGTTGAGCGGAGGTTCTGCAAGTAGCGCGTCAGCGCGGATTCCGACGGCCTTGACCGATCGTGAATTGGAGTCCTTTGGACCGCCCGATCCGCGCATTCTAGTGTGCGGTTGCGGCGGCTCGGGCAATAATACGATGAATCGGATTACGCACATCGGTGTCGAGGGTGCGATTACTGTCGCCATCAATACTGACAAGCAACACCTCGACCATACGCGTGCGCAGCAGAAACTCCTGGTTGGTCGCCACATTACTCGAGGACTCGGTGCTGGTGGCGACCCGATTACTGGCCGCCGCTGTGCGGAGGCCGGACGCGATGTCATCACCCGAATCGTCTCGGGGGCTGATTTGGTCTTCGTCACCGCAGGTTTGGGTGGCGGTACGGGGACTGGTATCGCGCCGATTGTCGCTGAGGAGGCGAAGCGGTCTGGGGCACTTGTTGTGGCGATCGTGACGACTCCGTTTTCGGTTGAGCGCAGGATGCGGATGCAGCGCGCTCTCGAGGGCCTTGAATTGCTGCGGAAGGCAGCTGATGCGGTCCTCGTCTTAGATAACAATCGACTTTTGCACTATGTTCCGAATCTGCCTCTCGACGAGGCCTTCTCGATCATGGACCAATTGATTGCCGAGATTGTGAAGGGTATCGTCGAGACGATTACACTACCAAGTCTGATCAATCTCGATTTCGCCGACGTGCGTGCCATCATGAAGGGCGGCGGCGTCACCATGATGCTGTACGGAGAGAGCGACCAAGGACCTGAGGAGGTGGTGCACGAATCACTCAATCATCCGTTGCTCGATATCGAAATCGATGGGGCGACGGGCGCGCTGATTCACGTGACTGGCGGCCCTTACATGACTCTCGAACAAGCCAATCAGGTCTGTGATCTGATGACTGCGCGCCTATCTCCGGACGCCAATGTAATCTTCGGCGCGCGCCAAGACCCAGCATTTGGTGATACAATCAAGGTGATGTCGATCATAACCGGCGTCGCCTCAGAAAGACTTGATCGCGAGATGATGAGCGCAGATATGCTCGGCGACGCCCTCAACATCGCTCGCCATGGAAGGCATCGCGAAGGTGGAAGTCTGCAGCGCTTCGACTGAGAAATCAAGGGATTTTACTCGGTTTTCGGCTAATTGGCGAACTCGACCCTTACGCGTGCGCGCTATCGAATCGGGCAAAGCCTCAAACCGTACTCACATCGAGAGCGGTTCATGCAGGCCTCCCGAAGGGTGCAGGCTCTCGGCCTCGTTCTCATTCTCGCGTGCGGAACTCTTGCAGCACCTGCCAGCGCCCAAGCAGACGACCCGAAGCAACCTTCGGTCGATAATCCGCATATGCATTTTTGGGGAACTAGCCAACTAGACCAATGTTGGACTCACTTCGATGGAAATGACTCGGCAGGATCAGCATCCGAAGGATATGGAGCCAAGACCTTCTCCGAGGGGAGTCAGGTCGAAGTAGACTACACCTGCCGTATTCAGGAGAACTTCAAGCAGGACTTGTATCTGAATGAGAATGGAAGCTCGAATATCGAGATCTGGTTCAAGATCTACTCGGGAGATTGTGATGCGAGTGACCCGAACCAAGACTGCACCGACCTCACGCTGACCCTGTTCAAAGGGACTACAGAAATCGCCATGACCAAGGAGGCGGTGAACAATGTAAACGGTTACCAGGACTTCTCAATCCGCTGGGACATCCAAGTCAATGAGACGATGTACCGCTGGAACAAGAGCTCCGATGAACCCTCGATTCGAATTCAGTATTCAGCACCTGGCGTCACAGGGCTTGAATGCATTATTTTCGATTGTACTGGCGAGTTCATAATGTACTACTCTAACAACGAAGAGAATTACAGTGTAGAGGCAAACTTCCCCGTTGTCAACCAGTCTGAGCCGGGACCCGGAGACGGCGGTAACGGCGGCGGCATTGGTGGCGCAGTCGATGATGCCCTACCCGGATTCGGATTGGCTGCGGGACTAGGTGCGCTCGCCATGGCAGCGGTCGGAGCAAGCCGATTCACTCGCGAAGAGTGATTCTCTGCACCTGTGAGAATAGGGCCTGAACTACAGGTCCTCGACCTGCACGGTCGATTCTTCACCAGTATCGAGATCCTTGATGCGGACAGTTCCTGCAGCCCACTCGTCAGGCATCACCATCACGAGGCGGGCTGCTGCAACGCGCTCGGCGTGCTTGAAGACCCATTTCATTCGCTTATCCTCCAGAACCAAATCGACGCTGCGCCCAGCAGCTCGTAATCGGCCGGCGACCTGCATCGCCGCGCCGCGCAAATCAGCACCCATCCCGAAGACCACGTCTTCGACGCCTGAAACCAAATCAGGAACCAATCCTTTCTCGGCGAGAAGTTCCATCACTACCATGTCTCCGAAGCCGAATCCGGTGGCTGGCAAATCCTTGCCACCGAGCGTTCCAATCAACTTGTCATAGCGCCCTCCACCAACAATCGCACGAAGTTCACCGGCTCGGTCGTGAGCCTCGAATACTGGGCCGGTGTAGTAAGCCAGCCCACGAACGACCGAGGCATCGAACTCAACCCAGTCCGAGATGCCATACGAATCACACAGCGCGAAGAGCGCGCCCAGTTCGCCAACAGCCGCGCTTCCCTCACCAAGAGCCGAAGCGAGCTCACCCAAATCAGACAATCCGAGCACGCTTCGAATCGTCGAAACCGCATCGCCGGCCAACCCCAATTCAGCCAACTGCGCCTCGACAACATCGGCCGGCAACTTATCCATCTTATCGACGATGACACAAGTCTTCGCAAACTGATCACCCTCAATCCCGAGCGAGCCAAGAACCTCCTCCAGCACCTTGCGGCTGCTCACGCGAATGACCAAGTCAGCTGAGCCAAGCCCGACCGAGTCGAAGAAGTGGACAAGCACGGAGAGTAACTCAGCATCGGCCTCGACTCCCTCAGCCCCCCAGATGTCCACGTTCCACTGGTAATGCTCACGCCCGCGACCTCGCTGGGTTCTCTCGTAACGCCAACACTGCGGGATCGAATACCACTTGATGGGAAGCGCCAGAGCGCCCGCCCTCGCCATAACCATCCGCGCCAGCGAGGGCGTCATCTCGGGCCGCAGCGCCACTCGTCGCCCGCCCTTATCCTCGAAATTGTACAATTGGCCGACAATCTCCTCGCCCGCTTTGCGCGTGTAGAGTTCCTCGCTTTCGAGAACCGGTGAATCGTACTCGGAAAATCCGTGCGCACGCGCAGCCGCGTGAAAGCGCTCGAAGAGCCAATTACGCACGCGCATATCCTCAGGATAGAAATCGCGCGTGCCGCGAACGCCCTGAGCCATGAGCCGCAGGGGCCACCGGCCGTTCTTCAAGACCTACGGCTCTCACGATACACTTCGAGCCGTTCCTGCCGGCTCACACGCCCATCCGAGAGAGGGAAGGCAAAGATGCGCAGGCTGAGGAATGAGAGGAAGCCGAAGGCTCCCGTGTTGGCTCCCCAGACCACCCAGTGATTGTACCCCTGCGTGTCGGCGAAGTAGGCTTGTGAAGCGGTTGAGATAGCCAAGAATACACTGTAAATCAACACCATGACGACTAGACTTCGCCGGTAATCAGAGCCTGATTCGAAGGTCAGCCAGCGATGCAGGAAATGCGATTGCCAAGTGCTGATGAAGTAAGCCAAAGCCCACGCGCTACCAGCACGATATGTAGAGTGCAGATCGACTTCGTAGAGCATCCAGTAAAGCCCGAAGAAGATGGCGACATTGATACAGCCGACGAGGATGTAAATCACGTATTCATACAGCAGTTTGGACCAAGGATAGTCCTCGCTGACTAGCACCGTCGTCCCTCTCAAGCAAGTTCTGCCTCGAGACCCGCACCGGTATGCGACCTCGTCTCCCCATTATCATCCACGAAGGTAGCAGGCAAAGCCTCTCCAACGCCGACAACGAAGGGGTCGTCCCCACCAGGAAGCATATCGATGGGGACTTGCGCGCCCTCTGGTACATTGCGGAAGAGAGGGCGCGGCTCAAGCGTGTAATTCCCAGACAACACGGCGAGAATCCACGGGTCGTCCGTAGTCGGGACCATGCGGTTGACGAGCATTCGGTTGTTGAAGGTGATAAACAGGCCAGCGGTGATTCCCCAGAAGAGCAGAATGATCGAGATTCCATTCGCATTCGTCGGGTCCCACGGATTGTCGACATTGACCAGCATGTCCATGAAATACGACAGAATCAGCACGCTGAACATCAACGGGAATCCGAGATACATGATGTAATCCCACCACTTTCCAATCCACCAGTCATTGTCGCCCGTATTGATGAAATCGTCGCGGAAAGACGAGACTCCATGGTCGAGATAATCCTGTAAATCAAACCCTGAAAGGTCGTTTTCATCTTGCCAAGCGCGGTAACGATTCCAGCCGTACTTCCAAATTGAGTAAGCGATGAACAGCCCGCTGAACATCAGTCCATAGCCCCAAATGTGGTCCTGAACTTCCAAGAATTGCGGGAATGCCACACCGGTCGAACCGTCCACCAAAATCCACGTCACTGCGCTCGGTAGGCCGAAGAGGAAGATTGCGATTGATGTGAAGCCGACCGCCTGTGGGCGGTCGATTCCGTGGTCGACGAAGTTTCGCACGCACAGCTCGACTGTGGAAATCATCGAGGTTAGGGCGGCGAATGAAAGGGCGAGGAAGAACATCGTCACCATAGCCAATTGCACGATGGGGCCGCCGGGTGCTTGGGCGAATACTTCGGGGAGCACGAGGAATGTGATGGCGCTCGAGCCGCCGCTAACAGCTGCTAGAGGGTCGTCGACGACGGCGAAGACCGCCATCATCACTGTCAGTCCGGCGATGATGGAGATACTGTTGTTTGCGAGGCACATCGTTGCCGCGTTGAGGGTTGTATCCTCATCCTTGCGCATGTAGACTGAGTAGGTAATTGCCATACCCATTCCGGCCGAACATGACCATGCGGATTGAGAAAGGCCGTTGATCCAAGTTTCCGGCTGCATGAGATACTCAGGTTGAATGCTGAACATGTAGACGAAGCCATCGAGGCTGCCGTCGTCGAGGTCCATAACGAAGGCCAAGAAGAGTGCTGCAAATAGCAGAATGAACAGGGAGACCATCAGGCCGACATTGACCTTCTCGATGGCCTTCGCACCCTTCCAGATGGCCAGCATCGTGATCGCAACTGCAATCGCTTGGAAGAAAATGACTTCCAATGGATTCTGTAGGAATGAATTCCAGACCTCGACAGTGTCTACTTCGCTGCCAAGACCTCCGCGAATGGCGGTCTGGAAGTAATTGATGCACCATCCTGTCACGACCGCGTAATAGAATCCAATCGCGGTCGAAATCCAGGCCGTCCACAGACCCATCCATGCGAAGCGACGGCCTGCAAAGATGCGGAATGTTCCAACGGTTCCAGTTCGGCTGCGCTTGCCCAGAGCAAACTCAGCGATGATCAGCGGCACCGACCAAAGAAACAGGAAAATTAGCCACGGCACGAGGAATGAGCCGCCGCCGTTAGCGCCGACCATGCGCGGGAAGCGCCAGATATTGCCTGTGCCAATGGCCGCGCCGATGGTCGCGAAGATTAGGCCGAGGCGCCCGCTGAACTCGTCTGAGCCACCCTCGGACATCAGGGCCCCTCCTCGTTAACGAGGTCGGTATGGTCCTCGGGCAAGCCGATGACTCCGCCCTCATCGTCAAACATGGCGCGGAGGGTGAATCCGAGTCCTCCCCAAACCATCGTGGCGATGAAAGCGAACATTAGCAGAGCGAGTATGCCTGAGCCGAAGGGCGCGCGATAAGGAATCGATAATTCGTAGTAATT
>CAYFHB010000073.1:0-4358 GCA_964342705.1 uncultured Candidatus Poseidoniales archaeon
ACCTCGATATCATCCCATGGTTCCGCGAACTCATCATCCGACTCCGTCGCGTCAGATTCCGCTATTGCTGCACTCGCAGCCACTTGCGCTGAACCCGCAGGGGCGATATGCCTGAAGCGGGCGTTGACCTTGATTCCCATCTCATTGTACAGGCGCACGAGGTGCGCCTGATAACGCGGCCCGAGCATATCAGCAGCCTCCTCAGCCTCCTTACGTCGCCTGAGAACCTCGGGCCGCGAATCGAGCAACAAGATATCATCGAGGGAAGCCTTGTGACCCAGATATACGAAGAATTCCGGTAGGACCCAGAAGGCGACGAGCCCTCCGACAATCAGCCCAGCCCAACTCCACGGAACATAAGCAGCCTTGGTGGGATCGGTCGTACCATCGAGAATGAAGAGAAAGAGAATCCCCCAAAGCGTCGCAGCGGTGGATAGAATCGCCGTCGCCGAGACGATTTGGTAATGGCTGTCCCTTCGACTCATCCACCATCGGTTCAATGCCCGGTTCATGCGCTTGAACGGCCCTGCCATCGCTTCGACGCCGCGCTCCTGTGATATTTCCCTTATCGCGCTACGTTCCGATTGATTGATGTTCGCTGCGAGTGCTAAATCGGTCAATGATTACTAGAAATTCTGGCGCGACGGAGTCGGATGATGGCTGGTTAGCGTCGACCCATTGATTCATGGCACAGCGACGGGCGGGAGCCGTCTGATGTCTGACGATGTGGGCGGCTCCCGAGCGCTCGACCTCTTGCACCCGCAGGTGCGTGCGCTGGTCGATGAGCGCGGTTGGGAGTTGACTCCTGTTCAGCAGGCGGCGACCGCTGACTTGGTCGCCGGTCGCGACCGGATTCTGGTCGCGCCAACCGGTAGCGGGAAGACCGAGGCGGCGGTTTTGCCTCTCGCCTCGAGAGCGCTGGCGGAAGGATGGGAAGGCCTGTCGATTCTCTATGTCACTCCGCTGCGCGCGTTAAATCGTGATATCGATCGCAGATTAGCTCGATTGCTTGAACCGCTGGGTTTGAGCGTTGGACTGCGGCACGGCGATACGAGCCAGAAGGAGAGGACCAAGCAGAGTCGCAATCCGCCGAATCTGCTTGTGACGACTCCCGAAACTGCCCAGATTATGCTACTCGGGAGTCGTTTGCGCGAGCACCTTGCTGGCGTGCGGGCTGTGGTACTCGATGAGGTCCACGACATGGCTGCTAGCGAGCGCGGTGCCCAGTTTTTGATCGGGTTGGAGCGAATCGGCGCCCTCGAGGGGACACTAGGTCGCGCTCAGCGCATCGGCCTCTCGGCGACGGTTGGAAATCCGGCAGAAGTCGCTCGGTGGATGTCGGCCGATGCCGAGCCAATTTTCGGGCCGGCACCGCGGACCACGAAGGTCACTGTTCATCGAGAAACACCTTCACCCGAGGATGAATTACTGGCTGGTGAATGGGCGATTTCTCCCAAGTCGATTGCAGCCTTTAGGCACCTCGCGCACACGCTGATTGAGGACTCGCCCTCGCTGGTCTTCGTCAATTCGCGCTCGGCCGCCGAAACCGTAGCCCAACGCTTGGCATCCATCGTTCCCGAGATTACCGTCGGTGTGCACCACGGCAGCTTGGCTGCCGAGACCCGGCGCGAGATGGAAGAGGCATTGCGAGCCGGTGAATTGCACGGCCTAATCTGCACATCGAGCCTAGAACTCGGCATCGATATCGGAGCGATTCGGCGCGTCCACCAACTCAACAGCCCACGCGCAGTCGATCGAATGCTGCAGCGCGTCGGTCGCGCCGAGCACCATCTCGGCGGAACCGGCAGAGGCGATGTCTTGGCATGGGAGATTGACGATATCGCCGAGTGCGCAGTCATCGCCCGCCGAGCGATGGCGGGCGAACTCGAGGGTGTAGAGTGGAGAACTGACCCCGGCATAGTCGCCGCCAACCAATTCCTGCAGATGGCCGCCGAGCGTGGAGTGGTACCAATCGCTCAAGCCACTGAATTGCTGCGTCGCTCGACCATCTTCCGTGAGTGGAACGAGGACGATACCCTCGCTGTCCTGCGCGTCCTCGACGATCGCTGGCTGCTCCGCCTCATCGACGAGCCAGCGGAATCCGACCCAACCATCTGGCATCCAAGGATGTGGGAAGGACTGGCCAGTCAAGCCAATGCAGGAGCAAAACCGGACGACTCAGTCCCACCAGAGCGCCCACCATGGGACGAGGAACACGCCGACGAGGACAAGCAGAAATGGCTGCGAGCAATGCTCCCCCACATCCCAGAGATTCACCAAAACGGCTGGTTCTCCCCCGCTGGTCGCCTCGGCCGCAACCGCACCGAACACATCTCGATGATTCCAGACGAGATCTCCTACCGAGTCCGCGATGCTGTCACTCGCAAGACTCTGGGCAGCGTCGACGAAGCATTCGTCCTCTCACTAAACGACACTGGCCAAGATGAGGCCGGCCGACCCCGCAGATTCGTCATGGCCGGACGAACCTGGATGATAGTCGACGCCGACCCTGAGCAGACCGAACTTCTCGTCGCTCCGGTAAAGGATACTGGAGAAGCGCCTGTCTGGGCCGGCGAATTGCCACCGGTTCCAATCGAAGTCGCACTCGAAGTCGGCCGACTGCGCCGAAGTGCAGCCAGCGCAATAGGCACGATGGAAGCCGGCCCAACCGACATCGATTTCGATGAATATCCTCTATCCGACGAGGCGCGCGCAGACCTGCTCAACGCGGTCGCACAGCACCTTGATGCGGCAGAATCACTACCAACGGACACAACCTTGACTATCGAGAATCGAAAGAATACTATCATCCTCAACACCTGCCGCGGAAGCAAAATCAACGAGACTCTCGCCCACTTCATCCAAGCCATGGGCTCGATGCGCGAAGGCAAGATGGGAACCACACTCATCGACCCTTACCGCATCGCCTTCCGCGTCCCAGGAACCACCGCAGGGCATGTCATGGAGTGGCTGACCGAGACCAGCCCTGAAGCCCTTGATACCATTCTTCGCATGACCATACCAAACGGTCGAGCCCTGCGCTGGCGCCTTGTGCAAGTGGCCCGCAAGATGGGGGTTCTGCAGAAGGCAGCAGACCCTCGCCGAGTCAATCTGCAGGGTCTGATGCAGCGCTACCGAGGTACACCGGTTGTCGAGGAAGCGCTGTCAAAACTCTTCCACGAGCGGATGGATATCGAGGGTACGATGGATCTCATCCGCGAGATTCAAGCGGGAAGCGTCGAAGTCATCCACACACCAACAGGCCCGCTCGGACTCTCTCCGAAGGCCGAGCGCGACCTGCTGCTTCCAGCTTGGTCGGACGCACAACTCCGCGAGCGTCTCGAAACGCGCCTACTCGCAGAACGCTGCGTCCTCATCTGTCTCAATTGCAAAGACAAGACGCGCAAGCGCGTGGGCAGAATGGAGGATCGCATCGAGCCTTGCCCCGGCTGCAGCGGCACGATGCGAGCATGCGCCCCCGAGCGAATGGAATCGATGCTAGTCGATTGGATCAAGAGCACCGACCCAAAGGATCGCGGGCGCATGAAGAAAAACGCCGAACTCATTCGAACCCACGGCCACGACGCAGTCCTCGCGATGATGGCACGAGGAGTGGCAGAGGGTACGGCGACGAGGTTGCTTCGTGGGCATACCCGAGGAGACCGGATCAAATTGCTGCGTGCAATTCACAATGCAGAGTTGCAATACGCCAAAACACGCCGCTATTGGGGATAGGCCTGCGGCTCAGAAAGCGATATGGACACCCACCGCCACGACACGCCATGCTGATTGGGCTGACCGGTCGAAACGCCTCCGGCAAATCCACGGTCGTAGCTTGGTTCGTCGGCAAGGGATTGGTCAGTGAATCGTGTTCTGATTCGATACGCGCCCACCTGCACGAGCAGGGAATTACTGAATCGCGAGCCGCTCTCATCGAAGGTGGGCGTGAACTGCGCCGCGCAGGCGGCGCAGGAATTCTTGCCGAGATGCTCCTCGAGCGTCTCGATGGTGCGGACGCTGTAATCGACTCCATCCGCACCCCTGGAGAAGTCGAAGCGCTTCGCGCGCGCGATGATTTCGTTCTAATCGAAGTGCGCGCCAGCATGGAGGCACGTTGGGCGCGAGCCCAGTCGCGTGCCCGCGCGGGCGACGCGCTCGACCGCGAGACCTTCTTCGCTCAGGAGAAGTCAGAAGCGGTCGCAAAGGACGAGTCCGGTCAAGCTCTCGATGCGACAGCAGCCCTCGCCGATATGATTCTCATCAACGACGGCGCTATCGAAGAACTCCACTCGGACCTCGAAGACCTGTGGGGAATGCTCTCAGACTGAGCGGATTCGAAGGCCAGCCTCGAACATCAT
>CAYFHB010000073.1:4458-6075 GCA_964342705.1 uncultured Candidatus Poseidoniales archaeon
CCAACCACGACGCATCCAACCTTCGTAGAGGGGTCCTTCGACCAATCCGAAATGTGCTTGGCGAGGTCGATAAAACGTGCATCCCACTTCTCACTCATGCTTTCACCTCAGGGTCGACCGCCGGGAGGGTCGTTATCTCGATTCGCCTCCGACCGGTTCGGGTCATAGCCCTCCCAGACCTCAGGATTGGCATAGCAATCAGGATCGTCACGGTCGGCCTGACCACCCTTGTCGTTGTCAATCCCGTCGCCGCAATTGCCAACACCACTCTCGCCATCGCGCAATAGCGCCTCCGGACCACCCTTTGCCATGACCGCGATCATCAGTCCGGTGAGCACTAGGATGAGGATAATTAGGATGACTTTGGAGCTCGTGTCTTTCGACTCGACGGTGACTTTCACTTCCACCTTGTCGTCGGCCTTGGAGGACATGCGCAGCCACCGAAGAGGGTCATCCCTTTTGACTCTCAATGCACGGTCAACTCGTCGCGAAGGTCGCTACCAGACTGCTCCGCACAATGTGCCAGGATATCGCCAATAAGGTAGATACTCCCCATGACGACCAACTCTATTCCCGCCTGCTGGGCCATGGTTTCTGCCCACTCGAAGGCTTGGATAGTGTCTTCCAGAATGAGTGGGGGGTCGAGCCGGCCGGCGCATATCGTGGCGGCTAGGTCGGCTGGTTCGACAGCGGGCAGGCGGCCCGATGTCGGCTTCGTCACAACGATGTGACGGAATACATTCGAATGGCATAATTCGCTTGTCAGTGAGCCTGTCGCTTGCAAGAGATCGTGTTTTTGCGACATGCCGACAAGGATGACGCAAGGCTGTTCGATTCGACGTAATTCTGCTTCGAATCCCTCGTCGTTGTGGGCGGCGCAGAATCTGACGAGTTGGCTGACGCCGCGAGGACGCCAATTAGGGGAGCGACCTGGCCAGACGCAGGTCGGCTCCTCGCCATTCCAACCCATCGCCAACCCTATCCAATGTGCCAGAAGTGTCCATCTCTCCCATGGCGATTCGAAGCGGTCGCGGGTGTGAAGGTAGAGATCATCCCCCGCAACCTCCGCGAGAACCGCTGTCACATCCGGCTGTTCGGGTTCGAGGGCGATGAGAGGAACGCCGGGTCGGTGAATGCCGACTTTCTCACGGGCGATTTCGGGTAGAGTTTCACCGAGGACTTCAGCGTGATCCATCGAAATCGTGGTGATGACGCATAGATCTGCATCGACGAGGCGCGTAGCATCTCCTCGACCGCCCAAGCCGGTCTCGATGATTCCACGCTCGACGCCCTCCTGTGCAAAATGCAGCATGGCGGCGGCGAAGGTTACCTCGTAGAAGGTCGGCTCGACTCTTTCTTCCTCAGCCGCCGACCGTACCGCCGCCACACAGCGTTCGAAATCAGTCTCCTCGATTGGCCGACCATCGACTCGAATGCGCTCCTCGACGAGCACCAAATGTGGTGTCGTGAACAAGCCAACGCGCAAGCCGTTGGCCGCGGCACCAGCCGAGAGGAGTGCGCAAAGCGACCCCTTTCCATTGGTGCCGGCGACATGGATGGAAGGAAATTCATTCTGTGGATTGCCGAGGCGCTCGAGGAGCGCCTCGACTCGCTCAA
>CAYFHB010000074.1:0-6040 GCA_964342705.1 uncultured Candidatus Poseidoniales archaeon
GCCCGCGGACGGATGCCAACGCTGAGACTACCCAGTGTCCGAGGAATCGGGCCTGTCACGCTGATGATTCCACGAGCCAGAACCACGGCCAGGCCCGCGGCGAGGATTAGTCCAACCAACATCGCCAAAGCGAGTACAACTCCAAGAACACCAGTGCGCGCAACCGAGCCGACCCCTTGTGCGACCATATCAGGAGTGCGGAGCCAGATGAGCCAAGCAACCCAGATTCCAAGATGGACATCGTCGCTAAATGACGAGGCCTTACGCCAATCTTGGTATGCTTGGGGCAGCGCAGAATGCAATTTTCCAGCGATCCAATCAATCTCAGGAATGCGCCCCTTGGTAAGCGTCCTAAAGCCGTGATAGGCTAGTAGTCCAGCGAGTGCGACCTCGATCCATATCCAAATCATTCCGAGGCCAACTGCGGCGAGGAGGGCGATTGGGACTGCCCAGATGGCGAAGCCGAAGCCTGCGGCGAGGAGGGTGAGGAGGACGCCAGAACCGGGGAGGAGAACCTCGTCGGGTTCGATGTATCTGCGCTCTCTTGGCATGGCGAGTACGAAGAGGGGGAGAAGTGCGGTGCTCCATAACATGGTCAGCGGGTCGAGGAAGCTGTGGCCAGAGCCCTTGCCCGCCTCCTCGACGGCAGTTGCGATTTCAGAACTGGAATACGTCCCCGGAGCCCAATCGGTGACGAATCCTGCTGCGTCGATGATGATGACAGCATCGCTGGCTCCGCTGGGGAAGGCTTTACCGACGCTTGAATCAGCCTTGTCCATCAGTAGTGGCCAAGAGCCATTGATGCTGGCTGCGTGAGCATCCAAGTCTACTGCTCTGACGCCGGCGCCAGTCGCAATTTGGATGAAAGTGACTTCGCTGTCGATAAGATCGTCGGCCATACGGAAATCATTGGCTTGACGTATCGCATTGGCCGAACCTGGGACGTACATCCCGATGACCACTGCGTCGGATTCAGAAAGCAGGTCTGCAAGTGAAACCGAGCCCTCGCCGCCGTGTTGAAGCAGGGTGAAGGAAGGAGCTGCGCCGTCCGAACGCGCTGCGTTGGCATCGATGTCTGGCAGGTGGATTGCAGGGCCTACGCTGGCTATTGCCAGAACGAGGATGATAGCGTAGGCGGGGAGTGGAAGCATCGCTTCTCGCATCGAGGCGCCGAGCCAAGCGATGACGCCTAGAGGAATGAGGAAGGCGACCCAAGTTCCGCTCAGCAGAGCCTGTGGGTCTTCTGCGACCTCGAATTTTAGCACGGCGACGACATCGCAGGGTTCGGCAGGATTCTGGTCTTGCAGGGTAAAACACCCATCGATCATGTAGAGACCGGGTACCAGAGGATTCGAGGTCGACCAAGTCAGGACGGTTCGATTCGCCTCGCCCACTCGGAATGAGTGAGGTGACTCGAAGTGCTCGAGGCGTTCATCTTCCTGACCGAATCCGTGGACCATAGATTCGTAATCAGCCATAGGACCGACGACCTCGATGATTTGTTCTGAGAAGTCGTCGGGCCCCCAAGGTGAAATCGGAGTGAATTCGATTCGGGTAATTCGGTTTGAGTCGGTGACCTGTTCCAAACGCGGGTCAATTAGGTCACCGGTGTAGGTGATTCCGCTTCGCGCATCGTAGGTTCCCCACCACAAGGAACCCGGTTGGACGCAATCGTGTTGGACTTCGATGCGCATAGATATCGAGTCGCCCGGACTCAAGTCGACATCTTGGACTGGAGCTGAGATGCTGAATAAGTGCGATTCAGTATAGGATTCCTCCATCGTCACCACATTGGTTGACTCGCCGTTGAGCAGGCTGTAGGAACCCCAGATGAGAGTGATGATGAAGCGGGTCGTAGCACCAGCTGGGGAGCCGGGGAGGATGTTGGTCTGACGACAGATTGGTGACTTCGCCTCCAACGAGGCGTAGAGGTCCACTGTGACTGTTCCATTGAGGGAAAGCGCTTCTTGTACCGGCGCTCCCTCGACCTGAACTAGGGTCTGAGGAGCTCCCGCTGTCTTGGAGAAACTCGCCGAGCCTCCAGGGATACCAGTCAGAATCGGCCAATCCCGGCGAAACTCTGGATCTTCTTCAGTTCCATGGAGGAAGATATTGTGGGAATCAGGGACCTGTAAGTCGAGGCCGGGGCCGAATTCCTCGCTGCTCTGAGCCGCGGAACTTCCTGCGGCGAGGGTTCCCAGAAGTAGTAGGAACATCACTCCAGCAAAGAACCTCGGCTGCTGCATCGGCTACTCTCCTGCTCACTCGCCCATCGGACCGGCATTCAAACCCCGCGCTTTCTCGCGCTGGTGAAATGCCCTAATCGGGGGGTTCTTCGATTCGCTTCCTCCTTAGAGGAAGCGCCAATGGGCGATTATCGCCATCAAAGCTCCAGACAGTGTGGCGAGGAAGTTTACTGTGTGCTTGCCGATGAGTCCCTTATTCTCGAATAGCGCTCCAAGAATTGAGTCGACTTGGCAACCTAACCAACCTATCACAGTGACGAGAACGAAAAGCGTCACCAGCGGTGTGGTAACACTAGTAATGGAGGCGAGAGTGACTGCCATCACCGCGATGAGTAACCCGCCCGCGAGTGCTGCAAATGTCCCAAGCACCGACATTCCACCATTGGTTCCGGCGGGCACCGCCTCGAGATTGATGATGCTTCGAGTCCTTGGGTCGAGGCTGCCGATCTCTGATGCCAAGGTGTCAGAAGCAGCAACCGCGATCGAAGCAGCGGCAGCCGAGTACGCCCATTCTGGTTCACCCATCGCGTAATTTACCACAGCCACACCCGCAGCGACTCCACCATTTGCCATCACATTGCGCCAGCCGCGTGTGCCCTTGTTATCCTCAGCTATGCGAAGTGCTGCTTTCTCATCGTAGCGCCACAATGTCGCAAGAGAACCCACTACAAGGAAGACGATGAGAATCGCCAACCAAGTCCAATGGCCCAGCAATGATACCGAAAGCCCAACTGTCGCAGCGGCGATGAGCCCACTTCGATTGAGCATTCCTCGGGCGCCAGAGAGCAACATCAGTCCAACGACTAAGCCGATGGAGACCATCTGGTCAGAGGTTAGTTCCATGCGTCCTCAGCCTCAATCCGACAACAGAGGATGATGAAGGATTCCCCCAGTTAACTCAACTTGATGGCAGAGAACGGACTCCTTTGAGAACCCCACGAGCGAGGAATAGAAGGACGATGATTAGAATGGCAGTCCAAATCAACGAGAGTGCAAGGGTTCCACCAAATCCCAGTGAAAATGATCGACCGATGAATTCGATTGCGACACTCGTGCCATTCCAGAATGCGTGGCCGGCAATCGAGATTAGTAAACAAGCCCAAACCGCGGTCGGAGGCAGTAATAGTAGGCCATCCTCCGCCCTAAACTCGGCAGCGTGAGATGCCGTGACAAGGTACTCGCCTACTTCTTCCAATTGTTCCGATCCTTCGTGTTCGATTGGCATGCCAGTTTCTGGGTCTATGAGACTCCAAGCCGCCCGGTCATCATCCTCCATCGACAACATCTCTTGCAGAGTGTGCCTCTCAGCATCATATCCTGAGTGATCACCATCACCATCGACATCAAATCCCAGATTCTCAGCGAAATCCACGGTCTTGATGCTCAGCGTTCGAAATATCCAACTCGCTCGCTTATCTGCATCTTGAGATTGAGCGAGAGAACCGATAGCAAACCCAGTTATTCCAGTCCACAATGCGTGGGCTGGAATCGAGCCAATTCCACGAACGACCGTGGTCATTGTCAGCGTTATCGCACCATAGATACCGCTACCCATGATGTAACTGAGATTCTCAATTAGGGCGAATCCCAACCCAACTGTAAAACCTACTTGGAAGCCCTTTTTGGCATTTCTAATCATAGGCAAAAACATGCAGACTGCGAACATTTTGAAGATCTCCTCGCCAACTGGCGCGCTGATTGTCGCTGTCAGCGCCCACACGCTCTCCGAGGACAAGCCCCCGGGTAGCAGTGCGGGGAATACGAAGGAATTGACCAGCAGGGCAGGAAGTGCGGAGGCCATGCCAGCGATCAGCCAAGCCTCAGCGTCACGACGGCGCGTCGGCAGACCAAGTACCTTGGAGGAAGTTGCCCACCAAGCGAACACAGGAATCGAGAAGGCAGCTATGCAGAGAAGCATCACAGGTACGAACGATAGAATGTAGACTAGGATGAATGAATCTTCATTCTCACTCAGCAATGACATCAATAGTGGAACAGAGAGAATAACTCCGAGAATTACAGTCACTAGGAAGGCACCCCAAACCTGCCTAAGCGGCGGCATATCCAGAACTGAGTCGTCTGGAGTCAGAAATCTTTGGAAGGATGAGGGTTGAGGAGTCATGAGTGATCCGCCCTCGGGAAGAGGGTGGTGAGTATTGCCGGAAGGGTCGGGGACCGCTAGACGAACGTGGACCATCTTAGGTCTGTAAAGCATGATGAGAAATGGCAAGGGTGCAATGGAGCAGAACGCTCCCAATCCGGAGAGAATAAAATCATTGTAAATCGCACCCGCAACCACTATTGAAACACCAAACCAAATGACCACGAAAGCAAGAATCACCGTACCGAGCATGCGCCAATAATTCCGCCAAGGTTTACTCTCAGTTGCCAATCGAATGCCTTCGGGTGCAGGTGTCAATGGAGCGGGATCCTGCATCCGATACCGCTTGCCATTGGCATCGACGACGATTCTTGACATCGGACTCACTCGAGTGCCGCTCAGATCGCCCATCACTCGCGATGCCCAAGACATCCGGTGCGGTTCCTCATCACTGCGGCGGCACTCGGTTAACACCGACCCATATCAGGGTTCAGACGAAAATCAACTCGAACCCATGATAGCGCCACAGGCGCCACAGTAGAGCTCGACGCGGTTGTTGTCCTTCTGCATACTCCATTCTCCACAGGCTGGGCAGGGAGGAAGGCCCTTCTCGCTGGGGGCGACTCTGGGGCCTGTTCGACGCTTCTTCTTGCGCGGCACATACCAACCCGACTTTGGCTTCCTCACCTTCGGCATACTCGTAACCCGATACGACATCGTGGGGTCACTCAAGACACTTGCTGACCGCGAATGTGAAGGAGTGGTTAGGTGAGCGGTCGGATATGCGGTGTGTGGTTGTCGGCGCAGGGGTGTCGGGGCTGAGTTGCGCCGTCCGTCTACTGGAGGCTGGTTACGAAGTGAGGGTTATCGCCGCTGAGTTCTCGCCCGATTTGGTTTCTGATAGGGCTGCTGCGTTTTGGTATCCATTCTTGGCGCACCCCATTGAGAAGACTGATCGCTGGGGTGCGGAAACCTACGCAGAATTGGTTCGGTTGCTAGAGGATAATCCGAATGCTGGGATTACCATGCGGCTCGGGCGAGAGTATCTTCGCGAGAGGACAGAATTACCTGGATGGCGAGATGATATCACCTTCTTCCGTTTGCTGGATTCGGATGAAATTCCCGAACCTTGGGTATTCGGCTGGGAATTTGAATCGCCGGTAGTTGAGATGCCGCATTACATGCCGTGGCTTCTCGCGCGCGTGAAAGAGTTAGGTGGCAATGTCGAGCGCGGCGAGGTCGCAGATCTTACCGACCTCGAGTGCGACCTCGTTGTCAATTGCGCTGGAATCGGGGCGCGTGAACTCTGTGATGATACCGACCTGCGCCCCGTCCGCGGCCAAGTCATATACATCGAACAGGACCCAGGATTCGGCCGCTACGACCAACATCCGGAGACTCTCACCTACACGATTCCACGCCGAGACGTGACCGTGCTCGGTGGAACCGCGCAAGTCGACGATTGGAATCTCGAAATCAGCGAGGCTGACCGCGAGACCATCCTCGAAAAATGTGAAGCGGTCTGGCCCGAACTCGACCGCAGCCGCATCGTCGGTGAAGCGGTCGGCTTACGCCCATCAAGAAGTGAGGTCCGTCTCGAATCAGAAATCCTCGCCAACGGCACCCCCGTCATCCACAATTACGGACACGGCGGTGCCGGTGTAAC
Source organism: uncultured Candidatus Poseidoniales archaeon (assembly GCA_964342705.1). Taxonomy (GTDB): domain Archaea; phylum Thermoplasmatota; class Poseidoniia; order Poseidoniales; family Thalassarchaeaceae; genus MGIIb-O1. The sequence goes on from CAYFHB010000074.1 coordinate 6,014, forward strand.
CCTCTCATGGGGTTGTGCCGACGAAGT
>CAYFHB010000075.1:0-5978 GCA_964342705.1 uncultured Candidatus Poseidoniales archaeon
CAACAGTTCTCCTCGGCATTCTGTCTACGACCATGCCTCCGTAAAATAGCAAAGGAAGGTGTCCAAGAAAATAGGCGGTGAAAACCATGCCGTATGCCTTGGGTCCACCCACCTCTGCTATAGTCCACCCCATGCCAATAATGAAGATGGAGCTGCCGAGCATGTTGACGCCGTTCCCGATCAACAAACGTCGGAACTCTGGGATATTCCACGCCTCGGCTAGACTCATGGAAAAGGTACGACGAGAATTGCATTTCAACTTGCTCAGAACATAGGCCCTGAGGGCCTGCAGTCTGTGAGATTGCACGATTGACGAACCCATTGTTTAGAATCGAAGAGTGAATTATACAAATGTATAGAAAATAATGAAAATAGTGTGCATTCGGAGCATATTTCTAAATAAATCCTAATTTTCTATCGGTTTTAACACATTTTTGTATACGATTGCACCAATGATTATATCATGGGCGCGACAGCACTGCCGGTATTGGAGTGAGCAGTATGCTTGAGTCGACTACAGGGGGCGCGGCATCAGCCGCATCGAGTGCATTAACACTGGACAGATTCGGAGCGGAATCAGCCCGAATTGGCAGAGAACTCGCAGACCAATACCATCGCTATCATATCGAGACTGAGGAGGTCGACGATGTCGACCCCTTGCCTCACCGATTCTTAGTCGAGGTGGGCAAGGTAGGGCTGGCGAAATTCATCCTCTCCGAGGTCATTCACTACGGCATGAAGCCTGACGTAATACTTTCTCGTCCATGCACTTACGGTGTGTTCTCGGGTCCTGTGGGGGGTTTCTTACCACTCCCTAAGCTATGCGTCGGTTGTCTTCGCTGCACCGTCCAGCATCCAGATTTCGTCAAGGTGCTGCCGAATCCCGAGTTGCTCGAGCTCGGTGATTCGTACACAACCCACGGACATATCGCAGCAATCGATGAAGAGGCGAAGAAGGGTATGGTACCTGTCCGTGGGCAGGGTTACCGCGGCCGATTTGGCGGACCTGGATTCGATGGCATGTTGACGGATATGTCAGAGATCGTCCGCCCCAGCCGAGATGGAATCCACGGCCGCGAACTCATCGGCACATCAGTCGATATCGGAACCAAGCCAATGCACCTCACCTTCGATTCCGAGGGCAATCTTGAGGGTAAGACTCCGAACATGTTCACCATCCAAGTCCCATTCATATTCGATGTGCCGCCAGGAGATTTGGGCACAGCCAAGATGGTCAAGGTGCTCGAATCGACGAGCAAGCGCATCGACACACTGGCATGCCTGCCAGCAGCCAAGGTCATCGAGATGGGCTTTGACTCCCCCCACATCGTTCCGGTCGTGTCGAAGAAGGCACCAGAAATGGCCGGAATGTTCCCGGCCGCTCGCCTCATCTATCTCGACGGCTGGGACAAGGAAGCTATAGCCACCGCTAGAGGCGCAACGGATGCCCTCCTCGGTGTTCGAATTTGCACAACCGATGGCTGGCAAGAGCGCCTGATGAAGGCGGTCAACAACCGCGTCGACGTCGTCCATCTAAACGCGGATCTGCAAGGCCGCGGATTCGATGACGGCCGATTCGTCTCCGAACTACTCAAGGAAGCCCACCTCATGCTCATCGAGAAGGGTTGCCGCGACATGGTCACCCTCATCGGAGCAGGCGGAATCGTCAGCGCCGACCACCTGCCTAAGGCTATCATCAGCGGACTCGACGCGGTCGCACTTGACCTACCAGTCCTCTTCGCACTGCAAGGCCGGTCACAAGGTTCTCTCGTCGACCGCGACTCCGTCAAGGGAACTCTTCCTCGCAAGATGACACAAGAGTGGGGCGAGCAGCGGCTCACCAATCTATGCGCATCGTGGCGTGACCAACTGCTCGAAATCCTCGGCGCGATGGGAATCCGCGAAGTGCGCCGACTGCGCGGCGAATTCGGCCGTTCAATGATCGTATCCCACCTTGAGGACGAAGCCTTCGAAGGCATTGAGGGATATGTTAGCGGAGGTGTTGCCTGATGTCGATTCTGCGTGAATTCAAAGATGCGTACAAGGGTGTCGTGCGCGAACCCAGCCCCGAACTCCTGACCAAGACGACCGGCTTGCTGCAAGACGGAATGCGCGCGCGAGCGATGGGCGATTTCATCCCACCAGAAGCACTTGGCGATGCGCGCTGGACTGACGAATTGATTCTCTCAACTTGGTATATGGCAGAAACAGGCGAGATTCCAGAGGGCCTCAATTACAAGACCGGAAAGTCCGACGGCGGATTCGACAGGCTGGATTTCAAGTTCCTACCGGAGGGGGAATGGCTAGAGCATTCCGAGGAGATTGGAACCAAGCTCGACCTCAACCGCCGCGGTGATGCGAAGCAGAAACTGACCTGCGATATTCCCTGGTACGGCGGCGGTATGTCATACGGTTCGGTCTCGGTGAATGTGATGATGTCTCGCGCGCGTAATGCCGCGCGCTGGAACTCATTCATGTCAACAGGAGAGGGGGGTTACCCTCTGGAATTGATGGAGTGCAAGGAGAATGTCATCACTCAGGTTGCGACAGGATATTTCGGCGTCGAGGAAGATACTATTCAGGCGGCGCCGATTGTCGAATTCAAGTACGCGCAGGGCGCGAAGCCTGGACTCGGTGGACACCTTCTCGCGGCCAAGGCTGGTGAAGAGGTGGCGAAGTTGCGCGGTAGCGTTCCATTCGTCAGCCTGTTCAGTCCTTTCCCGTTCCATTCGACCTATTCGGTCGAGGATCACTCAAAGCACTTGGATTGGATTGAGACCGTCAATCCGACCGCATTGCTCGCGGTCAAGGTGAGCACTCCTCACGATGTCGACATGGTCGCGGTCGGTTCTTTCTACGCCGGTGCGCATATCATCCATATCGATGGTTCGTACGGTGGCACCGGTGCAGCACCGGAAATCGCCAAGAAGAATATCGCAATGCCGATTGAATTGGCGATTCCAAAGGTGCACAAATTCCTGCAAGCAGAGGGTGTACGCGACCGCGTCACCCTAATCGCCAGCGGCGGTGTTCGCACCGCCGATGATATTGCCAAAGCAATCGCACTCGGTGCGGATGGCTGTGTCTTGGGAACCACCGACCTCGTCGGTTTGGGTTGTACCCGTTGTTCAAACTGCGAGGGCGGCCCATCTGGTCGTGGATGTCCATGGGGATTGACCACGACTGATATCGAATTGCAAGAGTGGGTTCAGCCGGATTGGGCGGCAGAGCGACTCAACAATCTCTACGGCGCCATGCAGTACCGGCTGCGTGACATCCTACGTCAACTCGGACTCTCGGATGTCAGTGAATTGCGCGGGCGCACAGACCTGCTGCGCTACATGGGCAAGGACGAAGCCGCCCGCGCCGCAGGGCGCGCGGCAGCAATCGGTTTGGAGGTGGACGAATGATCGATCCGAACACAATCATCGACGCACGCCGCCGCATGACGGCAGCCCACCCCAAGTTCGAGCGCCGTGATGAAGATGCAGCAGAAGGTGGCTGCGGAGTAGTCGGCCTCGCCTGTGAAATCCCAGTCGCCGGTCGCCACCTATTCGACTCGCTCGAACAGATGCGCAACCGAGGCAATGGCAAGGGCGGCGGAGTCGCAATGGTCGGCCTCGACCCAGCCCAATTCGGTACCGACCGCGCAACCTTAGAAACGACCTACCTCTACGCGGTCGCCTACCTCAACAACGATGTCCGGGCCGGTGTCGAAGCCCTCATCGCGGACTCATACGACCTCCACCACAAGCACGAGATGCCAACAATGCCAACTTGGCAGCAAGACTTGCCTGCACTCGAAGTACAACCCCCAGATGTCGTCTGCTACTTCGTCACCCCGAAGAAATCTGCAGTCGACGAATTCATCGAAAACAGCCTATCAGCGGTTGTCGACGCGGCTGACCGAGCCGCGGTCGAAGAGGAATACACCTTCCACACAACCCACGCGATTAATGTCGAGTTTTACGCCAAGGACGGACGCACGGACGCATTTGTTTTGAGCCACGGGCGTGATATTCTCATCCTCAAAATCGTCGGATATGCGGAGGACGTTATCCGCTACTACCACCTCGACGACATGACGGCACACGTCTGGATTGGCCACCACCGCTACCCTACGCGAGGCAGAGTAACTCACCCTGGCGGGGCACACCCCTTCGGTCAGGGAATCGACTGTGCTCTGGTTCACAACGGAGATTTCTCGAATTATGTCTCGGTGAAGGATTACCTCGCCCAGCGAGGGATGGAACCGCTGTTCTTCACCGATACCGAGGTTGCTGCACTGGCTTTCGATCTACATCGCCGCGTTTACGGCTATTCGCTCGAACACGTCATCGAAAGCCTGGCTCCAACCAGCGAACTCGACTTCGTCATGCTGCCTGAATCGAAGCAGGAAGTGTATGAGGCGATTCAGAAGACTCACATCCACGGCTCGCCCGATGGACCTTGGTTCTTCATCATCGCACAATCGGACGGGCCTACGCATCGATTGCTTGGAATCACCGACACATCGATGCTACGCCCGCAGGTATTCGCTTACCAGCGCGGCGATGTCGGAATCGCATTCTGCGGCTCCGAGAAGCAGGTTATCGATGCTGTTCTCGAGTCACTTGCGGCTGAGGACCAGCGATTCTGGAGGAGGGCGGACGAATACTGGAACGCGCGCGGCGGTTCGTATACTGACGGCGGCGCTTTCATTTTCGACGTCACCCCGAATGCGGACGGCTCGAAAACCCTCGTCATGCGAGACAAGTTCGGCAATATCGTCGACACCACACCAAAGGGTGACTACAAGGTCGCTCCGGCTGGTGAATACGCTTTCACCTTGGACACTCCAAGGGCCACCTTCGATGCGCTGGTTGCAGGGCTGCCATCGATGGATTGGTCTGAGGCACGCGCATGCCTCGACGCGGTCGAGGATGCAGCAGCAGACAAGGGCAGAGAATGGGTTTGGGCGACCCTAACTCTGCTCCTCGACCGTCGCTATGATTCCGGCAGCCTGCGAGAATCTGTTTGGAAGGATTTGGTGGAGGCTGCCTTGATTCGCACGGTGGCATCTGCCGCATCAAACCCGTGCGATTCCTACGCAGGACAGAAGACTCTCGGGCACCGGCCCGAGCCGGCGAGCGCCACTCAAGCAATCGTCGTCGACGCTCGCCCATATCCAATCGAAGGAGTCGAATCGCTAGCCCTTGAATTAGTCGAACTCTACAAGATGGGCTGGAAGCGATTCGTCGTAATCAACTGCCACGGACACAGATTCATCGGCAATGGTTTCGGTGGAGGAACCAGCGATGTTCGAATCGATGTTTTGGGAGCGGCTGGAGATTATCTTGGCAGTGGAAATGACGGAATGAAGATTCACATGCACGGAAATGGTCAGGATCAGATTGCGCAGATTCACAAGTCCGGCGAGCTGGTAATTCACGGCGATGTCGGGCAGTGCTACGGCTACGGCTCGAAGGGAGGTGAGATGTTCGTTCTCGGCAATGCTGCTGGGCGCCCAATGATCAACTCCGTGGGTGGTCCAAAGTTGGTAATCAACGGTACGGCCCTCGATTACTTGGCTGAGTCCTTCATGGCCGGCGATCCGCTTGAGGGCGGTGGCTTCGTTATCATCAACGGGCTGAAGTTCGGGGTCGATGGGAGCATGAGTGCGCTGGAGACCCCTTACCCCGGTGGAAATCTGTTTTCTCTTTCAAGCGGTGGGGCGATTTACGTCCGCGATCCGCATGACAGGCTCTCTAGTTCGCAGTTGAATGGTGGCGAGTTCACCGATTTGACGGAGGCGGATTGGGAGGTTATTGAGCCTGTTCTGTTGCGAAATGAGGAGCATTTCGATATTGCTCTTGAGCGGCTGTTGACGGTTGCTGGAGAGCGCCGCCGTCCTTACGAAGTCTACCGAAAGATTGTGCCTGTGAAGTCCAAGACCCTGCATGCTGAGGCTGCTTGGGTTGGGCATCACGACGATTGAG
>CAYFHB010000076.1:0-5898 GCA_964342705.1 uncultured Candidatus Poseidoniales archaeon
ATTCTAGATATCTAGGACGACTTGCGCCATCCAGCCGGGTCCTTCGAAGGTCGGGACACCCTCCACTCCTTCGACTTCCTCGCCTGCTGCGACTTCGCGAGCCACTAGGTCGTGCAGAGTAATCGCCTTGACTTCGACCTCGAGTTCGACATCGCGCGCATCCACCCACAGCACCTGCGCGCGGATACAATCATCTTCGATTACCAAATCTGATTCTACCAACCATCTGTTCTCCACATATCCCTGATAGAGGACCTCTTCGAGCCATCTGACGAGTCCTCGTTCAAGGTCACCTGTCGGCGCTGACACGGCCCACTCGCCAACGTGGCGGATGTGGCCGTCTAGCAGCGCCGCGCCGCGCTCGGACATCTGAATACCTTGCAGAGCTAGCGCGGCCTCCCTCAGCAGCCCCCCCGGGCTGCTGGCAAATGCTCGAAAGCCGATGTCCGCAGTAGTCGGCATAATCCACCAAGTCATCGGCTCACCCGTTATCCGCGAGCGAGGCAAAGACGATGAATCCTGAGGGGAGAGCGATTGCGCATCAATTGTTATTGCACAGTTCACCTTGACTCGGGAAGCTGGTCGGATCCTTCGGATTCGTATTCCATTTATTCTCGCACTTATTCATGTAGCCGTCGCCGTCGGAATCGATGTGCGCGTCGGCGGGATCGAAAGGATCGAAGTCGAAGTAGAACTCCCAACCTGACCACATTCCGTCATCATCATGATCCTGATGATAGACCTCTGAACCATCGAACCAGCCGTCTCCATCCGTATCTGCTAGGACTGGGTCGGTGCCGTTCTGGAATTCTTCGTAATTGGTGTAATTCTCAAGGTCGTCGTAGAATCTCCCACCCCTGTTAGTCGTCGGGTCGATGTGGCACTCCGCGTTCTGTGGGTCATTCCACCCGGGACAATACCGGTTCAGAAGATGGGTTCTATTGAGACCATCACCATCGAAGTCTTCAGCACCATCATCGATGCCGTCGAGGTCCGAATCAGGCATGCGCGGGTCCATCGGACCTCGGGCCCCCAATGCGTCTAGTGAGTTATTGTCGACGAGGCCTAGGCTGATTGCTCGTTCCGAGGCCGAGACTTCCCAGCCGTCGGCGAGCATATCGCCGTCAGTATCGTCGTCGACTGGGTTGGTATCCCAGCGGTCGGGCGCTTCGAGAGCGTTCAGTAGAGTGTCGTTATCGATGTCGAAATTCGAGTCGGGCATCGAACCGAAGGATGGATCGAGAGCCCAGCGCCCATTGGCTGGAATCGTGAATCCTGTGAGATTCATCTCGTGAATGAAATATTTCGGATCTAGGACTCCATCACCGTTGCGGTCGCCAGAAGTTTGGAATCCCTTGAGATAACTGTCCCAGACCCAGCCACCTGGACCGAGTCCGCACTCCTGCATGCTGTCGCATCCGATTGGTAGCCAGCTCTGGGTGGAGATCCACAGGCTGTGAGAATTGGTGTTGTGTTGTACTGAGAATACCTGCATCTCCCAACCGTCGGGTTGGCCATCGTCGTCCGTGTCATTGTCGAGCGGACTGGTTGCGGATTGCCACGGACGAGGGATGTGGAGGACTTCGCCACCATCGTTCAGGCCGTCGTCGTCGGTGTCAGCATTATTCGCGTGAGTGATGTACTGGTCGGCACCGTTGACTATTTCCTCGCCGTCGTCGAGGCCGTCATTATCGGTGTCGAACATCGAGGCGTTGGTGTAGTAGGTAGTACCGTTCCAGACGAATCCGTCAACCGCCTCGGTGAAGTCCTCAAGGCCGTCGCTATCTGTGTCGCGGTCGGTTGCGTTGGTGAAGGTGTCGTAATACTCGACCGCGTCAGAAAGACCGTCCCTATCGGTGTCGTAGACACCTGGATCGGAACGGACCAAAACGTCGCGCACACCTACATCGACGATACGGATCGTCCAGCCGATGACCTCGATGCCATCGATGAGTCCGTCGTTGTCTGTGTCGGCGACGAGTGGGTCCGTCGACCGGCCGTCGACGATGCCGTCTCCGTCTCGGTCGCGAGCATTGTACTCGTCGAGGTTGGTGAAGCGCTCATGCTCCTCGACGATTATTGCAAGGTCTTGCAGACGGCTAGTTACTTCTTGGCCGACGTTGACATCGATCGAATAGACGTAGCCAGCTGTCGGATTCTTCACTGGAATGTTGACATATTGGCTGTCTTGAACGGTGCGAACCCACAGTATCGTTCGGTTGACCTGTACGTAATCTCCAACTTCAACGACGATATTGTGGACGGTTGAGACTCCGATCATGTCTGTGTATCGGACGCCTCCATCCCCGTCGGCGTCGTAGCCATCGAAGTCTGGGTCCTCCTCAGCATTGCTTCCATCGTTAGGATGGATGCCGGAGTGATACTCCCATCCGTCCGGCATTCCGTCATTGTCGGTATCGGCGACCAGGGGACTGGTGAAGTTGACTGGCCCCCAAGTGTAAGCGACCTCGTACTCCTCGACATTGTTCAGACCGTCTTCGTCACCGTCTCCGTAGGCGTCGGTCGAGTTGGCTGGATCGAGGAGAGTGTTGTAACAATACTCGAATCCGTCGGGCATGCCGTCTCCATCGGTATCCCAATCGCCTGGTCCATTGAGGCGACCGTCGCCGTCCATGTCCTCATTGAACCAAGACAAATCGCCAGTACCACTCATCAGGTCGGTGTATGGCGCATCCATGCGGATGGTTCCGAATTGGGGAACTCCACAGTGGACTTGCAGGTCGAGGCTGCCGTAGGCGACCTCGACTCTATCGGGAATAAGATCGAGGTCGCTGTCTTCCTCAAGCGGATTGGTATCGTAAATCTCCTCGAGGAAATTCGGCAGTGAATCAGGGCCCTGACGGTCGATATCGAGGACGGAATCACAGGAATGATCTCCATTCGATCCAACAGGCAGACTGTTCCAAGTGCTGGTGCCGATGATGAGTTTCATCTCCGCCTCGACCTGTGGAGTCAGGAGTGGACAGCCCCAGTTGGGGTCGAGTGGATCGAGTAGAGTGACCGGCCCTTGTGGAGTCTGAATGACCTCGGTGTAGAGCGACTCCCAGCGGTCGTTGAGACCATCACCGTCGCTGTCGCGAACGGTCGGATTGGTTCCGATGGCCGCTTCCTGCTCATTCGTCAAGCCGTCGCGGTCCGGGTCACCATAGCGTCCATTGTCAGGGTCGGGGAAGGTCTCATTCTGTTCGCCGGTCTCCTCCTGTTCACCGGGGCTGACCACCTCGGACTCTCCTTCCTGAGGCTCACCATTGTCGAGAGGGTCCAAGCCGTTTTGAATTTCCCAGCCATCTTCCATGCCATCCCCATCTGTGTCGTTATTCCGCCAATCGGTTCCATAGAGGGTCTGTTCCATCCTATCTGGAAGGCCGTCATTGTCATGATCCTCACCAGCGTGCTGAACCTCTGGACCGGTGCTGACCACGTCGGATCCAGCCGAGTCGAAGCCTCCGGATTCGGTGGTTGAAAGACCCGCGTCAATAATCGTGTAGAATCCTGCTAGACAGAGAGTCGCCGCTATCGCTGCGACCGCGTATTGATTGTGATTCAAAGCCAAATTCCTCACCCGGCCCCGTTAGGGGCCGTTCGTTTGACCTATGGGATGAATATAATGTTTCAGCGAGAGCGCATCTGTGAGATTAATCTGCAATGGTTACTGAAGAACCTATCAAAAGGTGTACTGCGCCGCTGTTGAAAGTGCACTTAAGGCTACCGCGACGACCGTGGGCACGCTCCCAGCAGGCGAGTAAGACGCCACCTGAGAGGGCTGGGTGGAAACAGCCTTTGAGGCGCAATTGCACACCACCTTGAGCGTCTGCTTGCGTGGCGTTTTCGACGAGGCCCAGACCGTTGAGACCTAGGTGGCGTGAGGAGATGCTGAGCCAGTCTTCTGGTTTTGAGACGAGGATATGGATTCCCGAATCGAATACAGTTTGTCGCATCGAATCGGCGGCAGCGGTCCACCATGCAGAACGCTGCTCATCCTCAAGTGGCCAACTCATCTTTTGCCTTCCTTCCTTGATTCCGTCGATGTATGGAAGGCAGAATTCTTCGAAGCGCAGGATGAGGTCACGGTGTAGAACCATCCTGCGATCATGCATGATTGACCAGATGCCATCTGCCTCAAGCCTCAGATCCTCCCAGACAGATTCGATTTGATCAAGATCGGTCAATCCGGGATCGGAATCACCCCATGCGACATGTTGTGACTTGGGGGCTGGTGATTCGAGATCGTCGGATTCCAGAGTAACGACCAAGCCGGCCTGTGCATTCTGTGTCCAGACGAATTTGTGGCGTGTCCCTGTCGCTCGCTCCCAAGCTGCGGTAAGGAAGCCAGCGCAGATGGATGCCGAGGCTGGGTGTTCGACCAGAAGGCGAGAGGCTTCCTCGTCTTCTAATGATGAGTATCGTCCGAGACCTCGGCTCTGCCAATCCCTTTCGTAATCCGACCAATTGTCGGGAACGCGCCCGCTCGGTGCGTTTAATCCCGGTTGGTTAAGCATGAATTCCTCGTGCTCAAGAGCGGCGTGAGCCAGTCTTCGCCCGAAACTTTGGCCGAGGCGTTGTTCAACTCCATAGAACCACGCCTCGAACTGCCGTACTGAGAAAATCGCTGCAGCGCTGTCGTTCTTTCCGGTGCGAATCGTATCACGTATTGTTCCATCCTCGTGGTGGACCCAGCGCTTGCGAATCAGTTCCGCTGGGTCATCCGGAATCTTATCCCGCTTGAGGAAATCGAAGAATCCCATGCTATCAGCCGTTGATGAATCGGTCGATGCGGTCGAATGCGGTCTTCAGCACATCGATCGAAGGAAGACAGACCATGCGGAAATGGTCGGCTCCGAACTCCGGAGAGAAGCCGGAGCCGTGAACCACCAAAACGTGGTGCTGGTGAAGTAGGTCGAGTACCCATTCCTTGTCAGAAGCGGCGCGATCGCTCGCGCCCTCATCAGTAATCCGCACGAATAGATAGAACGCGCCGCCGGGGCGTTGGCATTCGAGGCCGTCGATTTCCTCAATTCGCTGCATGCAGTAGTCTAGTCGCTCCTTCAGACTCGCTCGGTGCCCCTTCAACCAACCATGGTCCTCAGTCAGCCCTGCCAAGTACCCGTGCTGGGCTGGGGTGGAAGCGCATAATCGGCTGCGCAGCAGCCTCTCGACCCCGTCGCGAACCTTCGCCAAGCGTCCGACGGGGTCGTGCCAAGCCATGTATCCGATTCGCCAACCGGGGGCGAAGTAGACCTTCGAGACCCCGTTGAGGGCGATGACTGGAACGTCGGTGGAACGAGAAGCAACCGAAACCAGATTGCCGGTGAAGTCGAGCCCGTCATAGATTTCGTCAGCGAGCACGATACAGTTCGGATAGTCGCGTGCTATGCTGAGAAGTGCATCGATTTCGTCTGCAGTCGCAACATTGCCTGTAGGGTTATTGGGGTTGATCAAAACCAGAAGTCGGACGCTGTCGTCCATCTTTGAGCGAATATCATCGAGGTCGATGCGCCAGCCGTCCGTCGGGTCCAGTCGATACTCGACCGTCGTGGCCCCGTACATCTGCGGATAGGCCATGTAAGGCGGGTAGTGTGGCCCGGGTGCGAGCACTTTTGTGCCGGCCTCAAGGGTTGCGGCGAAGATGATTTGTAGGGCTTCGGTGACGCCGTGGGTGACGTAGACATCGTCTTCTGAACACGGCCAACCCTTGCTGCTCTCGGTGGCCGCAATCGCTTGACGCAGAGCCGGAATACCATACGAAGGCCCGTAGCCATTATCCTGCGCATCGAGTGCTGCCTTGTAGGCGGTAATCATGTGTGCGGGTGTTGGCAATCCCTCGTAGGCAAGCGGGTCGCCGATATTGAGTCGGATGATTTCGTGCCCTTGCTTCTC
>CAYFHB010000077.1:0-5886 GCA_964342705.1 uncultured Candidatus Poseidoniales archaeon
GCGACGGCGAAATCGAGGGTTGTGGGAGCGCCTGCAGCGGCGTTGCCGAACATTGGGTGCTCCATCACCTCGCGTAGAAGAATGAGGATGAAGGCGAAGACGCCGAGTCGTGCGAGAACGCTGACCGCCTTCATTGGACATCACCCTCCTGAATCTGGCGGCGGGTCAGCATGACGCCGAATTGCACCACGAGCATGACCGAGCCGAGATAGACGAGAATCTGAATCGCTGCGAGCATCTCAGCGTGGGCGAGAACCATCACGCCAGCGACCGCGAAGAAGGTCATCATGAGTGAAAGAAGCGAGTGGGCAACGCGGCGCGCGTAAACGCATCCCAGTGCGCCGAGGATGGCGACGAGCGCCATGATGACGAATGCGATCGCCTCGAAATCGATATCCATCGAAATCAAGCCTCCGCTTCCTTGGCGGCTCTTGCCGCCTTCTTCGCGCGCTTTTCCTTCTCTTTCTTCGCGCGCTTCGCCAACTCCATGTCGACGCGCTCTTGGTGGACAGCTGGCAGAACACGGGTTCGGTCAGCGTCGAACCAGAGATCCTCACGCGAGTAACCAGACATTCCATCGTATTCGTTTGTCATGAAGAATGACTCGAATGGGCATGCTTCTGCGCAAAGACCGCAGAACATGCAACGACCGAGGTCGATGCGGCCGCTGACGATATCCGTCTCGGCTGGCTTCAGTTCGCTTGTACCAATATCCTCGATGCCCGAGCCATCCATCCAGCGAACTGTTGCTGTGTCTCCAGAGATGTCGATCACCTCGGCGAAATCGTATTGCTGCGGAACCGCCGAGTGCTCGTTGACTAGGTCGAACTCCTCGATTTCCTCGAAGTCCTCGCGTGGCTTGGCAGCGAATCCACCAGCTTCGACCTCGGACCCATATCCGTGCCACTCGTCCCCTTCCTCAGCGGTGTCAAGGACGTTGACGCGGACCTCGGAGGTCATGTGGAGACAGTCGTTCGGGCAGGCGCGGACACAGGCCTTGCAAGCGGTGCAGGTCTCCCAGACGATACCGATGCGTCCGTTGTAATTTCCAGGCACGAAAAGCCAAGGCTCCATGTCTTCAAGGCGCTCGTAAGGATACATCACCGTCACAGGGCGCTCAAGGAATGGTAGCAGGTCGGTCGACTCGCGGTCGGCAGCGTAGGTGTGGCCTTCCGATAGGTGGTCGTGCCCGATTCGAGCGAGGGTGAATTCGTCCTTGAAATCGACTTTCTGACCGTGGTAATTGTTCTTGAGAATGCCGAGGCGACCGAGGAATGGCACTGTGCGAAGCGCCGTTTTCAGAGTAATCCACATCGGTCGAATGATGAGGTTTCGGAAGTTCGGGACCGCGTGTGGGTGTCCGGTGTTGTATTGTTGTTCATCGCTCATCTACTCACCTCCTGATTACTCCCTGTGCGTCCCCGGGCTGGCCTTCTCCAAAGTCTGAGTGTGATACATTCGCCGGTTGAGTTCGAGGGCTTCCTTGTCCTCGTCGATGGCGAGGACGATGAATGCGAGGACGAAGGTTCCGAAGAGGACTGGTGCTGCCCAGATTGGCCAGCCGCCGGCTGCTGTGCTATCCCAGACTTCCAAGCGCAGCCAGATGGCTACCATCAGGTTGACGATTGAGGCTGGAAGGAGCCAGCGCCAGCCGAATTCGAGAATCTGATCGGTGCGCACGCGGTGGAGCGAGGCGCGGACCCAGACAAAGAAGGCGAACATCAAGTAGGCCTTGACGAGCAGAACTCCGATTCCGGGAGTGATGGTTACGAGGAAATCAAATGCGCCACCGACGAATGGAAGGCTGACGAGTGTGTCCTCGAATGGTAGCTGCCAGCCGCCGAGGAAGAAGAGAGCGAAGAGGATGCAAGCGGCGTAGGCGCGCATCATCTCGACGGCGAACATGAGTCCCCAGCGTATGCCTCCGTATTCGGTCCACCAGCCCTCGACGAGTTCGGCCTCTGCCTCGGGCATATCGAATGGGATACGCTCGACCTCGGCGATCATCGTGATGAGGAAGAGGGCTGCGCCGAGTGGCATGATGAAGATGTTCCAAGTATCCGAGGTCTCGATCTGGAAGTCGACTATCTCTAGGATATTGAACGAGCCTGAGATCACCGCGATTGCGAGGACGCTGATTAGAAGGGGAATTTCGTAGGCTGTGAGTTGCGCGGCTGAGCGCATCCCACCGATGAGTGTGTACTTGTTGTTCGATGCCCAGCCTGCGAAGAAGACACCCAGTGGGGCGACGCCGAAGACGGCCATCATGAAGATGAGTGAGAGGTCGGGATTAGCCGCCCAGATGTGAGGTCCAAACGGGATGAATGCATAGACCATCACGGTGGTTGCTATGATGATCACCGGGGCGGTCTCGAAGACCACTCTGTCGGCCTTTGTCGGGACCATGTGCTCCTTGGTGGCGAACTTGAGGAAGTCCGCAAGGGCTTGGAAGAAGCCCGGGAAGAGGAACCAGATTCCATGGTAACCGCGGTTGTGTACGCGGTGGACTGCGACGTGCTTCGAGTCGTTGCCAGCGACCGAATTGAGGGTGCCAACAACCCATCCGAGGATTGCACCGATTCCGAATGGAAGTTGATTCCACCATTGTCCCGCCGTCGTATGCCCCTCACCAATCCAAAGGCTGCGAAGGCTCGTGGTGGCTCCGAGGCGATCCATCAGGCGCGCGATGAATTTGCGCTCGATGTATGGGACGACCATCAGAGTAATCATCATCGTTCCAAAGACGATGGTGCACATTATGGTCGTGAAGATGAATGTCTCAAGCGCGCCTTGGATGCTGGCGAACTCGTTCTGAATGTTTAGGGTGCCAAGAGGGCCGAGTCCGATATCATTCGAAGGGAGAATGTCGTGTACCATATCCATCGACCAACCGACGATGGCCTCCATCCAGCCGCGTAGGTCTAACCAATCGCTGCTCGCCATTCTCTCACCTCACCTATCGGTCTCCCCGATGCATGGGTCGAATGAACCCATAATCGCTGGAATATCCGCGACCTTGTAACCAATCATGCACTTGGCCGCGTATGGAATTGTGATGAACATCGGCGAGCGAATAGAGACACGGTATGGCATCTTTCCGCGGCTCTCGCCACCACCGACGAGGTAGAACATCGACTCGCCGCGGCTATCTTCGAAGTGATGGCTTCCTGTGGTTCCTTCTGGGGCACGGGATGGAGCCTTGGCGATAATCTTCGGGTCGCCCGGCTCGTGGTAGGTCTCGGCTCCGCCGGGCATCTTGTCGAGCGCTTGCAGCACCATCGAAGCGCTTGAGCGCATCTCCTCGACGCGGATTCTGTAGCGGTCGTAGCAATCAGCGCCCTTGATCGAAGAGCGCTCGACGGCTGGCTGCCAGTCGAGTTCGCTGTAGACTGAGTAAGGGTGAGCCCAGCGAACGTCGTAATCGACACCGGCGGCACGGACGTTCGGTCCGGTGACGCCGTGGTTGATCATCTCCTCAGGCTTGGCATAGCCGACGCCTTGGCTGCGAACTAGGAATACGGTGGACTCGTCGAAGAGTGATTCGTATTCCTGAATTCGGTTGAGGAAGAGTTTGAGTTTGGCGCGAGCGCGCTGAGCGAAACCGTGTGGCAGGTCTCGCTTGACGCCGCCGATTCGCGGGAAATTGTAATGCATGCGCGAGCCGCCGAGCTCTTGCAGGAGATCCATCATCATCTCGCGCTCGCGCAGACACCAGACCATGATCGACAGATTGCCGATGTCTGGGCCGTAAGCGCCCAGCCACATCAGGTGGCTGGCAATGCGCTGGAGTTCGACCGCGACGAGGCGGATGTACTCAGCGCGCTCGGGCACCTCGACGCCGAGTAGGTCCTCGGCGGCGTAGATGTAAGAGTGTGACCAAGTGTTTGCGCTGGCGTAGCACAACCTATCGCAATAGGTCGTAATTTGTGTGAAATCACGAGCCTCGCAAATTTTCTCGACACCGCGGTGAATGTATCCCAAATCCGGCTCGGTGTCGACGACGGTCTCGCCGTCGACCTTGACCTTGAGAGTCCAGAGACCATGAGTCATAGGGTGCTGAGGACCCATGGAAATCCACATTTCTGCCATGCAAATCCCTCCTCACTTCACCTTGCCAGCGTCGGCCGGCTTCCTCAGGAATCCCTGAGCGTCGTCGTACATCTCCTCGAATCCATGGTAGCGCAACTTGTGCTGCTTCTGAAGAGGGTGGTATCCGACCGGAGTCTCATGCGGGTTAAGGACGCGGCGCATTCCCTCGTGACCCTCGAAGTCGATTCCAACTAGGTCCCAAGTCTCCTTTTCATTCCAGTCCGCGCCGACCCAGATATCCTGCACCGATGCGACCGCTGGCTCGCGAGTATCGGGCAGAGCGATGCTAATCTGAATCTCGAGAGGAACATCTTGGTGATTCCAATAGTAAGTGCTGCCGACCTTGTTTGCATCGGTAATGTTCGGTTGCACTACGCCTTCAATTGTCTCAGGGTCGCTGACGCAGGTTCGCATCAGGTGGTAGACGACCTCCCAAGTCTTGTCAGCGGCGTCGGGCCAGTGGATTCCTGTAATCATCGAGCAGTGGTCGACGCCGTGCTCGGCTGCGAGTGTCTCTGCGAGACCTCGCCATGAATCAGGTGTGCAGGTCCCGCTCACGGTGTGGCGGGCCTGCGTGCCGCTGGAGCGAGTGTCGAGTGCGGCACTAACGCCATCGATTGCTGAGATTGCCTCGACGAGAGACTCGGCAGACTTCTGCTGAGCCGCCGCTGTGACCTTCTTGCCCATCCTGACTCCTCCTTCACTCGTCTCCGACGATCAGCGGGGCCTCGCTCATCGGTCGGACTTCGCTCGGAACTGCACCGATGCGTATGATCTTCTCACGCAGCTTGCCGAAGCCGTCGATGAGCGCCTCTGGTCGAGGCGGGCATCCTGGGATGTAGACATCGACTGGGATGACCGTATCGACGCCTTCGAGAACGTTGTAGGATTGGAAGTAAGGTCCGCCTGAAATCGCGCACTCACCCATGGCGATGCACCACTTCGGCTCGGGCATCTGCTCCCACAGACGCACGATGGGGTCAGCGAACTTCTTCGAGATTGGACCGTTGACCAACAAAACGTCGCACTGGCGCGGGCTGGAGCGGAAGAAAACGCCGAATCGCTCAGCATCAAAGCGACTCGCGCCAGCCGCAGCCATCTCCAGAGCGCAGCACTTGATTCCGAGGTGAAGCGGGAAAAGCGACTTACGCTGACCCCAGTTGAAGAGGCGTCCACCGAGGACGCCGATAACATCCTTCATGCGGCTAGCCCTCAGAGCCTCGTCGGTCACATCACCGACAGTATCGACGAGAATCCTGCTATTGAAGACTGAGAAATTCGGAACCTCGTCGCTCATTCAATCACCTCAGATGTATATTCGCCCGCGCTTGCGGAAGACGTGCCAGACGCCTAGGCTCATCAGCACGATGAAGACGGTCAGAGTCAGCATGGCCGCCCAGACGTCGATGTCGGCGCCGGCTTCTTCGATTGCGATGACGCCGCCGAAAGCTAGGAACATGAACGCGATGTCGAAGACGAGGAAGATAATGGCGTACCAGTAGTACTGGAAGTGGAAGTTGATGTGCGCGTCACCAACTGGGTCCGCCCCACATTCGTAGGTGCTCTCTCGCCGGACGTACAGGCTCTGATCAGTCTCGTAGCCCGGCAGTAGAATCGAGCGCAGTTTGTTGCTGTCGTTAGCGCTCGGGGTCGGTCTGAGGAAGCGGGAAGCGACGAAGCTCATCACTGGAAAACCGATGCCGACGAGGGTCATGATGGCCAATGCGAGATAGGCTTCTGGGACCGTCGACATCGCTGACACCTGACGGTCCCGTAGGGACCGGCAGAGTTCGCCAC
>CAYFHB010000078.1:0-5786 GCA_964342705.1 uncultured Candidatus Poseidoniales archaeon
GGATGCGGAACATACAACCACTTGGCGAAATTCAATGTGTAATAGGATTCTGTTCGGCGCGGGCAGTCAGCCCCCCGAAAAGACAGCCCGCGCCGCCATCCGAAGACGGTCTCAACCGCGAACTCATGCCATCTCGGCGCGAAGGTTGAGCCAACTGTATTCCAAGCGCGACGTACGCAGACCGCGCAGATGATCGGCGAGCATCAGCTCGCCATCCGTCACTATGCCACGTGTTCGTAGAACACCCACCGCCGAGTGAACCGCAGAGCGTGAGCGACCTAGGTCTCGGGCAAGCGCGGCTTGTGAGCGAGGCGGGTCGGAACGAGTCAGGCGAGCGACGACTGCGCGCTGCAACTCGGACAATCCAACCGGCAGCATCGAGGCAGCGCGCGCATCATCAGTCACGCCGGTCCCAAGGAGAATCTCGACCTGGGCCGGCGCCCCAGCATAGTAGCAAGTGCGTCCGTTCACCGACATCGTAGTCACAGATTTATCGGAGACGAGCACATCTAGGTGGTGTCGCAGAGTTCCATTCGCGGCGTCAAGACGTCGCTGTAATTCGCGGAAATGAATCCCGGGCGAGAGATCGAGAGTTGCCATAATCCTCGCCCGAACCGGATGTTCCCAATTCTCTCGAGGAGCCGAAAGAGTGCCTTGTGCGGCCGGTGGTAGCATTGCGGGAAGCAATGCCCCGAGACCGAGAGCGCCACCAGCGAGTGCGACGAGCCCGTCGACGAACAAAGAACGCTTACTGCGCCACTGTTCGAGCAATGCCATAAGCTGTTTTCGTCTCGTTCACCCTTTGAAGGATGCGGCTGTTTGAATCGTTCTCGCATCGTATTTAACGAGTGTGAGGGAGTTTCGCAGAATCGTTCGTTCGAGCGTAGAGGTCGAAGGCAATCCGCGCTCATTCAGACTCGACGAGGTCCTTGTGGATCTTCATGTAGGCGACGAGTGGGCCGAGGAGACGTCCGCAAGTTCGTCCGTGGGTGGTTAGTCGGTAGGTCACGCGAATCGGTGGCCCTTCCTCGACAACGCGCTCAACCAGACCATGCTGTTGGCAGGTCGTCAACTTATCCGATAGGGTCCTTGAAGAGATACCCCGCAAGAGGGTGCGCAGTTCGTTGAATCTGCGGTCGCCGGCGATGTAGAGGGCTGCAAGAATCTCGATTGTCCAGCGCGATGAGAACATCTCGAAGGCGTCGACCGCTGCGTCCACTTCCCAGCCGATATCGACTTCATCATCATAGTAGGATGCGAAGGTCATCCGGATATCGCGTCCGTTCTTCTGAACGTCGACAATAGACTTCTCAATCCTCGCGAAGTCATCAGGAGTGAGTGTCATCGGTGGCCGGCCCATGTGCAACAGGTTACGCAGAACGTATCTGGTGTATAAAATGCACCTCGGTGCATCCCACTCCACTTCTAGATTGATATAGGGCCGGTCACTCGTAAGTGTGAAAACTGCACCGAGTTGCGGAATTACACTGGAGGTTGAGGTATGGACAAATGGTTGGAGAATTGGGTCGATGAGTTAATGCAAAATTGGACTGAAGAGTTGATTGTGTGAGATGGACAGAAGGCTTAGCAAGGCTAAGTGCATTGATCGTGCGTGGAATGGTAACTGTGCGCGCGCCGGCTACTGCAAGGTATCCGCGGGTCTCCGCTACCGCCTCGACTGGGATGAGTTTGACTTCAACTCGCCATCAATGATTCCGGCTTGATACCGGTACTCACTGATTCTGGTAGGTTGGTCTGCGGCCCTCGATGAGGGCGCTGAGTCCTTCGAGGGCGTCGGCTGTGCCGAAGATATCGTGGAGTTTTGCTAGCTCGGCGGCTAATCCGGCGTCGAGGTCGCTACCTGTTACTACCGCTTCGTCTAGGAGATCGCTGGCCATAGCGAGTGCCATGGGAGCGGTTCTGCTGAGGGATTTGAGTTGTCGGCCGACCATCTTGTCTTCTGGGTCGAAGCCTTTTGGGGCTTGGCCTGCGGCTAGTGCGGCCATGTTCGCATCGCTGTAGAAGGCGAGTGCGAAGGCCGCTGCTGGGTGTGATGGGTCGGCCGGTGCTGCTGGATACTTGTTGGACGGCTTGCCTTGGTTGGAGAGGTCTGCAATGGTCGAATCGACGTCAGATGGTTCGACAAGATGAGTTAGCAAGCCGAGTGCGGCGGCGCTATTTGCGTCGAGGAAATTGCCTGCTAGCACGGCGAATCGCGCCGCCTCGATACCGCAGATTCTCGGTGTGCGCTGGGTTCCACCGAGCCCTGGGTAGATACCGATGCTGGTCTCTGGGAAGCGGAATTGGCTGCGGCGGGTGCCGATTCGGTAATCGCAGGCTAAAGCCAGTTCGAGCCCGCCGCCCAAGGCGAGGCCGGTGGTCAGAGCAATCGTCGTCTTGTCCGAGTTCTCGAGCTTGCCGAGAACGTCGTGCCCGAAGGCGGTGAAATCGTAGATGTCGGGAATCGCGTCGGCGCGGATCTTGTCGACGAAGAATTTCACATCGGCTCCGGCGACGAATGCCTTGCCCGCGCCGTCGAGAACGATTGTCGAAATGTCTTCGCGCGCATTGACAGCGTCGAGTGCTGCACCAAGTTGGGCGACAACCGTCTCGTTGAGCGCGTTCATCGCCTCAGGGCGGTTGATGCGAATCGTTGCGATCGCACCGTTCACCTCGGTGTCGATATAGGAGAATTCCATCGGCTCGCTCAGTCCAGCGAACCACTCGGGCAATTCGAATCCAGCCAAGTCCGCGTAAGCCCCAGCCATGCGCACCGCCTCGTCAACCCCCAATTTGTTGGCGATCTCGAATGGCCCGCGCGCCCAGCGCAGGCCGACCTTCGCTCCGCGGTCGACGTCTTCCATCGAGCAGATTTCCTCTTCGACGATTTGCGCGGCGACAGCGAAAGTCTGTCCGAGGAGGCGCTCGCGAATCACTGCGGCTGCCTCCTCGCTACAATCAGTATCCTCACCGATATCCCACATCTCGCCCGCCTCGACCATCGAGCGCAGGTTCGCCGAACCTGTGTAGCGCGGGCAATCCAACTGTTCAGCCAAGTAGTCGTTCGCGTGCAGAGCGATTGGAGGTCCTGTGAGATTCATCAGAGCGAATGGACCCATGCCGATGCGGAAGGCCTTCATGGCCACCGCATCGATGGCTGCTGCACTGGCAATACCCTCCTGCAGCAGCAGACAAGCCTCATTCAACCAAGGCACGAAGAATCGATTCACCACGAAGCCGGGTCGATCCTTGCAGACGATTACGACCTTGCCCATCGTCTTGCAGTACTGCTCGACCGCGGCAAGCGATTCCTTTGAGGTCGACTCGGCTGGAATAATCTCAATCAGTCGATTCTTCGCTGGGTGATAGAAGAAATGGAGTCCCACGAAACGATCCGGCCTGCCCGTCGCTTCGGCCAGAGCGTTTACACTCAGCGAGGAGGTGTTCGAAGCCAGAATCGTGTGTTCGTCGCAGACCTCGTCGAGGGTCGCGAACACCGCAGTCTTGATTTCGAAATCCTCGAACACTGCCTCGATTACCAAATCGGTGTCGGCAGCGACATTCTCAGTCCCGACAACACCGGTGACTCGACCCTTAATCGCCTCAACTTCGGCCTCGCGAAAAATCCGTCTCTCAACGGCCTCATCCAAGAATCCAGCGATGATTGACTGACCGCGTTCCACCCACTGCTCCTCGCGGTCAACCATCTGCACCAAGAATTGCTCCTGAGCTGACTTCTGAGCAATTCCAGAGCCCATATTCCCAGCTCCGATAATCGCCACACTCTCGACTGGACGCATGGGCCGGCGACCCGCGTACCACCCATGAAGCCACCGATACCGGTCCTATGGACCGGCTCAAGCTCACCAAGTACGCCGCCGATGGGACTATCAGCGGCCGCAATGCTAGTGGGCACGTGTCCCCCTCGCGTCGTGCAGTAGCTGTCCTTGTCATGATGATGCTTCTCTCAACCAGCCAAGTTGCAATCGCTAACAGCACCGGCAAAACCGGACAATCAACCGCGGGTTGTACATGCCATTCAGCAAGTTCTTCACTTTCTCCTTCACTTAGTGGTCTACCTTGGGGAGCAGGTGGATATACACCCGGAACAACTTACTCCCTAAATTGGGATGGTGGCCCTCACGTTTCTGGTGAAGGCGGATTCAATCTCGATGCTAGCGCCGGAACGTGGTCAAATTTAGGGTCGCAAGTTCAATTGTCTAATGGTGAATTGACTCACAGTAGTGACTCACTGCGTTCATGGTCGGCAGATTGGACTGCACCGGTAGCCGGAACCGGAGATGTTGACTTCGATCTCGCAGTTTTGTATGCCAACGGCAACGGAGCGAACTCGGGTGACTCTTGGGGCACGGGCACTTGGACACTGGGAGAGGATTCCTCAGGTAGTAATACTCCTCCGGAAGCTCATAACGTGACTTTCGTTCCGACCGCTCCAACTCGTGCCACTGGACTTGCGGTCGACTACGATTACTACGATGCGGATGGGAACTCCGAGCAGGGCACGCAGATCCGCTGGACTGTAGATGGTCTCAACGTCGGCTCGCTCAACGACCAGACTTCGGTCCCGACAAACTGGCTTACTAAGGGGCAGGTCTGGACTTGCACGGTCACGGTGAAGGACGGGATCGAACAGGGAGAGCCTGTCGAGATTGGTCCCGTGACGATTGCCAATACTTTGCCAATCGCGCGCAATCTAGAACTGACGCCCGAGGACCCGTTGGATACAGATGAACTCCGACTCGACTACGATTACTACGATACAGACGGTGATCCGCAGCAGGATACTCAGATTCGCTGGTATCTAGATGGGGCGCGGATACCCGAACTCGATGACGAGGATCGGGTTTCGGCTCTGATGATTCGCACAGGGGATGAATGGGAGGCTTCGGTCACGCCACACGATGGAGATGAATTCGGCGTGACGAAGTACACCGGCGTAGTGGTGATTGGCGCATCCAACAATCCTCCTGTTGCGACCGCTTATGTCTCGCCGGTGGGCAATGCCCGCACCGATGATGCCTTGCAGGTTCACGTCGGTTGGACCGACCCAGACGGCGATTCGGTGCAGGCGACTGAGATTCGCTGGTTCCGCGATGGAATGCAAGTATCGGCTTACAATGACCTGACCGTGGTGATGTCGGAATCGACCTTGAAGGGCGAGGAATGGGTTGCGCGTGCGCGCGTCAGCGACGGTTTGCTGTGGTCCGATTGGGTCGAAAGCGCACAGGTGCGAATCCAGAATACTCCACCTTCGGTGACCTCAATCGAGATGCTACCCGCTGGAAAATTGACCACGACGATGAATCTTAGTGTGGTCTGGGAACAGAGCGATGTCGATGGTGATGCTGAGTCAGGTAGTCAGATTCGTTGGTGGGTTGATGGTGAGTGGGTTCGCGAATACGATGGAATGCTCGAGATTCCTGCCTCTGAGACGGTTCGAGACCAGAGTTGGTCGGTACAGGTGGTTCCAGGTGATGGGGACGATTTGGGCAATTCGATGAAGACCTCTTCGCGTCAGATTGAGAATGGTGCGCCGGTCGAGATGGTCGTGCTAATTGGCAATGGGGATTCGGGTTATTCCGGTGCTCCTGGCGGAATGCCTGCCGCGCCAATCTCACCTGCAGATTCACTCTCGCCGCTCGTGGTCCACACCTCAGCTGTTGATTTGGATGGCGAACCCGTATCTTTCCATGTGGCTTGGGCTCGCAACGGCTTCACAGTTGCCGATTTGGATGGCGAGACTCTGGTCCCCGCCGACCGTCTTG
>CAYFHB010000079.1:0-5700 GCA_964342705.1 uncultured Candidatus Poseidoniales archaeon
TGAGGTCGTGAGCAATCAGGACGGAACCACTCCACCGGTCATCTTCGTCGTCGGTACGGCAGGTGCTGGAAAGAGCACCCTAGTCACGGCCTTCCAACGCTGGGCCAGATTCCTGCAGGTAGACGTGCTTTGCATCAATCTCGATCCGGGCGCCGAACGAGTCCACTATGATCCGGAGTTCGATGTGCGCGATTTGGTCTCTCTTTCCGATGTTATGGATGAGTACGACCTCGGCCCGAACGGGGCCCAGATTCTAGCTGCTGATCTGGTTGCTAGCCAAGCGCTTGATGTGTTTGATGAAATCGAGGGTTTGTCGGGAGATATTCTGGTTATTGACACGCCCGGTCAGGTGGAATTGTTTGCTTTCAGAGAGGCGAGCAGTCACTTGGTTGAGGTCCTCGGTCAGGGTCGAGCCTGCTTGGCTTTCCTATTCGACCCGATGCTCTCTCAGACGCCGAGCGGATTCGTCTCTCAGATGTTACTATCATCCATCGTTCATTTCAGGCTGGGTTTGCCGACTGCTAATTTCCTCTCAAAGGCTGATTTGCTTGAGCCAGATGTGCTGTCGCGGATTCTCGAGTGGGGCGATAATCTCGATGTCCTCGAAGCCGCGCTTTACGAGGAGTCGGCCTCTGAAACGAGGGAGCAGCATTCGAATTCCTCGCGGGCTGAATTCGCTATCGGTCAGTTGCGGATGATGCAGCATGCCGCCATTCAACCCGGATTGGTTCCTCTATCGAGTGAGGAGGAGGAGGGGTTGGCCGATATGCTGACCTTCGCCCAGACCGTATTCGGCGGCATGGCAGATACGCGGGATGGATTTGCGGGAGATATCGAATATGAGCGGAATTGAGAAGCAAGATTTGTTGGCCATCGATGATTTAGTTGACGATTTGGATGATATCATCGATTGGGCGATTCGCTACAAGCACGATACGGGCATTCACGCCGATTTCCTGCCTTTGGATGGCATGTCGATCGGTTCGATCTATGAGAAGCCCTCGACTCGGACTCGGGTGTCCTTCGAACGCGGAGTTCATCGTTTAGGCGGTCAGCCGATGACTCTCTTGGCGAATGACATTCAATTGGGTAAGTCAGAGTCTATCGGCGATACGGCTGCGGTTCTATCGCGATTCTTGGATGGCATCACCTACCGTTGCTTCGGTCACTCTGATGTCGTCGAACTTGCTCGCACTGCAACGGTTCCTGTGCTAAATGCACTCTCAGACCTACACCACCCGTGCCAGTCTGCTGCCGACTTGATGGCGATTCGTGAGTTCGGGCAATCCGACGGTCACATCGCTTGGGTAGGCGATGGAAACAATGTCTTCCACGACCTCGCTCTGGCCGGCCTCGCACTAGGTCATGATGTCAAGTATGCTACGCCGAAGGGGATGGAGCCGGATGCAGGTGTGCTTGAGAGATGCGAGGCAATCGCGGCGAACACAGGGGCGACTATCACTGGAACGAACGATCCCGTCGAAGCGGTTAGCGATGCTAGCGTCATCTATACGGATATCTTCGTCTCGATGGGAGAGGAACACATGAAGGACAAGTTCGCGGCCTTCGAGGGCTTTCAAGTCAACGAGGACCTGGTCGCCCACGCTGACCCGGATTACGTCTTCATGCACTGCTTGCCCGCTCACCGTGGCGAAGAGGTGACCGATGGGGTCATCGATTCTCGCAACAGCATCGTCCTCGACCAAGCTGAGAATCGGATGTGGGCGCAGATGTCCCTACTGACCTATTTGGTCAACAACGATGCTTGGCACGCGTACAACGAATTGTGAGGGTACACTTGGGCTCATTCATAGCAGAGCCGAGGCTATGAGGCCGACCATTGCTAGAGTCATCGAGCGCTTGATTAGGCTGGAAGCGGCTGTGTCTTCCTTCAGGACGATGTGCTTCTTCACCTGCATCAGTGTGAATAGAGCGGGAGCGATAAGCACGAGGTGCAATTGCGGGAAGACACCAAGCGCAAAGGGTGTGAGAAGTGCGATTAGTGTCACAAGTAGGAGTGACCATGCCAGAGTACGGGCTTTGTCGGGGCCTGCGCTTTTTGCGTAGGAAGTTCGACCCTCATCACCCTCCATATCCTCAACATCCTTGATGATTTCGCGGGCGAAGTTGTAGAGGGTGCCGATGATGAACAAGGTCATGGCGCGGTGGTTGAATGAATCGAAAACCCCTGCCGCGCCGTAGAGGACGACGAGACCTACCGAGAGTGAAATTGAGAGGTTTCCAGGTAGGCCTCGATTCTTCAATCCGAGAAGGAATCTGTCATCCTCGTAATTGAGTAGAAGTGCGAGAGCCAAGAACCAGATGACGATTGTCGGATACCACTCGCTCAAGTCATCGGTCATCGTGTTCGCTGTCGCCCCTGCTAGGAATAGCGAGGCGAAGGAGATGATTCCGGTGACTGAGATGGCTATGGCTGCCGTCCTCTTGCTGATTCGACCGGAGGGTAGAGGGCGATCCGGTCGGTTGACTTTGTCAATCTCGAGGTCGAGGTAATCATTCAGAGCATTCCACGATGCCATGAAGGTGTAGACTGAGATGGCGAGGAGTCCAGTTATGCGTAACTCGTCACCACTCGGGAACTCTTGCAAAGCGAGAATAGCTCCGAGAAAGACGCCGACGAAGCCGGTGATGCAATTCCCCGCCCTGAACAGCAGAATCCAATCTCCGGCTCGTCCCACGCCCTCAACGAGGGCTTGCGAGTCTTGATTGCTTGCACAGTTCAAACCGCTGGAATCAACGGTTCAGCAGACAAGGCCCAAACGCAGACGGTGTAGACACTGCCGCGGAATTGGCCGCGCTTGTGTCCAACCTTGGTGAAGCGCGGGTCCTTTGCGAGGATGTTACCGACCTGGTTCATCGTCGCTCCCCAGCGGAATCGCTCATTGAGGTGGTCAAATACCTCCACAGTATTCGCTTGGCCCTTCTCTTCGAGAAGGACACAAACTGCCTCGCGTAGACGTCGCGTGCGTGACATTCAGACCGCCTCCACCGGAATCTGCCGTGAGGCTAGCACGCGCGAATGTAATCCAGACCAACTCGATGGGCTGACGGTGATCTCAATCGCTGGCGGTGCTAGGGGCTGCCATCGTCCATCGTCAGCCCGAGCGTTATTCGAGTTGACCAATGCTGTCGATTGTGGCCTGCGTCGGCGCGTCGGAGTCTTGTTGAGCGAGGAGAATGATACGATTCGAACTGGGTCCGCTCGCTTCCTGTAAATCATCTGGCTATCGGGGTTAGGGCTTCGGTTCATGGCCTGATGTTGCTCGGTCAGCATATCAAGGAAAACGAGAGAGAGCAAACTGAAAGTGAAAGTGAAAGTGAAACTTAAACATGCCTCTCAGTACAACGTTTATTCAGGATTCAAGTTATCTTCTAGGTTTGAAAACTGAAATTGAAGCACGCCTTAGTCATCAACCTTAGGCGAGCATTTTCAAATACCGGTCCTCGGTCGCCGGACTACTCGCTCGTGTGGTGTAGTTCGGTCCATCATGACGGACTCTCGATCCGTCGACCCGGGTTCAAATCCCGGCACGAGCACCAACTCCGCTTTCCATCGATGATGAGTTGCAGAGAATGATAGCACACCTCTTGATTTGACTTCAGTCGGTCCGAATTAATACATCACGGCATCCACAAATGAAAACGGCCGTCAATTATGGCATACTCGGGAATCCTTGACCTTTCATCGCCGATGCCGAGGATTCCTAACCTAGGCTGAAACCAAGTTGCATGCTTCTTTGGGCGCTTTGCGTTCGGTCAGAACGGTCTTAAGCGCTCCTTCGTTGGAAAAGTAAGGTCCGAATGCGTGTAGAGCACGATGTTAAGCTGACTTTTGACGATGTATTGATTCGACCGAAGCGCAGTACGCTGGTTTCTCGGTCTGATGTGACTTTGGTTAGAGACTTCACCTTCCGCCACTCCGACACGGTTTGGTCGGGCGTGCCCATCGTTGCTGCCAATATGGACACGACCGGTTTGTTCAGCATCGCGGCCGAATTACAGAAGCATTCGATGCTGACCTGTATGCAGAAATTCTACTCGACTCGGGAGTATGCACAGGCTTGGGAGGACGGGGTTGACCCAGAATTCGTTGCGGTGACGTGCGGTTCGACCGAGGAGTCATTCGATTTGCTGAAGCGAAAAATGGCTACCCACGCGGGCACCAAAATGATCTGCATAGACGTTGCCAATGGTTACCGAGAGGTCTTCCTTGAGTTCGTCAAGAGGGTTCGCGGTGAATTTGGTTCGGCGATTATTATCGCCGGTAATGTTGCTACTCGGGAGATGACCGAGGCGTTGATTCTCGCGGGCGCTGATATCGTCAAGGTAGGTATTGGACCTGGTTCGGTTTGTACCACTCGCAAGGTTGCGGGTGTTGGATATCCCCAGTTGAGTGCGATTGCTGAGTGTGCTGATGCTGCTCATGGTCTGGGCGGGCACGTCATGGCTGATGGTGGATGTTCGAGCCCGGGTGATGTTGCGAAGGCTTTCGCCGCAGGTGCTGATTTCGTGATGCTGGGTGGTATGTTTGCCGGTCACGATGAATCAGGTGGTGAACTGGTGGCCGGTGCAAATGGAAAGCAATACATGTCGTTCTACGGGATGTCTAGCGCTAAGGCGATGGAGACCCATTACGGAGAGGTTGCCAAGCACCGTGCGCCTGAAGGCAAGGAGGTTCGCGTGCCTTATCGCGGACCTGTCGAGGTGACAGTACAGGCGATTCTTGGCGGAGTTCGTTCGGCTTGTTCGTATGTTGGTGCACGGCGGATTAAGGATCTGCCGAAGTGTACGACTTTCATTCGTGTGACACAGACGACGAATGAGGTGTATCAGCGCTTCAATGTCGAAGAGTAATCGGAGAGGGCTGGGTGGAGGTACTAATTCTCGCGGCTGTCGGTGCGTTCATCGCAGCCGCGTTGACGGTACCAGCGGGCTTCGGGCTCTCGACGATGCTGACTCCATTCGCCCTGATGCTAATGGCTCCGCACGAGGCGGTTGCTGTGGTTGCTGTGGTTCACGGAGCCCACAATGCGGCGAAATGTTGGTCGATGTGGGATTCGGTTGACTTGAGTGCCTTCCGCCGTTACGGAGTCTGGTTAGTAGTCGGTGCAGTTCTGGGGGCACTGCTTCAGAATGAAGTGCCTCAAGACCCACTTCTGGTATTAATCGGGGCTTTTCTGGTCGTCTTACCCATTCTGACAATGTCCGAGGGCTGGACTGGTTATCGGATTCCTGAGGCGAATGATCGATTGGGTGGATTTGGCTCTGGCTTCATGGGTGGCTTATCCGGCCATCAGGGGGCGCTGCGAGCGATGTTCCTGACGCGACGACTGCCCGACAAGATGGCATATGCTGCGACTGCGAGCATCCTCGCTCTTTGCGTTGACCTCTCGCGCATTCCCGTCTATCTGTTGTTCCGCCCGGATGAGATTCTCGCCCACGCTCAGATAGCAGCCGTTCTGGTAATCGCTGCCATCGTCGGTGTCCACGTTGGCAAGCGCTGGCTCGAGTCGCTGAAATCCGAGTGGATTCACCACGGAATCATGCTCGGAATCATCGCCAGCGGGGCTTACTACATCCTTGAGGGACTCGGACAAGTCTGATTCTAGATATCTAGGACGACTTGCGCCATCCAGCCGGGTCCTTCGAAGGTCGGAACGCCTTCGACTCCTTCGACTT
>CAYFHB010000080.1:0-5698 GCA_964342705.1 uncultured Candidatus Poseidoniales archaeon
ACCAACGAGCCTTTTGGTACTTTGATATTAGCTCGAGTTGCCTTCTCTCCATCGACTCTGACCCGACCATGATCCACCATTCGGCGTAGGGAGTTTCGTTTGGCTGTGGGGTGAAGGGAAGCCAGGACCTCTAGGAGGATTTTGTCCTCTGTGGTTACGACTGAGGGGTCTGGCATGTGCTTGCCAATAGGCCCTACTCATCAAACTGACCGCTACTTCCACCATTGTAGAACTTCAAGCGTAGGACTAACACCGAATTTTTCCTTCCAAATCTGCCTTGCTGAGGAACGCATATTGAACGGCATAGACCTCACCAGATTCTCGAAAATTGATTCGGCTATATCTCTTGATTCGCCCTTATCCTTCGGATCGATTACCGAGATGATTAGATCGATTAATTCGACCAATTCTTCCTTGGAATTCGGCTCTGATTTGTCTAACAATGCCAATGCTAACGGGTCCAACACACCATCGGGGTCGAGACTGTTTTTTCGTTCAAAATCCATCAAAGCGGCTTTTGTTTGGGGCCCAAAGTGGCCGTCGACTGACAAATTGGAATTTGACATTTTGTTGAGTAATTCTTGCAGCCTCGAGACGTCTTCACCTAGGTTCCCCTCGTGCAGAACCCTAGAGCCTAATTCTCCCTGATACGGAGGGGGAGGGGAAGGATTCAATCCGAAGAAAATAGCTCTGAGGCAAGAATATGTTGGATGGAGAGCGACTGAGCCGACTACTGGAATAGCAATCCAAGAAAAGGTCCAGTATAGTTCACGGGACCCCATGTCATAATTGTCTGAAATGCCTAGAGATCCTTCGACCCAAGTGAGTAATTCAAAAGAAATGAAGGCAAGCATGAACCAAAATGTAGCAAAAGGAAGCGCAAAAAGCCAACCGGCCATCTCATTCCTTCGCCATTCGGGTGTGGGAAAAATACTCCACCAAAGAAAGAGAAATCCTAGTAGGAATGGCATTACCGCTCCGAAATTGGCGATTGGAGTTAGAAGGCCCCACCAAATCTCGCCATTTTGGAATTGGGCTTCAGGACAATACGCGCACTTTCCAAGCCATATTGTGTTGAGGAATTCAAGTTGCCAGACAAAATACGCAAACAAAAACCAAGGAATTCCAAACAAGAATGATGCCATGATGGGGAGGGAAAGAGAACCTTCTGGAACTGGATATAGTGCCTTTTCTTCCTTGGTGAGTTTGTGCCATGGCTTACCAATGTACGGTAGGGGGGATTGAACTTCTGAGTTAACATCCACCGAGAAAATTACTCTTTGATATTCAGAATAATCCCCATCTGAAAACACTCGGATTTCATAATCTCCTGCTGGGCGTGAAGGAAATGATGCGTTTTGGGTATCAATATCCCTTAGCCATCTCCATCGACTTGCCCTTTCTTCACCCTCGCCCAAGTCTTGATTGTCGGCACCCTTGGGATAAATGCCGACCCAGGATTCATTGCTTGGTGGGCGATCATTGATTCGAAATCTGACGCCGTTTTTTGAGACCTCAAGAATCTCAATTGGCTCCGCCATAATGTGGGGAGAACACTGTTCGATAAGGCGTTTGGGGGGCTAAATCAGTCTTGATTTCGCATATTCTACTGCATTTCTGAAAATTACCATTCCTTCTCCTTCGCCGTGCTCACCCTGCTCGACGTCCCTCGTCCAGGTCGCCCCAAGCCAAGTCGAATGGTTTGCCTCTGGGTGTGGCATCAGCCCGAAGACGAGGCCGGAGGGGTCACAGACACCTGCGATATTTCGCCAGCTCTGATTTGGTGAGATAGGGTAAGGGAGGACTTGGTCGCTGGCGCTCGGGTATTCGCTGTCTGGGTCGACGTAGCGCACGACGAGTTGCCCTGACTCGGCCCAATCGTCGAGGAGAGCGCGGTCGGCGGTGACGAACTTCCCCTCTCCGTGGCGCACCGGCACACGCATGCGAGTGAGGCCTTTTGTCCAGATGCAAGGGCTGTTCGGGTCGAATTCGAGGGTTGCCCAGCGATTCTCGTAATGACCGCTGTCGTTGAGTGCGAGAGATGCGGTCTGGGTCAGGCTGACCTCGTTGTCGCCGGGTAGTAGTCCCATTTTGACTAGGACTTGGAAGCCGTTGCAGATGCCAATCACCAGCTTGCCGGCTTGTACGAATCGGCGGACTTGTTCGCGCAAGCCGAAACGGAGTCGGTTGCCCATCAGTCGCCCACTTCCGAGGTGATCCCCGAAGGAGAAGCCTCCCGGGACTGCCATGATATGGTAGTCATCGAGACTCATCTCGCCGTTTACAAGGCGATTGACATGGACTCGGTCGGCACTTGCCCCAGCCATTTCGAAGACGGCCATCGTCTCGGTCTCACAATTGATTCCGAAGCCGGACAATACTGCTACACGGACTTCGGCGCTCATTGTGGGCCACCTCCGTCGAGGGCGCCCTTCCAAGCTGCCCGAAGCCTCGGCATTGAGGCTGAGAGAATTGCTTCCTCGCCTTTTGAGATTGAGATCTTCTCGCCTGCTTCGACCTCGCCGAGAGCATAGCAAGCATGTCCTTCCAGCGCAGCCTCGAATGCTTCGCAGTGCTGCGGTTCGACGCTGACTAGAATGCGTCCGAGTGACTCTCCGAAGAGTGCTCCCCAAGCGTCGATTTGGGTGCAATCACCCATGATGCCCGCAATGTCCACACTCGCCCCGGCATCCGCACCGAAGCAGCACTCTGCAACCGCTGCGGCCAGTCCGCCATCCGAACAGTCGTGAGCGCTGGCGACGAGGTTGTCACCCATCGCAGCGGTCAGTGCGCGATACATCGCGAGGTTGCGCTCGGTATCGATTTCTGGCACTCGCCCGCCGATGCCGGAATTGCCCTCAGATTCGTCGCGTAGCATGTAGGCGAATTCGCTCGCACCCAATTCCTGATGCGATTCGCCGCACAGATAGATGCGGTCGCCGACCGATTTGAAATCGCTCGAGACAGCCTTGCGAACATCCGAGTGATTTCCAATCAAACTGAACAGGATTGTCGGGGGGATGCTAATCTTCTCGCCGTGCAGCGTAGCATCGTTCTTCATCGAATCCTTGCCGCTGATGCACGGCAAGTTGTAAGCTCGACATACCTCATCGAGCGCTCGGTTGGCGCGAACCAATTGTGCCAATTTGTAGCGCCCGTCAGGAGTCTTGGCTGATTCGACCGGGTCTGGCCAGCAGAAGTTGTCGAGGCCCGCGATCAAATCGAGGTCGACACCGACACAAACCGCATTACGCAGAGCCTCATCGATGCTAGCAGCGGTCATCGCATAGGCATCGATGTCAGAATATCGTGGAACGATTCCATTCGAAATCACAGCACCTTGAGTCTGCCCTTGAATCGGCGCGATCACGGCAGCGTCGCCAGGGGCATCATGGTTGACTCCGCAGAACGGCTTGATCACCGATTGTGCAATCACTTCGTGATCGTACGAGCGCACCCACCATTCCTTGCTCGCAACATTCGGGCGCGCCATCAGCATCTCCAGAAGTTCTCCCCTGCCAGAAGCACCAACATCTGGGAAGACTATCGGCTCATGCACAGGAGGGGTCCACTCTGATTCCAACTCCAATTGAGGGCAACCATCGTGGAGGAATTCTATCGGTAGGTGTGCAACGACAGTCTCGCCCAACCGAACAACGAAAGCACCAGAATCGGTAAACGTTCCAACCGCAGTCGCCTCTACCTCATGCAGCGCTGCCAAAGCCTCGAATGACGCGCAGTCAGCCGGGCTTACTCCAACAGTCATCCTTTCTTGTGACTCGGAAACAAGTATCTCCCACGGGCTCAGACCAGCCTGCTTCAACGGTACTACCGCCAAATCTAGGTCGGCTCCACCAGTCAATTCGGCCATCTCTCCAACTGAACTTGAAAGCCCGCCAGCACCATTGTCGGTAATCACCTGAATCAAGCCCTCATCGCGGGCTTCGAGAATCATATCGAGCATCTTCTTCTGAGTGATTGGGTCACCGATCTGCACAGCAGAGCTCGGACTCTCCTCGGTCAACTCAAGGCTCGAGAATGTCGCTCCGTGAATCCCATCCGACCCGACACGTCCGCCGACCATGTACACAACATCGCCCGGGGTCGGCGTCTTGTCATGCGATTCGCGCCCATCGGGCAAGCGTCTCGGCATGATGCCAACCGTCCCGCAGTAAACCAGCGGCTTGCCCAGATAGCGCTCATCGAAGATGATTGCACCATTTACTGTAGGAATGCCCGACTCGTTTCCACCCGCGCGCACACCAGCATGTACCCCGCGCATCACGCGCGACGGGTGGAATAACCCCTCAGGGATATTTCCAGAGTAGTCGGGCGGGCCAAAACAGAATACATCTGTATTCGCAATCGGTCGTGCCCCCAAGCCCGTCCCGAGAATATCGCGATTGACCCCCACAATCCCGGTCATGGCTCCGCCAAACGGGTCGAGAGCGCTCGGGGAATTGTGAGTTTCAGCCTTCATACACAGGCTCCATTCGTCGTTCCAAGCGATTACTCCTGAGTTGTCGTGGAAGATCGAAAGCAGCCAATCGACCTCTGATTGAATGTCCAAGGTCGGCTTCATGATGTGGGTCTTGAATAGCGAATCAATCATCGAATCCTCGCCGGTCACAGTGTCGACGTGATGGATTTTGGAAGCGAATATCTTGTGGCAGCAATGCTCTGACCAAGTCTGCGCCAAACACTCGAGTTCCGCGTCCGTCGGAGCACCTTCAGGAAGTCCCAATGCCTTCCTCGCCTCGCGCACCGATGGGTTGCGGTAATGCGCCTGAATGGCCTTCATCTCGTTGAGATTGAGGGCTAGAAGGCCTGTGTCGGAGATTTCTATGAGGCGCTCGTCGGAGACTTCGAGATCGATAATCGCTGGAGTTTGTTGGTCGAGCGCCGGTTGGCTTGGGAAGTCGAGCGCGGGCCAGTTTCCAGCATCGCAATCTGCTCGCTTTGCGATGGCCGCGCGCTCGATCATAGGGTTGTGCAGCTTGTTTGCGAGGAATTCTGCGCTCACGCCCTCAGGCACATCCCAGAATGCATAGGTGCGCGTTGTTGCAACGCCGGCTGATTCCTCATCCTTCGCGAGTCGGGGAAAGAGTGTGAGTAAACCGTCCAAGCCCGCCTGTCCGGCGTTGTCAGTCACGCCGGGCTTGAAGCCGGCCTGAATCACAATCTGCGGCCGGCTGGCAAAAATTTCTGCGTCATCGAGAAGGTGCCCGCTTACGCTGCCCTGCTCGATAACAGGGTCGGCGAAGAGGTCGTAAACGGCTCGCTGCGCCTCTTCCGCCGTCAGGTCAGCCCTGACCTGATAACCAAGTATGACCCTGACAGCCCCAACCTCAATCCCATAATTCGAGGCGAGCATGCCCTTCACCGAATCGCCTCGCGCGTCGGGCAGTCCGGCGAGGTCTCGTGTGGTGACTTCGTAGGTGAAGACCGGGGTATCCGCGCCCATGTGATGAACCTCGGTGGGCCTCTGCCGTGGCGTGCCGTCAATGAACAAACCGGTGCAGGCCATAGGCCTGAAAGCGCGATTAAGGGGGAAAGAGTTGAGGGGTGAGAGGTTCTGAAAGGAGTTGTAATGGAACGACGTCCTGCTGTATTTCTCATCGCTTTCTTGGTATTTGTATTACTCATCCCAAGTCCTGTTCAAGGATTGTGTATAAACGCTGAAGCATGTGGAGTTATT
>CAYFHB010000081.1:0-3762 GCA_964342705.1 uncultured Candidatus Poseidoniales archaeon
TCCCTTACCTCCAGAGATAATGGCGCCCGCGTGCCCCATTCTTTTGCCGGGTGGAGCAGTCGCACCAGCCACGAAGCCGACAATCGGTTTGCTGAAGTTATCTGCAACCCAAGCCGCAGCCTCCTCCTCAGCAGTACCGCCAATCTCACCAATCATCACCACTGCCTCAGTCTCAGAATCCTCCTCGAAAGCCGCTAGGCAGTCGATGAACCCAGTTCCACTGACAGGGTCGCCACCAATTCCGATGCATGTGGTCTGACCTTCGCCTACGCTCATCGTCTGAGCCACTGCCTCGTATGTGAGGGTGCCAGATTTCGAGATGACACCGATTCTTCCCTTGGCGTGGATATATCCGGGCATGATTCCGACCTTGCAACCCCCATCTTCTCCGGGCGTGATGATTCCCGGGCAATTTGGTCCAATCAGCCTGATTCCAGGACTCTTCGAGATATGTCCGACTGCTCGGACCATATCGAGAGTTGGAATACCCTCGGTGATACAAACTATCAGTCCCTCTCCCTTGATTTCGTTGAACGCATCGGCAGCTTCGATGATTGCCGAGGCTGCGAATCTAGCTGGCACGTAAATCACCGAGGCGTCAGCATCTGTTTTGCTAATCGCCTCGTGCATTCCGTCAAAGACGGGAACCTCTCGGTCAGCCAAATCGACGGTTTGACCTCCCTTCCCAGGAGTTACTCCACCGACTACATTGGTACCGTATTCGACCATCATCTTCCCATGGAATCTGCCTTGCGAGCCAGTAATCCCCTGAATCAGTAGTTTCGAATCTTCTTGAAGCCAAATTGCCATTACTGACCACCTCCAATCAATCCGACAATTGCTTCAGCTCCCTCGGCTAGTGTACTCACAGTAGTGACTTCCAAGGAACTCTCATCTAGGACAGTCTTGCCTTCGACATGATTGGTGCCAGAGAATCTGACCACAAGTGGAACCGACAAACCGATCTCTCTGGATGCATCGATAATGCTTCTGGCCACCATATCGCAGCGGATGATGCCCCCGAAGATGTTCACTAGGATACCTTCCACACTAGGATCATCTAGGATGATACCGAATGCAGTAGTAATTGATTCCTTATTTGCTCCTCCTCCAATATCTAGGAAGTTGGCAGGCTCACCACCGTACAGTTTGATGACATCCATCGATGCCATTGCAAGGCCAGCGCCGTTGACTAGGCAACCGATATTTCCATCGAGTTTGACATAGGATAGGCCTGCTTCCTTGGCACGAGTTTCGGTAGGCTCTTCTTCAGATAAATCTCTCAATTCATCCCAATTCTTGTGCCGGAATGAGGCGTTTTCGTCTAAACTAACCTTGGCGTCAAGAGCGACCATTTCGTCCGACTTGGTTCGAACTAGAGGATTGATTTCAACCATCGAGCAATCGTTTGAAACGAATAGTTCGTAGAGGCTTCCGATCATTCCGAAGAAGTCCTCCAAGGCAGCGCCCTGTAGACCTAGGGACATACCCAGTTTTCTCTTTTGGGAGTCAAGCAAATCTGCTACTGGGTCAACCCATATTTTGTGAATTGCTTCCGGAGTGTTTTCGGCAACCTCTTCGATATCCATGCCTCCTTCCGTCGAGGCCATGATTAGCACCTGCTTTGCTTCTCTATCGACCAACAAGGCGAGGTAGTATTCGTGTGCGATTTCACAACCAGCCTCGACGTAGAGGTTGCTAACTAATTTACCAGCAGGTCCAGTCTGCTTAGTTACGAGGATATGTCCTAGGATGTTTTCAGCATAGGTTTCCACTTCATCACGGGCGAAAGCGATCTTGACACCACCCTCCATCAGGAGGTCTCCAGAAGTCGGGCAGTACAGGTTGCCTTTTCCTCTCCCACCAGCATGGATTTGACTCTTGACTGCGACTACTTTTGAGCCAAGAGAATCGTATGCAGCAAGTGCTTCTTCGACACTTTTGCAGTGCACGCCATCCTGCACCTTGACACCCGCCTCGCGGAACAGTTGCTTACCTTGGTACTCGTGGATGTTCATGTCGACGGTCCGACGACCGAACACCCGTCTTTCAAAGATGCGCCTAACGAGTATGCAGTGGGCGTCGCAGACACAAAGTGCTGAAAGTGGTAATTGTGCCCGCCCAACTATGGACGTGGTGGTTCTAGCGGGTGGATTTGGCACTCGCCTCAGGCCATTGACAGATGGGAGAGTTAAGCCGCTACTGAGGATTCTCGACAAAACTCTGCTTGAGAGGGTCGTAGAGGTCGTACCCGCGAAAATGGTCGACAGAGTAGTAGTGGCAGCCGGCTATGGAATAGAAGAAATGCGTAACTGGGTTGAGAACACTGACCTTCCATACGAGATTGTATTGTCGATAGAGGAAGAAGCACTCGGTACCGGTGGTGCCATCGCCCTTGCACGAAAGCATCTATCTGGAAAAGGTCCTGTTTTGGTTTTGAATGGAGATTTAGTCTCTAGTGTCGATGTAGTTGCCTTGGCTCAGCACCACGAGAAAACTCAGGCCAAAGCTACACTTTCCCTTTGGCAAGTTGAAGATCCTAGTCGTTTCGGAGTTTGTGATTTGGATGATTTTGGAATGATTCGTCGGTTTCAGGAAAAGCCGGCCCCCGGGACTGAGTTTTCTAATCTAATCAACGCCGGTTGCTATCTAATCGAGCGTGAAGTGCTTGATGACATGGATGTTCACAAACACTCTATGGAAAGAGAGAAATTTCCTGATATTGCGAAATCCGGAGGTATGGCTGGGCTTACTTTTGAGGGTTACTTTGTAGATGCTGGAACTCCTTCCTCCTTTATTGATGCGGCTCAGGTTTGTATCGCCTCAAGTCGTTTTGATAGCGGCTCGTCTTGTTGTGAATCTTGGTTTTCTGATTCTGTTTGCAAATCAGGAATAACCGGGTCATCAATTGGAAAAGGAGTCGATTTAGGTGATGAAGTGACAATTACTGATTCTGTTGTGATGGATGGAGCTCACATCGGCTCCGGAGTACAATTGACTAGATGTATAGTAGGTGAAAGAGCTAGTATTTCGGCCGGAACAGAGTTGAGCGATGCTATAATTGGTCATGGTTCGGCTATCTGAGCCGAATCCAATCCGTCAGCGTCAAAGAGTGTATTCTACTCGCCGGAGCGTGACTCAACCACTGGTCGTGGTCAATCTGAAGACCTACCAAACTGCTCATGGCGCCAGCGCAGAGGCATTAGCGAAGGCAATTGCTAGCGTTGAAACCGATGCTAGAATGGTCGTTGCAGTTTCGGCTTTTGACCTCTCAGCCGTAGTTGCTGCCGCACCCGAATTGGAGGTTTGGTGTCAGCATCTAGACCCTGTTGGATTTGGCTCATACACCGGATGGTTACATCCTGAAACCGCGGTTGAGCGGGGTGCAACTGGGACTCTAATCAATCACGCTGAGCACAAGGTCAGCATCGAGCACGTCGCTATGCTTCTCGATGCTGTTCCGGAGGGATTCACGGTTTGCGCGTGCGCGGCGGATATCGATGAGGCGCGCGCGCTATCAGCACTTGAGCCGGATTATGTCGCCGTCGAGCCGCCGGAATTGATTGGCGGAGACATCTCGGTCACGACCGCAGATCCTACAATCGTCAGCGGCACCGCGGCTGCTGTTCGAGAAATTTCCGAACAGGTTGGGATTCTGTGCGGTGCCGGTGTCAAGAATGGTGCAGACGTCGCCGCTGCGATCGAATTGGGCACAACCGGTGTTCTGCTCGCGAGTGGGGTCACGAAAGCAGCGGACCCAGC
>CAYFHB010000081.1:3862-5698 GCA_964342705.1 uncultured Candidatus Poseidoniales archaeon
GCTCATTGTCGAGCCTGCTTTCGGGCCGCCTTACGGCGTCGTAACTTCTTCTTGCGCCACTTCCAGCGCTGCTTCCCCGCCTTCTTCCACGCACGGGAACCTCGCTTCATGCAGCGCGCCGACCTGCTGGGTGTATTTGATGTAAACGGTGCGTCCCTACGGGACGTAGGCACCATGAACTCGAAAACTCGTGGATTCGATGCTCCCACCTAGAATCGATTTCAATTGGTGGGCGCGCCAGGATTTGAACCCGGGTCGCCGGCTTAGAAGGCCAGCATGATATCCCCTACACCACGCGCCCAATCTGCCGGCGGCGCTGCCCCTTTGTGAATCCTGCACCCGGTGGGACTCAGCCTGACCTTCACTCGGTGGGGTCTTGGTCGGCGTCATTTTCACTGGGGCTATTGTTGAGTATGCCATCGTCGAGGATGTCTTCGCGAATCTCCGATTTGGTTCGGCCTGTCTCCTTCGCTATCGCCTTGAGCTTACGGTTCACACGTCTCTGGCTGCTCACCAATTCGCGGAAACCGTGGATAATGCGTAACACTGTTTCAAGGATTGCTAGGAGGATCATGCTGTTGAAGTAGGATGCAGCGAGTTCATCGGCGTTGTTTCGCAGTTCTTCGAACTCGCTGAACTCGACGGAAGTCGAGCCCACAAGGAATACACCGAGGACCGCGAATGGCAGCATCTTTGCGACATCGCGGGAAAGGTCCTCAGTCCAATACGAGAGGATTCTGACCGAGCCGACGACCGAGGTGGCGATGAGGGCGTTTCGAGCGTGAT
Organism: uncultured Candidatus Poseidoniales archaeon; assembly: GCA_964342705.1. GTDB lineage: Archaea > Thermoplasmatota > Poseidoniia > Poseidoniales > Thalassarchaeaceae > MGIIb-O1. The sequence goes on from CAYFHB010000081.1 coordinate 4,649, forward strand.
CGTTGCCATCAGCGAGGAGGGTGAGGATGACCGCCATGACGAGTGTCCAGAATGCGATTAGTACGGGAATCGCAATCGCATATTGAAGAAGCCAAACTCCAGTTCGGAAGAATGCTCTGTATCGGCTCATCGATTGGTCGTACTTGCCCAAGTCGAGGGTTAGGATATCTCTGCGCGCGAGCAAGCGGTAGAACATGAAGACGAATCCGGAGTAGGCGGCTATTGCGATGATTGCCATCAGAGTCGGGAAGGTCTCAGTGAAGAAGTTCTCAGCCCAGTCGATGGTTTCCGCCTGTGTCGGTACCCAAGTCACGATGCGGTCTTAGAGGATGTGAGTTCATGGTGCTTTTGCAAGTGGATTATAGATTTAGGCAGGATGTTGTGGATTCATTTCTCTCAGGCCCGGCTTGGGCTGAATGGTCGAGCGCATTTTGGGCAGCGTTGTGGCAATGAGACGCGGCGGCGCTCCCATGTGTGGCCACACTTGCCGCAAATCCAACTGCGCTCGGGCAGTTCTGCGAGAACCTCTTCACGCATCCCGCGGAGCACTGGAGATTCGGAGAGCTTTGGGGCTGGAGCCAAATCATTCACTAGATTGGAGTGAGCATCCCCATGGTCGATGAGGCCAGCTGCGTGGAGCAATTCGTGAACGAGGGTGTGGAGGTAGAGTTTCTCGTCGCCCGCTAATTTTGGGTGTAGGGCGACGGTGACGGGTCCGGGCGAGCCTCGCAGGCGTCGACGTCGAAATAGTTCGTGATGATCGCATTCGAAGCGAGTGTAGCCCAATCGCTTCTCACTCGCCTCGGCCCATTCCAAGCTCAGCATCTTGGGTAGGAAGCGTAGGAACGGGGCGTCTTCCCTCGACAATCGAGACGAGAGTTCGTCGAGTATGTCATCGGGAAGATTGGGCGGGTCCTCTGGCTTCGGGGAGAGCCGCCCTGCGGACATAGCCGAGCCTGCTCAGTTCTCCTTAAATGGGCGTCGCAGGTCGGCGGCTCACTGGGCGTGTGGCGCAGCTTGGAAGCGCGCTTCCTTGGCATGGAAGAGGCC
>CAYFHB010000082.1:0-5626 GCA_964342705.1 uncultured Candidatus Poseidoniales archaeon
CCTTCATCTGTCTTTTATTTTGCATCAATAGATATTGGTTCTCAGGAGGGGGGCTGTTTCTCACCCCAAAGGTTCCTTTGATTCAGAGAGTAGGAACTATCTCCCATTGTTCTGCTGCCTAGGCGAATTAATCGCGAACTCGACGGCGAACTACGCCAGAGCCATTGCACGTACGGCAAAGCCCGGCGTTTTGTTCACCTTCTCCATCACAAGCAGAACATGTTATTTCGATTATTGCCATAACATTTTCTCCATTGTTAGTGATTACGGTTCACCAGGACCGGGCCCTTGAGTGGGCCAAACTCTCCAGCCAAAGCTGGTGGAGTGTGTTGATGTTTCCAAAGCGTCTATCTTGCCCGGATACTGTTTAGGTATCCGGGGGCATTAATCTCCCTAAGTTAGTGGAAAGGGAATGTCGCCGCTTCCGACTAGGTCTATTAGGATTGTTAAAGAAATCAATTCCGTAGAAATTCATTTCTACAAGAAACCGTTGTACTGCGTCAGAAAAATTGGCTTCTTTATAAGTATGAAAAATCTTCGGGAAAAGTTCGCCGTGCAATAGAATTCTCTGTAATACGAAAGCACAATGGAGAGTAGAGGGGACTGATGTTAGATGGTGCAGAGGACAGGATTCGAACCTGTGAAGCACTACGCACTGGGACCTCATCCCAGCCCCTTTGACCGCTCGGGTACCCCTGCTTGGGAACTGGGCGAAAGACCCCGTGTATTTCACAATGGCGAAGATGAATTATTGGCTACTAAGCACAGCGGTAGGCTTGAGTGCGAGGGGACTCTTCGCGGGTCATGAGTTGGTTGAATCTAGTCGCGAAAGGTTTGTTCAGCGGTGCAGTGATTGTTACCGCAACTGAGATTGCAAAGAAGTCGGCAGCGTACGGTGCGCTTGTCGTCTCGCTGCCGTTGACGAGTATCATGGCGATGACTGTGCTTTACTCAGAGACGAAGGATAATGCGCAAGTCGCGGACTTCGCTGAAGGAATTCTCTGGTTGGTCTTGCCCTCGCTTGCCCTCTTCCTCGTACTGCCGCAGATGCTGAGGAGAGGGCACAGTTTCGAAGCAGCGATGGCGGTTGGAATTGTCGCAACAATTCTCGCCTACGCCATCGGAGTTTGGATGGCTCAATCCCAAGGTGGCATCAGTTGAGACTGGTCAAAGCTTCGTCCAAGAGAGCAAGAGTCATGTCGATGTCAGCCTCGGTCAAGACCATCGGCGGCTTGATTTTGATGACATTGTGAAGTGGCCCATCGGTGCTCATCAAGACCCCGCCCTCACGCATGAAATCGACCACCGCCTGAGCCTCCTCAGCCGCCGGTTCCAGCGTCTCGTGGTCGCGGACCATCTCGAATCCGATGAATAGTCCACGCCCGCGAACATCGCCAATAATCGAATGACTGCGCTGAAGTTCGCGCAACCCATCCATGAATCGCGCTCCCAATTCACGAGCTCTTCCCATCAAGTCCTCTTCCTCGATTACATCGAGCACGGCCATCCCGATCGCGCACGAAACCGGATTGCCGCCGAAGGTGCAGAAATACTCCATCTCCTCGAATGAGGCCGCCACCTCAGGCGTTGTGAAAACAGCAGCCATCGGATGCCCATTTCCAATCGGTTTACCCATCGTCACGATATCGGGCACAACCTCGTGCTCCGAGAACGCCCACATATCAGTACCAACCCGACCGAATCCAACCTGAACCTCATCGGCGATGCAAACACCACCAGCGTTCCGAACACTCTCGAAAACCGAGCCAAGATATCCTGCGGGCAAAGGCACCTGACCACCACACGAAAGCATAGACTCGATCAGCAAGGCACCCACCGATCCAGCGCGCTCGACCACCTCAGCCGCCTCGCGCGCAAAGTCCCGATTCCCGCCGCGATACACATCCGGAATCGGCACAACATGCACCCAATCCGCCGGCGCACCAGTCCCACCTGGTCCGCGAAATTTGTACGGGCTCAAATCGACCAACTGCCCAGTATTGCCGTGGTAAGCCCCCTCCACCACAACAACATCACGAACGCCGGTATGTGCCCTCGCCAGACGCAGCGCCAACTCATTCGCCTCGCTGCCCGAATTCACCAGAAATCCGACGCTCAGCGGCTCTGGCAGCGTAGCAGCAAGCCGCGCCAGATAGTCGGTCAGCCCCGGATACACATAGCGCGTATTCGTGTTCAGCAAACCCATCTGGCGCGCACCGGCCTGCGCCACCCTAGGGTTGGCGTGGCCGACATGACAGACATTGTTGACCAAATCCAGATAGCGAGTCCCATCGTCCGCAATCAGATATTGCATCTCGCCGCGAACGATGTGAATTGGCCGACCATGAGCGATAGAGAGTGCCTTTCCCAGATGCTTCTCGCGTGCCGCGAGTAGCTCATCCAGCCGGCGGCCCTCCTCACTCATCATCGAAAACCTCGATCTCAACCTGACGCTTGACAAGGTCGGTGAAGCGGGATGTATAGCGTGTTGCGCGGACGACGTGGTTGTCGATCCAGTGGTAGTTTCCGCCCCGCGGCTTACCCATCAGCAGGTTGTGGTAACGGAATCCCTTCTCCTCCAACCAACGCGCAGTCACCTCTCTGTGGTCCTCGGTTCTCGCCGTGAAGAAACAGATGTGATGACCTTCGGAATACCATCGATTGATGGTTTCGACCGCGTCAGGATAGGCTTCAGCGGTCGCCATCCTCTCCGGTTCTTCATTGGGAATATCTTCGCCGACTGTTCCATCGATATCGATGAGGTAATTCTTCTTGCCCTCGGGCAGGATTGGACTGATGGTATTACCCGAGGCATCGACGCTGGGGATGAGGTCTCCACCTGCGGATTCTCGGGTGCTGGTGGGCTCGCTCATGCCGCTGCTTCCAGCGTCGACCGTCCTTGAATGAAATGGCTCGCAAGGCTCAGTGGAGGTGGGCTGGCAAGTGTAGTGAGAGCCTTGCAGTGACCGTGTTTTCTCCCGATTGTGGAAATCTGCATCCGGATTCCGAATGATTATGAAGAGCAGCCCGGACGGCCGCTCATGCCTGGTGCATACGACCGCAGCCGCCGAGCGGCCGTGGTCCGACGTATCTCGTCGAATTTTGACGAGGCCGTTGCCCAGTTCTTCGGTACGCACCAGCCTGACCCGGTTGCTGCTCAGGGCTCGCATGATGCTTACGTGACCGCTCTTCGAGCTCACGGAACCGAGGTCACAGTTTTGCCTGGATTGGATGCCCATCCAGATTGTTGCTTCGTCGAGGATACTGCGGTGATGGTCGATGGTAAGGTCATCATCCCGAATATGGGTCATCCATCGCGGGAAGGAGAGCAGCAAGATGTGGCCAAGCACTTGGGTGCAAGCGCAGAGGTTGTGCGAATGCCAAAGGGTGCGACCCTCGATGGTGGTGATGTCATCTTCTTTGATGACCGCTATCTGATTGGGCTCTCGACCCGAACCAACAGAGCCGGGGCTGAATTCCTCGCTGAGCACGTCCGTGCGGATGATTTTGATGTTGAATTGATTGATATCCCAACTTCGACGCTGCACTTGACGACTGTTTGTTCTTCACCACGCCCAGGACTGGTTATTGCAGCGGAGGGGCACCTCAATCCATCTCAGATCGAGCCCCTCGCCGAGGATGTCATCTGGATTCCGAAAGAGGAGACTTACGCCGCCAATACCATCGGTTACAGCGGCGACCGGGCCATCATCGCCGCTGGCTTCCCCGTGCTACGACAGACGATGCTCGACGAAGGATTCAGCATAACGAGCGTCGATATGAATGCGATAATGCAGGCTGATGGTTCGTTGACCTGCCTATCGGTCTTCAACGCCTGAACGGCAGAAATCCGCCTTCCCCACATTGACTCAGTCCGGCGGCGGCTTCAACAACGGACCTGCGGTCCGTTGCACATGCGCTCACGCGAGTCAGCGGCTCTCTCGATGGTCTTGCTGATGCTTCTAACCCCGCTCAGCGGATGTTTCGGTGGAAGTGATAGCGCTCCCAGTCCAGAAAATCTCGATATCACCGCTGCAAGCAATTCTGCTGGCTTCTTCGTGGATTACACATTTGAAGCCGAGGCAGCGATGTCGGTTTTCATTCCCTATCTACTGAAGGACCCAGCAACAATGTTCGTTCAGAATTCGACCGTCATCGATTTGGCCAAGGGCGGGAGTGAAACCATCTCGATTCTAACGCCGCCTCGAACCGAGACTATGCTATTCATGGTCGGCGAATCGGGTAGAGAGAATTGGCCGATTCGCCACCAAGAAGAATCGTGGTCAACTTGGTTAGCCCGAGGAGGGTCTAACGGAGATGTTACCGATTCGATTGTACGAGTGCCACACAGTGTCAATTCAACTTGGGACACGGTCAATGCAAGCCGCGATACAGGTGGTCCGGTCGGGATTAAGACGGTGATGATTCAGAGAACAATGGATATCGGTGTCGACGAGGGCGGGGCACATTCCTCAGGATTGCTCCACGGTCGAACCGTCTACGACAGATTGTACGAGATCACAAATCCAGCAATTTCACTCGATGTCGATGGAAGGCAGGGTTACTGGGATCGATGGGCAGGACAGGGCAATCCTGCCTACGAAGATGCCGCGCAGTACCTCATTCAAGAGCTTTCATCCTTCGGCTTGGAAGTGCGCCAGCACCGCTACGAATTCACCGATATATTCCGAGTTCAGAACCCTGAAGCGTACAATATCTGCGCCTACAAATGGGGTTCTGAGGCAATCAATGAGTGGTTGGTTTTCGGCGCGCACTTCGATATTGCACCACCAGCAAATGCCGTTCTACTCGACCCACACGTAACCGGTTCGCGCTCCTACGGCACTCGTGTTGGTGCCTATGACAATACAGCGGGCACCTCGATGGTTCTCGAGACTGCCCGCGTCCTCGCTGAATTTGAGAGTCGCCGAACCATGGTTTTCTGTCTCTGGTCCGGCGAAGAGGGCGGTCTGCGCGGTTCGAATTACTGGACTGAGTATTACGTCGGCGAGGACCACCCCGAGGTCACCGTTACGAATTACATCAATCTCGACATGGCTGGAGTCAATTGGCCGGGTGGCGGCGGTGCGCCTCATGGCGATCCCGATCCTCAGATCGATGAGGATGGATATCCGAAGGATTCCGAAGTATGGCCGATGCGAGTTTACATCGGACCGAGTCAAGATCACGATGTCATCAATCAGCCCGGGATGGTCGGCCTGTCCAATTGGATTGGTTCCGATGCCCTCGGCCTAGAGGAGCAGATGGGGACTTTGGTGGGAGTGAATTACACCGCTGACACCTGGAAGACCTCGGTCTGGTTGGATATGGATAGGCCGGAGATCATCGTTTACGAGGATACTACTGCGCGTAGCGACCACGCCAGCTTCCAAGACAATCTCGGCACCGTCACTGTTGGATTCGGAGGCTTGGTCGATGGATATTGGTGCTATCATCAGACCTGTGATACTCTCGAAGAAATGGAGGAGTGGATGGATACTACCGGCAAGGATTACGGTGAGGAGAATACGGGTGTCGCCAACCTCGTCAACAGCCTCGACATGATTACTTGGTGGGCTCTGATGACCTTCTTCCATTGTGATGAGAAGCCAATCATCAATACCTA
>CAYFHB010000083.1:0-5487 GCA_964342705.1 uncultured Candidatus Poseidoniales archaeon
TGGAGGCGCAGTACTGCTCCATCCTTCAATCAGCGAGGCGCGCAATGGGGTGAGTTTGAGGGTGGTTTGCGAGGCTAGGTGGATTCTTGAGAGGTCCATCAGGAGGGAGGCGAAATCACGGATTGCTGGAAGATCGAATTTGGTTTCGATGAGGCCATAGGCTAGGCGAGATGGACCGATTCTGATTCCCATCTCACCCGATTTTGACTCGGCGAATTGGGCTAAGCGGACATCGCCGAGGTCGAGGGTCGCTGGAGCGCCCCTCGTGAAGGGAGCGCGCCAGAGGGATGCGGATTTTAAGCGCGTCTCGAGTTCACCGAAGCGCTCGTTCCAGCGCTTCTGGTCGGGAGGATTAGTCCATTCTGCTTCGGCTGCGGCGTGGTATCGTCCGAGGGCAGCACCGCACCGGTGGAGGAGGACTTGAGCCGAATCGAGGTCGTCGCGCTGTAAATGGTCGAGGAGTACAGTGGCCGCGTCTAGTGAATCTGATTCATCGGCACGGCGCAGGAGAATCAAGTCCGCATCCTCATGCAAATAGCCCCCGCATGGGACACGGGCTGATTCGGGGGCGATTCGTGCGCGTGGTCGAATGTTCGGGCTACTCCAAGGAAGGATTTCGGCTGTCCACGAGCCGTTTGCGGCCTCGATTCGAAGGACTGCTCCACGCTCGTCCGCATCTAATTCGATGGCGCTGACTTCCTCCGGAACCTCTCCCCAGGCTTCGAGTTCCTCGATTGCCTCAAGCCATCCCTCAGGGGTTGCGAGTGACTCTTCAGGCTCAAGCAAATTGAGTCGGAGTCGCATGCCGCGCAACAGGTGAGCTGTGAATCCGCGCGGCGGCTCTCGGTCGCAGTCCACCTCGACCATCGCTGCGGGACGCCATGCTCTGTTGAGCGCTGAATCGGACTGCGACACGACTCGCCGAGAACCGATGAGGGCTTCATGGAATCGGTTGAGGCGCTTCTGAGTGCCCCGAAGCCTTGAATCGGAGTCAGCCGGACGATTGACCATGATGGAGGCGCCTGTGGAGATGCCGCTGGCCGTCGATATGGACGGCACGCTCATCCTCACCGACATGAGTGTGATGAGCGCGAAGCGGGTTTTCCTTCGCCGACCTTGGACCATCATCTCGACGATTCTATTGGAATTAACAGGGCAGCGTGCGAAATGGAAGAAGAACCTCGCGCGCCTACTCAAGTTCGACCCCGCGGAGTTGGAGTATCACGAGCCGTTCGTCGATTGGCTGACGGGGGAGAGCGCGCGTGGTCGCAAACTGATTCTGGCGACCGCCTCAGACCGTTTGGTAGCTGAGCGGATAGCTGCTCATGTCGGACTCTTCGACGATGTCATGGGCTCTGACGGAGTAATCAATCTGCGCGACCGGAAGAAGGCTGAGGCACTGATAGGAAGGTACGGAGAGAAGGGATTCGGATATTGTGGGAATAGCGTCCACGACATCCCGGTCTGGGACCACGCCGGTCAGGTCATCGTTGTCAATCCCGAACGAGGACTGCTAGACAAAGTCGGTGATTCGGCTGACTTGGTCTTCGAATGAAATCCCCGAAATTCGGTGAACGTGTTCCGCCGACGACCTTTAGCGCGGCGAGAGTCTGGTGAATGCATGAGCCGCGCGCGCAAAGCCGCAGGTCGTCGATTAGACGCTCTCGCGCATTGGCTGCTACGCTTCCGCATCATCGCCGCTCCAGCACGATGGATAGCGAACTCGAATCTAACTTGGAGCATCATCTCGCGCACCGACCGAATCAGGCGAAACCGGTTGCGCGACCGAGTCAAAGCAGCAGGACCCGAGATGATGCCAAAGCACATCTCGATGATTATGGACGGCAACCGAAGATTCGCTTGGAACCGATCGATGGAGACGGATGCCGGTCATGCCGCTGGTAAGCAGAAATTGAAGGATGTAATGCGGTGGATTTTGGATTTGGAGGTTCCCTACCTTACGGTTTACGCGCTCTCCACTGAGAACCTCACCTCGCGTAACGAAGCCGAACTCGACACCCTATTCGACCTCTATGTGGCCGGGCTGGAAGAGATTGCTGAAGATCCACTGATTCACAATAATCGTGTGCGCGTGCAGGTTGTTGGGCGCACTGAATTATTGCCCGAGCGCGTGCGCGAGGGGATTGCACGCGCCGAGGCAGCAACCTCGCAGTACGATGATTTCCTGTTCACAGTCTGCCTCGCGTATGGGGGTCGCGAGGAGATTGTGGATGCGGTTCGCACGATTGCGGCCGACCATGCTGCTGGCACTCTCGACCTCGACTCGATTGACCCATCAGCGATTTCGAGTCGACTCTACACGGCTGATCTGCCCGACCCCGATTTGGTGATTAGAACGTCCGGCGAGGAACGCGTGTCGAACTTTTTGCTTTGGCAGATCGCCTATTCTGAACTTTACTTCACCGATGTTCACTGGCCATCGTTCCGGCGCCGAGACCTCTACGCGGCAATCGAGGATTATCAGATGCGGAGGCGCCGATATGGGAGCTGACCGCTGTCCCGAATGCGGTAGGGATGACTACCGAAGCCCGTCCGTCACGGTCGATGCGGTTGCCGCTCGCGAGACTCCCGACGGTCTCGAATTACTGATGATTGAACGCGGCCCAGACCCACCGGTCTGGGCTGGAATGTGGGCCTTCCCCGGCGGCTTCGTCGATTATGGCGAAGACCCCGAAGACGCAGTGCTGCGAGAAATGCTAGAAGAAACTGGGGTCTCCAGCACAAACCCACGCATCATGTATGTGCTCGGAGCTCCCGAGCGCGACCCGCGCAAGCATTGTGTCGGCCTCTTCTACCTTGTCGACGCCGATCTCGAGGCCGAACCTCGCGGAGCCGACGATGCCGTCTCCGCGGCTTGGATCCCAATCACTGAACTGAACGAGGAGAACGTTGCGGCGGACCACCTTGTTGTGGTAGACCTGTTTAGAGAATAGGTCTAAGTTCGGGCAAGGGAAGGCTCACCCATGAGCAAGAAGCAACCAGTGTACGCAGGCCCCAAACCGATGTTCCCCTACAACCCATGCATGGTCGTCGGTGACGATATCTGGGTGGCGGGTCAAGTCGGCATCGACGGCGGTGATTCCATGGCCGAGCAGGCTGCTTCTGCACTGAGGAAAATCGAGGTACTGCTCGGTGAAGCTGGGTCCGGCAAGCAGGATATCGTGATGGTTAATGTCCTGCTTGAGAACATGGCTGAGTTCGGAGAGTTCAACGAGGTCTACGCGGCTTGGTTGGAAGGTACTATTTTGCCGGCGCGGGCGGCTTACGGCGTGAAGGAACTCCCGCTTGGTGCAAAGGTCGAGGTCATCGCCCGCGCGGTGCGCGGTTCGGGCTCTGCTTGAGCGCACAAGGAATGCGCATCTTGGCGGCGGCGCCACGATGGGATGATGTAGGCTGGGTGACTCCAGCCGCCCATGAGCGTGTTCAAGGCCTACGATATCCGTGGCCTCGCTGGTAGCCAATTGGATGCTCAGTTCGCGCGACGGCTGGGGGGCGCACTGGCGACTCATCTTGATGCGAAATGCGTGGCGGTCGCGCGCGACATCCGCGAATCCAGTCCTGAATTGCACGCGGCCTTCCTCGATGGCTTGACCTCGGCTGGTGCTGATGTCATAGATCTGGGAATCACAACGACTGGGGTACTTTACCGCGCCACCGTCGATTTGTCCGTCGATGCGGCGGTGGCGATTACAGCGAGCCACAACCCTCCTGAGTACAACGGATTCAAGATCTGCCGTGGCTCGCTGCCGATGGCTGGAGAAGAATTGCAGGAACTCAAGGGGACATTCGATGCTGGTGAGTTCCGTTCGGGCAACGGAAGCGTAACCGAGATGCCCGAATTTGAGGAGCAAGTCCTCGACACCATCGTTGAGAATGCCGGCAAACCTCAGCGACCAATCCGCATTGCAATCGATTGTGGTAATGCGGTCCCTGGCCCACTCACCGAGCGCCTGATGCAGAGATTGGGCGTCGAACTCGTCCCGATTCATTGCGGGTGGGACAATACCTTCCCGAACCACCCACCCGACCCGACTCGTCAGAAGAATATGCTCGACCTCGCAGCGGCGGTCGTCGAGAATGGGTGCGAGTTCGGAATCGGGATGGACGGAGATGGTGACCGCATCGGAGTTGTCGATGAGCAAGGTCGCTTCATCCATCCCGACCGATTGATGGCTCTAATCGCGGCAGATGTCCTCGTAGATCGTCGGAACGGAACCGAGGCCGAGCGCACAGTTTTCTACGATGTAAAGTGCAGTCTCGCCCTCGAAGAAGCAATCCTCGCCAGCGGCGGAGTACCCCGAATGGTTCGCACCGGCCACTCCTTCATGAAGCGCGAACTGAGAGCGAATCCGGACGCGGTCATGGCCGGTGAAATGTCGGGTCACTTCTTCCTTCATGACCGCTGGCCCGGCTTCGATTGCTCGCTCTACAACGCGGCCCGCCTACTCGAGATCATCGGCCGCGACCCCGCCCCAAGCGAAGGCGGTCAAACCTTCTCAGCCCGCTTCGCAAACCTACCCAATTACCCCTCGACCGACGAAACAAAAGTCCCCCTTACTGGTGGGCGTGAACAAACCATGGCTGCGGTCGAAAACGCCTTCGCCGAACTCGAGAAGTCAACCGTCGACGGCATCAGAGTGCGCTACGCCGACGGCTGGTACCTCTGCCGCCCATCGAACACAGAACCGATTCTCGTCATGCGAGCCGAAGGGCGCGACCAAGATGCTTTGGAGAGAATCCTTGCAGACGTGCGTGGCCGAATCGGCCACCTTCTAGACCTGAGCGAATTGAAGTGAAATTTACTCCATTCCACCATCGGAAAGCATCAGCGGAATCGCCACGATGATGCCACAGATAGCGACGCAGAAGATTCCACAGATTCCTGAACCGGCAGCGTTGAAGAATCCCATTCCTTCACCCTGAGCATCGCCCATAAGTACTGAACTGATGATTCCTCCAACATAGTTAACGGCTAATGCAGCGAAGATAATCCAAATCCCCATTTTCTCGTAATTGGTCATCTTGTAGCCGCCGACAATCAACATCGAACCGGCGGCTAAGGAGAAGATGAGTGATGAAATCTTGTACTCTACAGGCGTTGTAATCGGAAATCCGTTAATGTCGGTCATTCCCCAGTCAGTTAGGGAGAAAAGGCCACCCAGGATCGCAAGGACTCCCATGATGATGGTGAAAATCCCAATTACCTTCGCCCCCACGTTTTTTTGAACCGGCAAAGTTGGTCCTGTATTCACGAAAACCTGCTCTTGCACAACGGTCTGAGTATTTGGTGTTCCATCGAGAGTATTCGAGTTCGGCTCTTCTTCCATCACACTTTCCTGCACTCCGTAGACCAAGAGGGTTCCTCCAGCACCGATTGTCTTATCCCGACCCCTCAGGTGGCGGCTTCGCTGCCATTGTAGCTTAGTTGGTAGAGCACTTGATTCGTAATCAAGAGGCCGGGAGTTC
>CAYFHB010000084.1:0-5482 GCA_964342705.1 uncultured Candidatus Poseidoniales archaeon
GAGGGTCGGGTCGCGGCTCGCGACGACTTCGATGTAGCGAGCGAGCCATGGTGCGTGGTAGATGCTCATTCAGCGCACCTCCACTTGGTATCCGTTCTGCTCGAGGACCTTCGCGACCCGCTTCTTGTGGTCGCCTTGTAGTTCGATGGTGCGTCCCTTGACGGTTCCACCGCTGGCACAAGCGCCCTTGAGCAGCTTCGCCAGCTTGCCGATGTCGATTGCGGAATCGTCGATTCCTTCAACCATCGTTACCATCTTTCCATACCTCCTTCTCACAGTCGAAATGATCGCTTTCTGTTGTTCTTTTGCAATTTCTTGGCAGATGCACAATTCCTCTGGAAGACCACACAGATTGCAAATGCCAGCCATTCCGGTCTACTCCTTGTTCTCCTCGGACATCTTGGTCAGAAGACGTGCGATGCTTCGGCGGGTCTGCTTGTACGCGCCTGCGTTGGAAGATGATCCTCCGAGCGCCTGCTGAGCGCGCAATTGCAGGAGTTCCTCTCGGAGCTCAGCGAGGCGTCGCTCGCGCTGCTCTGGGTTCATCTGGTCGATATCACGTGACTTGATGTGTGCCATGTTCACTCGCCCTCCTCTGCATCTGGTGATTCGTCAGCAGCTTCTACTGCCTCTGCTTCTACAGCCTCTTCGGCTGCCTCTGTGGATTCCTCAGCTGCTTCATCAGCCGCTGCGGCTTCCATCTCAGCAATCTTCTCGACGACGCTATCGACTACCTCTTCGGTGTCGGCGATTTCAGCCTCGTCGACCGCTGGTGTTTCCTCGACCTCTTCAGGAATCTCGAGCATCGAGACTTCCTCGATCGGTCCGAGTCCTGATTCTGCGCGGTCCTGAATGCTAATCTCATGTGGCAACTTGACACCCGGTCGCATGATACGGACCGTGCAGCCGATGGTTCCCAACTTCTTGACCGCAGTCGCGAAGCCTTCGTCCATGAATTCGAGTGCGGTCTCACCGCAGAACTTGATGTGCCCCTTCTGGAACTTCTGAACGCGGTGGCGAGCGCCGGAGATCTTACCGCTGAGGATGATTAGACAGCCGCGAGCTCCTGCGTCCATGATGTTCTGTGAGGTAGAGTGGCCAGCGCGGCGGAAGAACCAGCCGCGCTCCAGCGAGGAAGCCAGACGGCTTGCCATGACCTGAGCGTTCAGCCGAGGCTCCTCGATCTCGTTGACCTCAAGGCGAGGCTTGTCGAGATCGAAATCGTACTTGAGGCGGCGCTGCAACTCGTGGATGACCTTTCCGCGGCGGCCGATTACACGACCGACCTGCTCAGCCTCAAGCTTGACCAGAGTTCCCTCGGGCGTGCGCTTGAATTCTAGGCCGCCGAATCCGGCGCGCTCGGTCTCCTTCAGCAGGTACTCGCGCACAAGCTGGCGCTCGATATTGCGGTGGACGATGTTTCGAATGGTGTTTGTCTTACTCATCATCTACACCTCAGAATTCGTCCTCTTCCTCTTCATCGCCGAAGTGCTCGAGGAAGATCTCGAGATTCACTTGGTAGTGATTCTTCGGCGATGCGCGCCCGCGGGCACGCGGCTTCCAGCCGGTGTGAATCTGACCGCGGTGTGCGGCACAGTGAGTGATTATCATGTCTTCAGCGTCGATAGTATCGTAGCGCTGGCGAGCATTCTCCATCGCGCTGTTGATCAGCTTGATGAATTCCTTTGAGGCCTTGTAGGGATAGCGACCAGGACCCATCTTGCCCTTTCGGTGACCAGCCATCGTGTTGCCACCCTTGCCCTTTCGGGAGCGGCGGGTGTAAGGAATCGCTTCCTTCTTGTCCATGACCTTCTCTAGGTACGCGATTGCATCCATAGCATTCATTCCGCGGATGAACTTGGCGATCTGGTAGCAGTGCTTGTGGTGCATGTCCACATTGACTGCGCGAGCCGTTGCGAGGTTCGAGCCCTCGAGTAGCTGCGTGTATCCTGATTGTGGCTTTCCTGCGTTTCTACTCATCTCTTCTCACCTCACTTCAATGCTACGTGCTTACTCGACCGGGTAGCACCCACACCAGGTCCGGTGTGTGTAACCGAGCGGCGGGTCGGCGCGAATTCGCCTAGAGCGTGTCCGATCATCTCTGGGATGACCTCGACCCTGACGAAGTCGCGGCCGTTGTGAACGCCGATGGTCGTGCCGACCATCTCAGGCAGGATGTACATGCTGCGGCAGTGGGTCTTGACCATCTTGCGACCACCGTTAGCGCGGACCTTCTCGAGGAACTTCTCAGCCTCCTCCGACAGACCGCGAGATAGGGATCTCTTCGCGCGCGAAGGCATCAGAGTCGCGATGCAAGGTGCCTCAGGCTCCTCCTCAGGTGGGTACAATGGTAGAGCGCTGAGCTCATCCATCGTCATACCGCGCCAGAGGAACTCCTTCTTTCGGCGCTCAGCGATTGTCGAACGGCGCTTGCGAGCCTGGCGGCGAGCGGTCTTTGGTGAGCGGAACATCTTCTTTGATTTACGTGCCATTTCTCACACCTCACTGCTCCCTCGTCCTTCCGCGGCCTGTTCGGCGCGGAGCGATGTGTCCAACCTTCTGGCCCGGAGGCGCGTGGCGGCTCACCGAGTTCGGTCCGTGGACCGCTTGGTGGTTTCCTCCACCGTGAGGGTGGTCGACAGGGTTCATCGCCACACCGCTGACGGTTGGGTACATCTTTCCTCGCGCCTTCGCGCGATAGTGAGCCGCACCGGCCTTCATCAGAGGCTTCTCGGTGCGACCGTGTCCACCGAGCACTCCAATGGTAGCGCGGCAGCTTGCTGGCAGGTCCTTCAGCGAGCCGCTTGGAAGGCGGACGCGGACCTTGTCACCCATTCGGGTCTCAAGAACAGCGGAGTTACCGCCTGAGCGGGCGAACTTGCCTCCGTCGCCCGGTCGGGACTCGACATTGCAAATCGGAGTTCCCTCAGGAATCTCCGAGAGTTTGGTGACATTGCCCGGGCGCAGACTGACATTGTCGCCAAAGGCCAGCTCTTGGCCAACGGAGACTCCCTCAGGAGCTGCGATGTGAGCGGTTGTTCCATCCTCAAACTTCACGCGCGCAAGAGGCGCGGTGTGAGCCGCACTGTGAACGAGGTCGGTGACTTCGCCCATCTTCTCGCTGACGCGAGGAATGCGGTTTGCTGCTGGGAATCGGTGGCTTGCAACCCGGTTCTTCGGGCTGGATCCGCGGCGTTGTGAACGTGTGCGCTTACCCATGATATCACCTCATCAGAACGCTCCGAGCTTGAGCGCTGCATCCTCCGCATCGTAGCCATCGGCAAGGCGCACGGAGGCGTGCTTACCGGTGATTGTAATCTTCGTGTTGACCTTGGCGACCTGGACGTCTAGGAGCTCCTCGACGGCCGCCTTTATCTGAGCCTTTGTCGCCTCACGGCGGACAATGAACTCGATTCGGTTGTTGTTCTCGCGGTAGCCGCCGTCCTCATCGGCGATGCGGCGAGCCTCGAGGGTCTTCTCAGTGATCCAAGGCATCTGTATGATACTGTAAGGGTCTACCATGGGAATCACTCCAACGCTCCTATTGCCGCCTTGGTCCAGACGGTCAACCTACCAGCGTCGCCGCCGGGTGCGAGATCTTCTGCAGAGAGGTCCTTGGCGGCGACGACGTCGACGCCTGGTACATTGCGAGCAGCCTTTGCCAGACCATCGGTCTGAGCGACTACCAGCAAGATGCTCTTCGGAGTTCGGTACTTGCGACCGCGCATCGTACCCTTACCGGCGCGGATACTGCGGCCGGAGCGAGCGCGTTCGAGGTCGGCGCCGAGGCCGAGTCCTTCCATCATGGCGACGAACTTTCGAGTCGAGTACTGCAGAGGCAGATTCTCAATCTCGTACTTCTCATCGCCCTCTTCGCGGCTCTCGATGTAGCCGTCAATGACAATCGGGAAGCGGACTCCACCATCGAAGCGGTGTCCGCGAGCCGCGACCATATCGGCGTCTGCGGTTGCTGCGATTGCGGAATCGCGAGCGACGCCGTTCTCCTTGCTGTTGATCTTCTGAGACCAGTCCTTTGCGACCATTGGTCCGTGTGCGCGGCGACCGCCGCGAGTGTGTGGGTTCTGTGCACCGGTTCGCTGCCCTGCCTTACGCATGATGCGCGAGACACCGCGTCCCTTGCCCCACCATTCGACCGAGTGCTTCATGCCCGGCTGTGGCGCCTTCTTGCCGTCGTGCTCGCGGTGGCCGTAGGCCTGCCTGCGATTCGCACGGCTGGCGAGCACGGCGCGGCGGATGAGATCCTCGCGGACCTCCGCCTGGAATACATCTGGGAGAGTGACTGCCTTGCCATCCTTCACCTCGACCTCGTAGATCTCGGCGAGCAGACCAGCGTCCATCTCCTCCTGCTCGACAGTGTTGACCAGATTGTACGACTTCGTCTTCATCTAATCACACTCCCTGCTTGCTAGAAGTACTGACATAGGTCAGATCGACCTCATGCAGCTTCGAATTCGGGCGAACCGCGTCGCGGAAGCGCAGAAGGCGCTTGGCTGGACCCGGCAGACTGCCCTGGACGATCATGTATGGATTGGTGACTTCACCGTAGTGTAGGAAGCCACCTGCTGGAGTCACATCGGACTCATCTGGATTTGAGATGCGCAGAACGCGCTTGTTTAGTTCGGTTCGCTGGTGGTATCCCATCTGACCGGCTTGACGGATTGTCTTGCGAACGTAGCCGGTTCCGAAATCTCCCATGTTACCGATCTGTCGGCGCTTCTTCGAGTTCTTGTGGCTCAGAAGCTTGACGCCGAATCGCTTGACCACACCCTGGAATCCTTTACCCTTGGTGATACCGACGACGTCGATTTCCTGACCTGATTCGTAGACATCTGCGACGGTGACCTCGCCACCCAGTCGCTGCTTTGCCCACTCTAACTTGCCTGCATTGTCGCCGCCAACAAGACCAACCTCCATGATTTCGGGGGTCTTCGATGGCACGCTCTTTACCAGTGAAGGTTGAGTTGCAACAATGAGGCGAACATCGCAGAGGTTCGAGTTGGCGAGGGCGTCCAATGCATCGCCGTTGGTCTCGCCCTCGCGGCTCGGAAGCCTTCCAGCGCGCTTCGCCGGCTTGCGTCCTTCCTCAGCATCTCGCTCGCCGCGAGTCTGGTTAGCGAAGCGCGGGTGCAGGCCGTCCGGGCTCTCGGAGGAGTTTGCCCAGACCTCACCAGCGGTTTGCATTCCGTAAGGAGTCATGTGGTAGCCGCGGACGGCCAGTACCTTCATCGGAGGAACCTCTACGACCGTGACAGCCTTGCGGACCTCTTGGCCAGCGGAGGTGGAGGTGGGGTTGGTGTCACGCATTAGGACGTGGGTCATACCAGCCTTCCATCCAGCGAATCCCTGAATTCGGATCTCGCTTGCTTCGGTCTCTGGCCATGAAGTAATTCGCCCATAGGGTCGAACTGCCCTCTTTCGAGGGCTAAAGCCCATGCTACCACGGCGGGGGTTATGTCGGTCG
>CAYFHB010000085.1:0-5343 GCA_964342705.1 uncultured Candidatus Poseidoniales archaeon
CCAGCGCTGCTAAGCGTGTTTGATGCGTCAGTTGCTCGAGGCCGAACAGTTCGGTTCAGTGGCCTCAACTCTTGCAGATGCCGCTGCGGGTATCCGCGTGCATAACGGGACTGTGATGTTGCTGGCAGCGCCATCCTTAGTCGGTGCGTTGACCGTGGCGCCGTTGGAGGCGGCAATGCTAGATCTTGGCTTGCCGTATCGCCGTCGATTCAAGTTGGAGGTGCCGAGCAATGGTGCTTGGATTCATGTTCTGGGGCCTGCTCAGGATTCAGGACCTGGGTATTCACCAGACCCACCTAGATTGAGTCTGACGGGGACGGTCGTAGAGGGGTTGACAGGTTCCTCAGGAGATGTACGGCGGGGTCCCCTGACCAGCGTCGCGCAGGCGCACGCCCTTGCGCAGGCATTGGCGCCGATGAGCGCGCGCGTGCGAAGAATGCGGCCATGGTTAATTTCTGGGAATTGGCTGCATTCGGCTCTCGACACCACTTACGACCCTGTTTTCACCGCGCTTCGCGACCTTTTGGTCGAGGAGGGTTCTGCTCGGGTGGTGACGATGCCGGAGGTCGCATCGGTTGAACTCTCGAATACTCCATGGGTCGAGGAATTGGCTCTAGATGCGATCTCCGGAAAATGGTCTGAATTGGATATGGAGGGTCGGGCGCGAGCGCTTTCACATCTGATGCGACCTGCGCTTTCGCGCTCGACCCCATCGACGGCGCGAATGGAGGAGCTTGGATGGCACCGCGTCGTCGGAAATGATTGGGATAGCGATCTCGCTTCAGAGATTGTTCGCGCGGCACGACTCTGGAAGGGAGGCGATGCGATGGGCGCCGCGCATACTCTCGTCGACTCACTGCTAACAACGGGACGAGCGCCGAAGGGCGAGTGAGGTGCGGAGTAGGCCGATCACTCGAGTCGCAGAACCGAGTCGCATCCCGAGCATTCCAATCGCAGCGGCCTGACATCGGATTCAACTGGATTCGACTCGCCGCACTTAGGGCAATCAACGTGGACATTGCGTTTGCTCCTGTTCCGCCCTCTCTCGATTATCTCACTGCGCGGTGAGACCAAAGCTACAGGGAAGACCAGCAGCATGCTCGAGGCAACGACGCCGAGTACGAATGGCATGTCGAGGCCGAGAACATAGAGCGCAAGCGCCAGCCCGCCGAGAACGACCACTGTCAGCATCGAAGGAACCTTCGCGCGCTTGCGCGTCATCAATAGACCGAGCCCGAGCGCAAGTACGAGCATGAAGACCGAGACCATCGCTGAGACCAATGGCGAGTAAAGCGCGCCCCCGCTCGGCACGAATTCAACTCTGAATGACTTCTCTGGGTCGAGATCGGCCTCATCGATAGTTATCATCTCCAAGAGAATCCAGCGGCGGTGCTTGGCATCGATGTCCTCGGCAGCGACCCCGCCAAGCCCTTGTAGAGCGGTTGAGCGAATCTCAACGTTGAGTTCGACATTGGTGTAGAGGTCATATTCGCTGGGCTTGATGAATGTCTCAATCAATTGTTGTCTCTCACCCGCTTCGACCTTGTGAGAGGTATCGATGGTAATCGTCACACTTTCGGAACTGAAAGCGCGGGTGTGGCCTAGATCAATCGTGATATCTGTAGGCCCGAGATTAACTGGATTCACCCCAAGGAAGGACTCAGCATCGAGGTAGAGTCCGTTGGCAAAGAATGACTTCATGTCGGTTGCCGATCCTACGAGATGGCTTTGCAGAGCGGCCAATTCGGAGTCATCGACCTGGCCGTTGTGGAAGTCGGAACCGGGAATCGAATCTGAATAGGTTCGTAGGTTTCTCCACCAGCTGTTTGATGAGAGGCTATTGTTGCCGATATTGTCTAGGCCCCAGCGGACCCATTGTGACATGGCTCCGTCGAATTCGATTGTTACCTCCCGCTGAACGCTATCCCCGTCGAACTTGGCGTCTACGTCCAAGGATAGTCTCGTGCCGCCGGTTCGCAGAGGTTCTGCTGCCGGGTACCAACCTCCTGAGCCCGAGCCGCCCTCTCCTGCGGTGATCTCATAGGTGCGGCTCGCCTCTATTCGCAGAGATGTTTGGGGATTGAGATGGAATACGACGTTGTATGTGCCTGAGTCGGAGGTCTCTGGAATCGTCCAGGAGAATGTGACCTCAACTCCGTTATTGGTTGGCGTTGCGATTGGACTGTCGGAGATAGTGTCGCTGGCTACACTCATGCCCCCGGTTGAGGCCGACCACATACGGTCGCCGAAGCCGGATTTGAGTTGCACTGGGAAGTACACGAGGCGACCGTTGACACTCGGTTCCTTCATGTCGATGCTAACGAGTGGGAATTTCATCGTCATGCGTCCGGTGTAATCGTCGGTGCCCCAGATGAACCGGATTCCTGCATCGTCGCCTGGGCTTGAGAACGATAGGCTGCGGACCGAGAAGGTGACCTTGACTCGGTCTCCTTCTCGGACTTCTCCGGCTTGCACGGAGACTGGGATGACAACCTCGCCACCATTGGTCAGGAAGAGTCCAGCGCCGGCATCGCCTTCGAAGTAGGTGCTGCCGATATTGACTCCAACTGTGGCATTGATCTGGATGCCGGCGGCTGATTCAACCTCATACGGGATCCGGAATTCCCAAGTGGATTCGGGGAAATCTCCCTGCAAGCCCCAGGTGATTTCCCATGAGCCGATCTCGACGAGGCCCTGGATCGAGGGTGTGACGAATTGCTCGTGTTCTTCGTCGAGGTCTGATTCAAATGGGGAGAGTGAGCCATCGTCGGCGCTGCCGAGCAGGTAGACGTCGAAATCTTGGGCAGCGCAGCAGGCACCATCCTCCTCCCCAGCAGCTGGAGAAAGTGGTAGGCTGACGAGGAGCATCATCGTGGTTAAGATGACGATTCGGGCTCGCTCGGCGCTGCTCATCGAGCCCGCTGGTTCGCTTTATGTCCTTGAATGCGACCCTTGAAGACTTCCAGATTGTTCGTATTCGATGGTTCGGCGCCAAAGGCGCCGCGTGCGAGGGAAGGTGGCCAAGGCACTATGCAACTCATCCGTGCAGGTAGAGCAACTCGACTGGACCTGTGTCAGCGACGGCTTCGATTCTGGCGAAGCCGATTCGCTCGAGTTGTATAATCGCACCCTCCTCAAGGTCGACATTCTCGAGCATTCCCTCGCTGATTTCCAACGCATCACCCAACGGCGTGGTCAATCGGGCTGATCGAGCCATCGAAACGGGTAACCAGTGGACGATGGCTCGCTTATCGCTGCGCTCGAGCGATTCGACTCGCGCAGCACCCTCTTCGATGCTGATATCAGCGAAATCCTTGAGGCGAATCTGACTATCAATGTCGGCATCTTCGATGAGAATCTCATTGCTGAGAGTCCACTCGCGAGCCCCCTTGACAGAACCGTCGGGATGGCGCGCAATCGACAGAGATTCAGCAATCTGATACTCACCAGAATCCAAGGCGAGCGTCAGCGGCTGACGAACGAAAGAACGACGCTCGCAACTCGAGTCAATCACCGACGAGTTGAATGACTCGATAGTCTGCATCGATACCGAGATATCCTTCTGAGTCAATCCAAGATCAATCCAGAAGTTGCGCAGCGCCTTTGAATCAAATCCACGTCGCCGCAGCGCTGCGAGCGTTGGCAAGCGCGCATCATCCCATCCAGAATACTCACCATCAGCAATCGCAGCGCGCATGCCGCTAGTCGAAAATCCGCCGAATTCGTGCACCTTCACACGGCCCCAGTAAAGCGGTTCGGGGTAGGTCCAGCCGAAGTGAGCGTAGAGCAGGGTTTGCTTGCGGGTCGAGTCCATGAGGTCCTTGCCGCGGACGATATGAGTGACGCCTTGCAGGTGGTCCTCAATCGCGCTCTGGAAGTCGAGCAGGGGCCATACCTTGTACGCATCTCCTACCATCGGATGAGGTGTGTGTTGGATTCGCAGTGCAGGCCAATCGCGCAGGGCTGGGTTCGGCAGGTCAAGGTCGGTTTTGACGCGTACCACGGCCTCTCCCTCGCCAATGTTACCGTCGTTCATCTCTGACCAGTCGGCGAGGTTTGTTTCGACGCTTCGCTCACGGCACGGGCAAGCTTCGGAAGCGTCGCGCAGGGCTTTGAATTCGGCTGCTGAACAGCGACAGACGTAGCCGAATGCCCCTTCCAGCATGCGGGTTGCGTAATCGAGGTAGATGGGCATTCGTTCGCTGGCGCGAATGATGATGTCAGCTGGGCGGCCAGCTAACCACTCGTATTCGGCTTCGATTTGACCGTAGGCTTCGGGGAGGGGTGGTTTGACTTTGGTGTCTGTGTCGTCGAAGCGAAGGACGACTTTGCCGTTGTACATTCGAGCGTATTCTGAGTTAATCGATACTCCACGGGCGTGGCCGATTGTGAGCGGTCCATTGGGGTTGGGAGCGAAGCGCAGAACTACGGATTCTTGGGTTGCATTGGGGAGTTCTTTGAGTCCGACGCGCTTCTGTTGTTTTTCGCGCTGAAGGGCTTCGGGATTGGTCGCTGCGAGCGCCTCGCGTACCGCGTCTATGCCGCGGTCTGCTGCCATCTGATTCGCGGCGTCGACTTCGGCCTCGACGAGTGCTTTGAGGTCACGTGCTCTGGCTCTCAGGTCAGAGCGCTCTCCGAGGAGACGTCCGAGTACGGAGCCGGCTTGACCGGCTCCGGAGTATTCCACTGCATTTTGCATGGCGTACTTGCGAACCGTGGCTACGGTCTCTGCATCCCACTCGGAATCCGCCATGCTATCGGGCCTTCGGCCCGAAGTAAGGCATTTGACGCTTGTCGCGCTTACCAGTCATCAAGAGAGGATTGCACGACGGCTCCCCCGTCCGCGGCGCGGACCGGTACAGGGGTTCCGTGGGTAGCGCTCCAAATGTCTGAGACGGTCGCCCAACTCCAACGCAGGGAGTCGTGTGGCTTGCCGTTTGAGAGGAGGCGTTCAACCGCGGCTCGGGTCTTAGGGTCTGATGGGTAACCCGAGCCGACATCGATGCCGGTACGAACGCTGATTTCGTGAATTGCCGAATCGCGAGCAACCTTTGCTAGAATCGATGCACCTCCTGCTACCAAGTCCTTTGCATCCATTCCATGCTCGGCTTCGATTGTCCAACCACTCCAAGCCTCGCCCAATGTAGCCTTTAATCGGCGGGCGAATCGCTGCTCATCGACATCACAGGCATCAGCGCGCACAACCCCATTCGAACCCTTCAGATTCAAACCATCAATCGCCTCGGCGAATAATTCGATTTCGAGGCTGTTGAGATCCGAAGATTGAGCATTGATATCGATTTGACTAGGTTGACAAATTATCACCGAAGAGCGCCATTCTCC
>CAYFHB010000086.1:0-4918 GCA_964342705.1 uncultured Candidatus Poseidoniales archaeon
CTACGAGATGGTAAAGGCCCTAGGAAAGGACGGACGAGGCGCGCTGAAGAAGGGCGCTAACGAGGTTACAAAGGCTGCAGAACGCGGCACTGCTCAGATGGTCGTCATGGCTGAGAACGTTAACCCAGGCGAACTTCTGGCCCACATCCCAATGATCTGCAACGAGAAGGAAATCCCATTCATCTACGTCGAAGACCAGTCATACCTCGCTGAGGCTGCAGGAATGCCGACTGGAACTCGCACCGCCGCCATCGCCGTGATGGACGTCAGCAAGGATGGTGCGGACCGCTTCAACGAAGTCAAGGGTCACTTCGAGACCCTTTCTGCTTGAACCCACTGAGAACGAGACTACGGAGGAAGTGAGATGGCAGAAGTCGAAGCATGGCCTGCAGAGGTCGTCGAGATCGTCGGCCGCACCGGTATGACCGGTGAGGCGACTCAAGTCAAGGTCCGCGTCAACGACGCGCCTAACCCACGCGACATTGGTCGCATCATTACTCGCAACGTCGTCGGCCCTATCCGGGTCGGTGACATTCTGATGCTGAAGGACACGGGCCGAGAGGCGCGTCGACTCAGCGCTCGATGAGGTGTTTGAGATGCCAGAGCGCAGAGTTTGCAATTTCACGCACGAAGAGATTGAGCCGGGTACCGGCATGATGTTCGTAAAGCGTGACGGTACAGTCTTCTGGTTCAAGGACTCGAAGGCTCGCAAGAACCACCTGAAGTTGAAGCGCAATCCGCGCCGCTTGAAGTGGACGCGACGCTACGAGAAGGGCGGAATCAACTGAAAGAGAGCGCCAGGGGCGCTCGATTTGCCATGTCGCATAGGTGATATGCGAGCTTGACTTCGGACAAGCCGAGGTCGCTCGATGTCAAACGAAAAGGAATCAGAACGAGGCTTCGCCACGAAAGCAGTTCACGCTGGCGAAGTCCACGACCCCACCGGTTCACACATCAATCCGATCCACCAGACCTCGACCTTCGTCTTCGAGGATTTTGAAGCCATAGAGAGCTGGGGTCGAGGCGAGCGCGAGGCTTACATCTACACGCGTGGACAAAATCCAACAATGCAAGTGCTCGCGAATAAAATCGCAGCACTGGAAGCCCATGGAATGCCAAATGCAGAAGATGTCTCAGCAATCCTGTTCAGCTCCGGCATGGGCGCCATCAACGCAGCATTCCTCTCCATCGTCCAAGCCGGAGACCACATCATAACACAGCAAGTAATCTACGGCTCGACCGACAACCTGCTGACAACAGAATTCCCAACAATAGGAATCAGCCACAGCAGGGTAGCCAAACTCGACCCCACCCTGCTGGAGGCTGAGTTCGCCGCACACCCGAACACGAAAGCTGTCTTCCTCGAGAGTCCGGCGAACCCGACGATGACCATCATCGACATCGCTCGTACCGCAAGCATCGCCCACGCGCACGGAGCCAAGGTCATCGTCGACAATACGTTCGCATCCCCCGCCTTGCAAAGGCCGCTATCACTTGGTGCGGACGTGGTTGTGCACAGCACTACGAAGTACATCAACGGCCATGGAACGGTGATCGGAGGCGTCGTCGTCAGCGCCGATCGGCAATGGATGGAAGAGGGGCCGTGGCTCAAGCAACGGTATCTAGGGGCAGCGGTTCCAAGCCCATTCGATTGCTGGCTGACGAATATTGGACTCAAGACGCTGCCAATCCGCATCCGCCAACACTGCGCCAACGCCCGCGCGGTCGCCGAATTCCTCGACACTCACCCCAAGGTTCTGCAAACCTTCTGGCCGGGACTGCCAACGCATGAGGGCCACGAAATCGCAGCGCGGCAGATGGATGATTTCGGGGCGATGATTTCCATTGAACTGGGTAGTTACGAGGCTGCTGGGCAGTTCATGGATGGGTTGAGCCTGTGCAGCCTCGGGGTCAGTCTGGGTAATGTCGACACACTGGTTCAGCATCCTGCTTCGATGACCCACCGGCTGGTCTCGGATGAGGACAAAGCCAAGTCAGGAATCACTCCTGGGCTGGTGCGGATTTCGGTGGGTATCGAAGAGGCCGCGGACCTTCTTGCGGATTTAGGCCGCGGCCTCGACAATGTCGCGTGAGAATTAATCGTCTCACTTCGTCATGATGATGACACCGATGAGAATCCCCAAAAATGACAATTCCATCTGCTCGTGAACCCAAGGATAGTCTAGACCCTGAACGAAACTCTCCCCCCAAGATTGTAGATTGGCGTTGATTTCTGTATATCTACGAATCAAGGTGAACAGTGATAACATTACCAGAGGGATACCCACTGACATTTTCGCTAACTGAGTCTTCAAAATTCCCATCAGCCAAAGTCCGGTTCCGATGAGAAGCAGCACTGAAGTGGAGCTGTAGAGGATGGAATTCATCGTCCAACCCAGAATTCCATAATTCGTTGCATCAACGAATTCCATGATTCCGATGACCGCTGCAGGTAATGAGAGAACCAAGCAGCCGATTCCCATGGCCATGGCTAGAGGACTGACCTCTTCATTCGGTGATGTGTCTGTCCGGTACTCGCTCACATTGCCTTCCAACATCGCTCATCGAGCGGTGCCGGTCACTTTCAAGATTGGCCCGTCGGACAAATCCCAACGATTGAATGGTAATCGACTACAGTTTCCCGACACGCAGTACACATAGCACACGCCCAGCACCTCCGCACACACCGGCCACCCAACCCCGGCCAAAGGGTACTCGTTGTGCTCGTAGCGAACTTTGGGAGAGGTCACTGGCTGACTGTTTGGTTGAGCCAGTCAAGACATTGCGAATGCGTACAAACCGGCGGCGTGAACCACAACTTCTCTGCGGGGTCAATCAAATCCAACAAGAGATTCGAGCCGGCACCTTCCTGAATGGAGACAACAGAACTAGTCGAAGCGGGCAAGTAATCCTCACCAGTGCTCGCAAGTGATAACCGAAGGTAGTGCCCCTCACGAACCAGCACATCCATCCCGAAGAATTCCATCTTCGCGTTGATAGTCTCGAACATCGGCAACCAAGTCTGCTCCTCAGTCCCGCCCTCGTGGTAACGCAGGTCCATGATCGCGTGGCCAACGTGGATGCACGAACCATTCTCGTTGCAATCCTCCAGCAGAGCGTAGATCTGTCCGCCAACAGTGGTGGTAGACACATCGACATGCAGGCGAGGCAAGCCAGCGACCCAGACATCAGCGGCAAAAGGCGCAGTCTCGTAGACCGGTCCAGTAGCACCCGTAGGGAAGATTGTCGTAGTCCCAGCCACGTTCGACAAACCATCGCTAGAGCCCAACTCCAAAGCGAGCGTCGTCATATCTGCCGGAGGGTAGCGATCCTCGAGCCGCCACTCGCCCTGATTATTCTGAATCTCAACCCAGAGACCCGGCTGCTCGCCCTTGTCAAGCAAATACCAATCGAACCATTCGAGCAAATCCTGCATCCAATCAAAGCGCGTCATCTGCGGGTAGCCCTCGCGCCCGCGCCCATCGCCAGAGCGATCGAAGTGGTAGTCGGGCCGGTCGGGATAATCGTGGTCCCACTGGCCGAACAATCCCTTCGCCTCAATTCCAGCATCATACAATTGATTGATCACTGGAATCGCCATGT
This sequence comes from uncultured Candidatus Poseidoniales archaeon, assembly GCA_964342705.1. Lineage (GTDB taxonomy): Archaea > Thermoplasmatota > Poseidoniia > Poseidoniales > Thalassarchaeaceae > MGIIb-O1. Next base: position 3,604 of record CAYFHB010000086.1, read on the forward strand.
GAGGGTCGACATTCCAATCGTGCATGCCCTGAATCAGGTAGACCGAACCCTCGTAATTCGCCAGAACCCTATCCAAGAAATAGCGCTCCTTCCAGTAGGTTCCGGCAGCCTCGCCGCCCCACATCCAAGCCGCCACACCGGTCCCAGGCCCGATGATGTAGTCCGGACACATGTTCTGAATATCCTCAGTATCCCCATCGACGCCGTACGAACCGTACACCCCATTGTGCATGAAAGGTGCACGAGCCTCAGATGATCCGTTCTTCCACATCAACTCCATTACACCAATGAGCCCGGAAATTGGCACAATCGTAGCCAGGTGCTCATTGCCGAACGTCGCCGCCTGCCAAGGCGTAGAACCATCATACGACTTGCCAATCATAGCCACGCGACCGTTCGACCACTCCTGCGTACCCAGCCAAGTCACAGCCGCATCAACACCCAGCTGCTCAGCATTACCCATCAAATCCATGCAGTGATTTGAGCGACCAGTGCCCATCACAGAGACCTGCGCGAAAGCATAACCATGTGGTAAAATCTGGTCGATGATCATGCCACCAAGCCAAGTACCGGGTTGTTCAACCGGCCCAGTTTGAACCGAGGTTTCATCGAAATATGGCCCGAATTCAGCGATTACTGGGACCTGGACTCCTTCTGGGACATCCGGGAGCCAGAGACCGAGACTTACCTTGCCATTCGGTGCAGCTCCTCCTTCAGTCATTGGCAAGGTGAAGTCGACGAAGTGGTGTGTGGAGTTCCATTCATTCTCTGTCTCCTTTAGCGAATATGGCCCGAACTCCATCACGTATGAGTGGGGGTGTTCTGTGATGTATGGCCACTCACCACGTTCCCAAACCGGAACTCGTTCGTAGATTCCGATATCTTGCTTGACGTCATCTACAATCTTATCGAAAATTACGGATTGTAGAATTACCACCATAAAAATTCCAACAACCGCAACAGCGCCGGCTGCCAGAGCTAAACCTCGCTTGTCGAATCCTGCTGAATCTAGCAATTCCCCGATGACCTCTCCGACAGGAGGAATATCGCTAGATGGAATATCGGGAGAGTCGTCTTCGAGGACTAATTCCGCTTCTAGGACGGGAGGTTTTGCAGCCACTTCCCCCACGTGCACATGGCCCTCTGGGCCATGGTCATGGTCACAGCAGTCCTCTCCCATAGAAGCGTGCTATGAGCAAACCCCTCTTGAGTTAGTCTATCAAACGTCTAAATTATCCAAACGAGTTTGATTGAAAAAGGAGGGGAGGGTCGCCCGCACCATGGGAATGCAGACGACGTTCGTAATGGTAAAGCC
>CAYFHB010000087.1:0-2234 GCA_964342705.1 uncultured Candidatus Poseidoniales archaeon
TCTACAAATTCATCCAACAATCGGCAAATGAACGCGGGGTTCGCTCGCTCTCCTCTCTAGTATCCGATGCCACTGGCTCCCCCGAAGCAAAGTTGGCAGCCATGCTCTCCGTGCTGTTTCTAGCGGTATATGCTGCAGCCCAGCTGACCAGTGGCGGTAAGGCTCTCTACGTCATGCTGGGCTGGTCGGAGGTCGTCGGCATTCTGATTGGATTTGTGCTGGTTGTGGCTTACTGCTATGCCGGCGGCATCCGCGCCTCAATTTGGACCGATGCCGCCCAATCGAGCGTGATGATTGTCGGTTCGACTTTGCTCTGCGTTGTGGCGATGAAGGAAGTCGGTGGATTCGGTGGGCTTCACGATGGTTTGGCTGCGCAGAATGCTAACCTGACGAGTCTTGTTCCCGCTGACCTTGGCTTCGGGGTCTCGCTGTGGATCTTCGCTTTCTTCCTTGGTGGTTTGAGCGTTGCCGGTCAGCCTCAGGTGGTGACTCGGGTGATGACCCTAGGGACGGATGAGGACCGCAAGACTGCTATGTGGTGGTTCTTCGCTTGGCAGACGCCTTTCCTTCTGATCATGGTGGTGATTGGGCTTGCGAGTCGGGTCGTGTTCAGTGGAGGTGAGTTCGACCCGGAGTTGGGTTTGCCGATGCTGGCGATGGAGACTTTGGGGCCATTTTGGGTAGGACTGATTCTGGCTTCGATTTTCGCGGCTACAATGTCGACAGCGGATTCTCAGGTGCTTGCTTGCACCGCCGCTTTCACTGATGATATCATGCCTGAGATTAGTCAGGACCACAAGAAAACCAAGATTGTGACTTTGGTGGTTGCGGCTTTCGCGACGGCTATTTCGATCTTCGGTTTGTACGTGCCCGGCGGCGATTCAGTATTCTCGTTGGTCGTGCTCGCGGTCTACGGTTTGGGCTCAATCTTCGTGCCGATTCTCATCATCCGCTGGGCTGGCTACGAGCCTGATACTACGCATACTATGGCGATGATGGTGGCGGCTCTGACCGGTGTCATCACCTGGCGTCTGCTCGGCTTGAATTCGGAGGTTTTCGAGTCGGTTCCTGGTATGGGTGCTGCCTTCATCACTCACTTTGTGATGAGCTATCTGCGCGCACCGGATGTCTCACCGTTCGGTCGCTTTGAATTGCCTGATACGCGAGCGATTGGGGTAGCCGCAATGGTTGTGCTTGCACCGGTCACGGTTGTCGAGGCTGCCTACATCTTCACTGGACCCGACTCCGTTGAGGAAGGCGGCGGTCCTGCTGGAGAATGGGTTGTTGAGGCTTCCTTCGGGGTTGAGCAATTGGCTGATGGAATGGAGTACGTCAACGATGGTGAGACCCTGACGGTCGACATGCATTCTGACGCTATCGACGATGCTGACGAGCTGAACATAGTCGGAGTCAAGGTGACTCTTACCTATTCAGAGGACGAGACAAGTTCAGGTCTGGGATGCAATGTTCCCGGCGCCTCTTCACCAGATCCTGACACGATTACTGGCACGGTTGTTCACGATGAACACAATACTACTGCCAGCGGTCAAAATTCAGGTGGGGGGCCGGTATCTCATCTCGTGGTTATCGAATGGTACAATGCCTCGATGATCGGCAATGTCTCGAATGTCTCACGCTCGGATATCCACGCTGGGTTGGATGCTGGTGATGCCGGCTTGGGGGCATATTCGCTGGATATCTCGGTCGCCGTTGAGAGCGGCGGTGGGGTCGGTTGTTCACACAATGACGATGGCGAGGAAGTCGAATATCTGGTCGAGTTGATGACTCTCGATTATGAAATCGAAGCCGTATGATTCAGAGGGTACCGGCACGTGGAATGTCTGTACAATGGGTATCGCGTGGGATAATTTCCGGCATTAGTATTTGATGTATGCATTATTGGGAAGAATAGAGAGGGAGAGTTACTATGACAAAAACAAGGAAGAAAAAAATCATCTCATTCTCATTGATAATATGTGGAATAATTGTACTCATTGCTGGTATTATCATGGTACAAACTGGATTTGCAACCTTTGAGGATGAGACTGTCGAGCCTAGAGTTGGCCTCTACATTGGAGGTATTTTTACAATAATTGGAGGAGTTTTCTTGACAATTGGTGGGATGATATATCTTAACTTCGATGGCTTGAAACAGAAGGCTCTTCGTAATGCTGGCAAGATCGCTGATGCTGTTGATGAAGAGAGAAACAAAGAGAAACAAACTGGAACTATAG
>CAYFHB010000087.1:2334-4866 GCA_964342705.1 uncultured Candidatus Poseidoniales archaeon
CTAGCCATTGAATCAGGCGATGGGCAGCGAGAAGTTCTGCGGCTTGGCAATCCCCAAGTCCTTCGGAAGTTCTCTAACCTTCTCTGGCAGAACCACCGGAATCATCTCCTTGCCGATCAGAGCCACGCGACTCTCGCGCCGATCGGACAGAACCTCACGCCCGACGAGCGGCGCTAACTTGCGACTGAAATCCATCACATCATCGTGGCTTGGCATATTCTCAATAGTATGATTCGAGCGCGAATTTCCAACGTAGACATATCCCTTCGCCTCGATGAAATCAGGGTCTGCGATATTGTCGAGTCGCGCATAATCCTCCACATGACCAAGCGACTCGCCCTTAATCAGCGTATGACGACAAACAGTTCGCGTATCCAAACTCGGCAATAATTCCAGAGTCTGCTCTAACTTTGAGAAAGCAGCGGTATCGAACTTCGGCTTGCACAGTCGATTGAATATCTCCTCGTTCGGAGCATCTACACTCACATACAACTGAGTAGGAAGAGGGTCGAGTTCCTCAATCACCTTCGGCAATGACCCATTCGTCACTAGGAAAGTCGACACGCCATGCTCATGGCACACCTCGAGGAACTCGCCGAGCCGCGAATATAGAGTCGGCTCGCCATTCAGCGAAATCGCCACATGCTTAGGATCCTGAGCGTCGAGCCACTTCTCGCGGTCGGCCTTCGGATTTCCACCGTATCCAGTCAGCAAGCGTCGGTGCGCACGCACGCTTTCGAGGAATAGTTCGTAGGGGTCGTCGTCAATCTTGGTGAGGGTGTCGGAGTGGGGTTCCCTCCAGCAGTAGGTGCAGGCGAGGTTGCAGGTATCGACGTTTGGCGCCATCTGCATGCAGCCGTGGCTCTCGATGCCGTAGAAAGTGCCCTTGTAACACGAACGGTCGGCGATCAAACTCTGCTTGGTCCAATGGCAAACCTTCACTCCCCCGTGCTCGCCCACGAGGTGGTAACGCTGCTTTGCCAAGCGCGCTGCAATCTTTGGCTCGATTTTGGTTATCGGCGCGCTCTGCATGTGATCATCTCCGACTTCGAACACCACAATGGGGTCGCGTCAGCGGGTGTTCGTGCGGGGGTTTCGACTTGAATGATTCCGCGCCGTAAGGAATCCATTTATTGGCAGAATTTGATGGTTGATGCCGGCATCGGGTTTATCCCATTTGAAGGCCTAGCGTGGTCCATGACAGCCCTACTCGAGGCCGACACATACCTGATTCGCAAGAAAGTGCTGAAGATTCTCGGAGAGGCCTTCCACATCTATCGAGATGATTCTCAGACCGAGTTGCTCGGTTATTGCGAATTGAAGGCATTCAAGCTGAAGGAAGACATCCGCATTTACGCGGATGAGGAGAAAACCACTGAACTGGTGAGAATCAAGGCGCGAAGCATCATCGATATCAACGCCGGCTACGATGTCGTCGATGCGCAGTCCGGTACGAGTCTTGGGTCGTTCAAGCGAAAGGGGTTGAAGTCTCTATTCAAGGACACTTACATCTTACTTGACCAGTCCGATCAACCGTATGCGGAATTATCGGAGGACAGTGGAGGATTGGCTTTGATTCGCAGGTTCGTTCCATTTGCCAACATTCTGATTCCACAGATTTTCCACCTACGGGGCAACGATGGAGGTGGTGCCGTCAATTACACGCAGAAGATGAATCCAATCGTTCAACGCTTGACAGTCACCGGAGCTACAAGTGGTGCCTTCGACCCGAGGGTCGTACTCGCTGGTGGCATTTTGCTTGCAGCGATTGAAGGACATCAGAATTGATGCTTGAAGTTGCGCGCGTTCAAGCGTACTTGATTGCGGTTCCGTAGGCGAAGATTTCGACGTATTTGTTCGCCTTGGAATTGGCGATCAACAGAGTCAGCCGGGCTGTATCGAGGCGGACATTGAGGACTTCATCGTAGCCGCCTTCGGCCGCTTGGTCGCGCAGTGATTGCAGACATTCCTGTCGGGCGAGCATGAGAACATCATCGAAGGCATTGATTTTGCCGCCGAAGACAGAGTGCCAGAAGGCTATGAATTGGTTGAACCAGCCCGGGCCGAGGACGTAATTCGCTTGGACCATCATCGAGTCGCTGATTTCGCGATTTTCAGTTGGTGATTTCTTGTTGGTCAGTGGGTCTCGTCCGTAATGGTCGACCGTTGCGGCGACTCGAGTTTTGACCTCCTCAATCATTCTCCGATGCCTGCGGCGGCTGAACAGCATTGAGACGAGAAAACCCACTGGGCGGAATAATACCAATACAATCGCCAAAGTGATTGTCGGAATCAATATGAGGAGCAACCACCAAGGGAGGACTTCTGTCAACTCCGCCCAGATTTCGTGGAACATCTGGCTCACCTCATTCGACTACTACTGCGGTGCCATAGGCGAGAATCTCACTGGCACCGGGGGTGATGGCGCTCGTCGCCATTCTGACATTCACGACTGCATTGGCTCCTCGCCCGACGGCCTCCTGTAGCATTCGCTGGATGGCTTCGTCGCGCGACTCACCCAACAATTCCGTG
>CAYFHB010000088.1:0-4741 GCA_964342705.1 uncultured Candidatus Poseidoniales archaeon
TTGGAGAGGTTATTGCAGGTATGGAGAATGTCTACAAGATTGAGAACTGTGATACCAAGCCTGGAGATAGGCCTTACGACCCTCAAAAAATCATCTCCGTTCAGCGTTTAGAAGAATAATCGTTGCATAGAACGCCAATAATTAATTTTATTAATAACTAATTAACCGCCTGATTATGGCGAAACACAGGGCGGGCGACCGTCGAATAATCAGTATCAGCATCCCAGAAGACCTAGCGCGCAAGCTCGATAGGCGCGTTGGAAAGGGTCGGGACCAAGGGCGCTCGGCAACCATCGCAAAAATGATCCAAAACAGCCTCGAAACCGAGCAAACAGCACCGATGTCCGAGCGTGCGAGCGAGCCGAGAGCGGCAGCAGGCGGGAGCGGAGAGGTTCGTGTCGAGAAGGACACGATGGGCGAACTCGAAGTCCCATCAGACCGCTATTTCGGAGCCCAAACCGCTCGCTCCCTGATTAATTTCGACATCGGAACCGACACCATGCCGCCCTCGGTCATCCGAGCCTTCGGCACCCTCAAGCAGGCGGCGGCAGAAACCAATGTCGAACTCGGTGAACTCGACCCACAAATCGGCGCTCTGATCTCAGCCGCCTGCGACGAAGTAATCTCAGGCGCGCTCGATAGCCACTTCCCGCTGCGCGTCTGGCAGACTGGCTCGGGCACTCAGACCAACATGAATTCCAACGAGGTCATCGCCAACCGAGCCATCGAGATGGCCGGCGGCAAGCTCGGAAGCAAATCCCCCGTCCATCCAAACGACCACGTCAATCGTGGTCAATCCAGCAATGACACCTTCCCAACAGCGATGCACATCGCCGCCGCCGAAGAAATCCACCACCGATTATTGCCAGCCATCCGACACCTGCACAATGCGCTAGCAGCCAAAGCCGCCGAATTCGACGGCATCGTCAAAATCGGCAGAACCCATCTGATGGACGCCGTTCCTCTGACCCTCGGCCAGGAATTCGGCGGCTACGCCTCGATGCTCGCAGCCGACATCCGCCGCATCGAGGCAGCTTGGGATGACCTACTCGAACTCGCACTCGGAGGGACCGCGGTCGGCACCGGTCTAAACACCCACATCGAGTTCGCAGACAAGGTCGCAGAACGCATCGGGCAGAAGACAGGTTTACCGTTCGTCTCGGCTGAAAACAAGTTCGCACAACTCGCAGCACACGATGCAATAGTATCCGCATCAGGCTCACTGAACACGCTTGCTGCGAGCCTGATGAAGATCGCCAATGACATCCGCTGGATGGGATCTGGACCACGCTGTGGCTTCGGAGAACTGGCCCTTCCGGCGAACGAACCAGGGTCGAGTATCATGCCAGGCAAGGTCAACCCAACCCAAGCCGAAGCGATGACGATGGTCTGCTGCCAAGTCCTCGGGAATCACATGGCAATCAGCGTCGGGGGAAGCCAAGGAAACTTCGAACTCAACGTCTACAAGCCGATGATGATTTACAATTTGCTCCACAGCACACGCCTCCTCGCCGATACCTGCAGGGCCTTCACCGACAAGTGCGTCGACGGGCTTGAGGCCAACGAGGGTGTGATTGCATCGCACCTCGAGAATAGTCTGATGTTGGTTACGGCGCTGAACAATCACATCGGTTACGACAGCGCCGCTAAGATTGCAAAACACGCGCACGCGAATGGTTCGACTCTGCGCGAGGCCGCGATCGAGCTGGGCTTAGTCACCAACGATCAATTCGATCAGTGGGTCCGGCCCAGCGAGATGATCGGCCCCAAACAATGAGCCAACCGTGGCAACCCAACCAATTCAGTTGCGAGGGTGAGGGCTGATTCGGCGTTCGCGAGAGCCTTCGGAAACCCGAGTCAGCGGAGCGAAATGCTCCGCAATGATTGATAACAAGAAGTAAGGGGGCCGCGACCGTACTGAATGGTACAAGGTGGGAGCAGCAGGGGGTTCTGCACATGGGGGAGCATCCCCCCCTGCTGACTCCGCAGGGTCCGGTTCCGGTCCTGCCTCGGAGGCATTTCCTTTCCCGGGTAGATGACTTCATTGCTCCGAGGAGCCCTTTCGTCGTTTCCCGCTTCCTCGGGGATCGCTCCCCGTTTCCGCGTTTCCATTTCCCTCCCCGGCTCTCACCGGTTCGTTCTTTGGAATGAGTGCCGGTCCTCCACGCGTCTCCGCGCTCTCGTTCCCGCCACGTTTCCCTCAGGTTTCGCGTTCCCTTCCTTGCGTCCGGTTCTCGTCCACCTTTGTTCCCCATGGATTCGCCTCAAGCCTTCCCCATCTCTGGTTCTCTTGCCCTTCACGAATGCACTCGCGGTCTGGTTGGCTGGCACGGTTGTGTTTTCCCTGCCTAAGCAGTACGGTTGTGTTTTCCCCAGCTTTCCCCTCGGCTTCTTTCCCCTTCCTTGCGTCCGGTTCTTCCCACCTCGGTTCGACCGCATCTCCCCTGGCCCACGTGCCAGGTTCGATTATCCCCGGATCCCTTGCGGTTTCCGGTTCTACCACCCCGAGTTCGGGGTTCGGTTCTGTGGCCCGCGGTTTGCGCCGGAGCGCGCCCCACACCACTCCACCGGAGCGGCATCTTAGGTCTGAGCGGCGGAGGCGCATAAACCTTTCCCCAAATGAGGTGCTGTGGACCGGAAATGAGGGTCTGTGGGTGTTAATTTCCGGTGCGGTGGGATATTCTAAATCACCTATTTCTTAACATCCTCAGGCGGGCTCTCAACTCCGAATTCCGGAAGTTTTCAGGAGTTGATTCTTCTTTGTCTGATAATCTACGGGTGACGACCTCGGATTCGACAAGGAAGACCTTTCCGAGGTCGTCGCCGAGCGCCAGGAGGTTTTCTGCAGAATGCATCTGGCGCAGGCGCGCATCGTGAGAGAGATTGGTGAGAGATTCCTGGAGGATTGTGATTGAAGATTGCGCGCCATTCCATACCGAAGCCCAGGCATCAGGGCCGAGGCTGGCGACGGAATCGATCGAGCCTTCTGTTCGATGTGAAGCGGCGAGACTTCCGATGGTGCCGTCATCATGGCCGGAGATCCATCCCATTGGTCCTGCTGTAATCGCCGTAACCAAGGACTCGCACAGATTGTCCGTTGCCTCATGAGAACCGAGAGTGCTGATGGTTCCGTCTGCATGTCCGAGAAGGAAGCGACCTTCGGAACCACAGGCTCCACAGGTCACTGGACTATCAGTACCGAGCGGGAAGTGTTCGGGTTTCTCTCCCGCTCGAATCCGCAAGTATCCACATCGAGGTCGGCCGAGCCCGAGCAGAATTCCACCATCCTCGTGCAGCCCTAGATGCCAGGGGCGCTCAGCCAAGACCCAGCGCTCCTGTTCTTCACCCGAGTCATCGAATCGCCAGATAGTCGCCTCGATGAAGTCGGCCACCTCCAATTCGTAGACTGATGAGGTCGCCCAAACAACTCCATTCCAAGCCTGGACGTAATCGCTTGCACCCTCCAGATCACGACTCCAAAGTAATTCTCCGCTCGCCGCATCGACCGCGTGTAGCGAGGCTGACGCGGTCGCATAGATTCGGCCTCCATCCAAAGCCAAATCAGAAACCGGCCCGGTTAGCTCGACTCGCCAGCGCTCGTCCCCACTAACTGCATCCCAGCAGACGAGCGCTCCCTCGTGAGACCCAGCCAGTAGAGCATCCTTGGCGAGTCGCACAACAGAGCATGCGCTCCCGAGGTCGCGCACAAATGACGCGAGCCCCTCCAGAGAACGCTCAGCCATAATCCGCCTCAGCCATCAGTGCCTATCGCGCTTTCGCGTCATGCGGTGACGCCGTACAGCCGCTCAACCTTGTTGCGAAGATAGTCGACAAAGGCATCCGGAGAGGGAGGCGAGCCGGTGGCTTCCTCGATCAATTCAGCCGGCTCGAGGATGCTTCCCCTCGCGTGAACGCGCGCGCGCATCCAGTCCAGAAGAGGCTCAAACTCGCCTCGACGCATCTGCTCATCATGCTCGCCCAAATCCTCGCGCGCGGCCGCAAGCAGCTGCGCCGAGTACAAATTTCCAAGCGTGTAAGTCGGGAAGTAACCGAAGGCGCCGAAGGACCAGTGAATGTCTTGGAGAACGCCCAAAGTGCGGTTCGGTGCTCTGATTCCGAGGAATTCTTCGTACATATCATCCCAGACATCGGGCAGATCATCGACCTCGATTTCGCCCGCAATTAGTCGCTTTTCAATCTCGTATCGAATCATGATGTGAAGGTTGTAAGTCGCCTCGTCGGACTCGGTCCGAATCAGGCTCGGCTCGACGAGATTGACTGCCTGCCAAAGTTGCTCAGCGCTGACTCCAGCCATCTGTTCGGGGAAATTCTCCTGCCAAATCGGCAAAACCCACTCGCAAAATTCACGACTGCGCCCCACCTGGTTTTCCCAAAGCCGGCTCTGACTCTCGTGGACGCCGAGTCCGGCTGCCTTTCCTGCGGGTTGGAAGTCGAGGGTTCGGGGCCGGCCCTGCTCGTAGGTGCCGTGCCCCGTCTCGTGCATTGAGCCGAAGAGCGAGCCAAATGGCTCGTCCTCATCGTAGCGGGTTGTCCAGCGGACATCGTCTGGGTTTGGGCCGCCGCAGAATGGGTGGGTGGAAGCGTCGCGGCGGCCGGCTTGGAAGTCAAAGCCGATGGCTTCGGAGACGGCTTGGCTCAGCGCTTCTTGGCCGGGTTGGGGCCAAGTGTTCGACTCGACGAAGGAGAGGTCGGGGCGGTTTCCTGATTCGACGACCGCCTT
>CAYFHB010000089.1:0-4693 GCA_964342705.1 uncultured Candidatus Poseidoniales archaeon
TATAACCTGGTAGTACCGCGGGCTCCAGTTGCACGGGAATGACGACGAGTGGGTAATCTGATGGTTTTGATGACCAACTGGAGCACCGACCCGTCGCAAACCGAGAGCGTGCATCTGCCAGGTGCACGCTAGGCGGAAGATACCCGCTGATCTGGGTTCAAATCCCAGTGCCCCCACCAAATCGATTTGCAGTGGATGGAATCATCGATTTGGTGAGTTGATAGAATCTCATCTATAGGTGGGGTTGAAGGGCTCCGCGCGTGCGCGGTGTGATTGATGAATCGCAGGTCAGTGGCCCTTGGGCTCGTGTTGCTTCTGATGTCGCCATTGGCGGGCAGCATCGCAGCGACGAGCCAGGACGAGGGGCGGGTGCCGCTCGATTCGACTGGAATTCAATTGATTGAGGCTGGTCAGACCACTGAGGTTCCGCAGCAAGCTCCAATCTGGTGGGATACCAGCCTTGAGTGGTGGGATTACACCACTCTCGACGCTGACCGCAATGGCATTCACGACTCATTGCAAACTGCTGTTGGTCCGGTCAATGTCGGTATTTCTTACGCACGCGAGGTGACCGATTTTGACCGAGCGCTATTGCAATCATTGGGTTACGACATCCACCAAGAATTGCCGATTGTCGATGCCTTGCTTCTCGGGGATGTCGACGCGAGCCAGGTCTGGCAGCTCGCCCAGATAGAAGGTGTGGTCATGGTCGAGCGTTATGGCTCGCTGGTTTTCTACGGCGATGTTCAAACTCCGGCCGTCAAGGCTCGAAATTCGACCGAATATCCGGTTGGTGCTTGGGACTTCGGAGTCACCGGTAAAGGCGTCAACATCGCCATGGTTGACACTGGCGTCGATAACGAACATCCTGGTCTGGACGGTAAATTCGTCGCCGGCTACGATGCGGTCTGCTTTGTCCACTCAGACCCACAATGTATCCTCGCCGGAGGTCGTGAGGACGACGGCTCATTCGACCCAGACGACGGAAACCAGCATGGCACAGCTTGCATGGGTATGGCGAGTGCCACCGGACTTGAGGCCGATGGCTCGCAATCCGACTTTTACGGCTCAGCCCCCGACTCTGGACTCGTCGATGTGCGTATCGGCACAGACGTCGGCGCTGGTCCCTTCGAGAATTACCTCCTTGAGCAGGAATTTTACGAGTCCGCGATGAACGGTTTGCAGTGGATCATCGATCATCGCGACGATGCCTGGCCTGGAACTGACGAGGCCAGCCACGGCATCGACATCATCTCGCTCTCTTGGGGAATCACCAGCCACGAGAATGGCGGCTCGGATGGAACCGACATGCATAGCCGCATCCTCGACGAGGCGATGGAACTCGGTGTCGCCGTATCCAATGCCGCTGGCAACGACGGCGAAGACAACGATGGCCTCTCAGGGATGTCGGCCTCCTCCCTCTCGATTACAGTCGCATCAACCGATGACCAGAACACCGTAGACCGCTCAGACGACACAATCGCGGGCTATTCCTCACGAGGCCCGCGCAAGGACAATGGTGACGGAAATCCAGTCAACGAACTCATCCCTGAAATCAGCGCACCCGGCACCAATATCATCCAAGCCGAAGGTTGCGTCAGCAGCGGCGGCTGCAATAACTTCCTCGGAGGAGACGCATCACAGAATACTTACACCGGCCGAGGCAGTGGCACATCCTACGCCGCCCCAGCCGTTTCGGGCGTAGTCGCATTGGTGTGGGAAGCTAACGAAAATCTCACACCCCTCCAGATTAAGGAGGTGCTCAAGCACACCTCCGAACTTCGTGGCGAGCCAAGTGCACCAGAGGTCGACCCCTATTGGAACCGTGAATTCGGCTATGGGATGGTCGATGCACTCGCCGCTGTCGAACTCGCCATCTTCCTACGCGACAGCGGCCAAACCCCACTGATCGACCCAACCCTCCAAAGCCACTCATACGGCTTCAACCAGACAGTCACTGAGGCCGCAATCAACATCACCGGCCATGCCTGGGGCCAAGCAGGCAGCCTCGACCGTGTCGAATACAGAATCAACGACGGCGAATGGCACGAGGCAACCTACTCCGCAACACCAAGCGAGATCGGTGCTCTCACGCCATTCCTCTGGCACGTTCTGCTCGACCCGGCAAAAATGCCAGCCGGCGAGCACACAATCGAAGTCCATGCTGTCGCCGGCGCTATGCATTCCCTCCCCGTATTCCACCAAGTCAACGGCACCGGTGCAGCCCAAACCTCCCTCGGAATCCCCCCACTCGCAATCGGTGTCGTCGCCCTCGTCGCAATCGCTTGGGTGGCATCCTTGGTCCTGATCCGATTCCGTTCCGACGAGGAGATAGAGGCCATAATCGATAATGCCCGTAATCGTGATGAGATCGACGAAGTTGTCGAGGCCGAACTCCTCGACTGAGACCGGCAGGATTTGCCGAGATTTTTCTCCTTGAAAGTTACTACAGACTCCAAAAACGAAGGATTTGAGGGTGTGACTTCAAATGCTCACCGAGGCGTCCGTAGGTCGTGGTGCGATTTTCGGAACGAGCGAACAGCATCCGTCCAACTGGCGTTAGACGGATGTTCGACATGGCTGGCGATGACGCTGTCCAGTTCGGCTTGGGCGAGCCGGATTTTCAGCCTCCGGCCATCGCCATCGAGGCATTCACCCGAGCGATGGAGGAAGGCCGCAACAAATACACCACAACCGCAGGCCTTCCACCGCTGCGTCAGAAGATTGCAGAGACCTGGCACCACCGCGACCCCACTTTGAGTGATGAGAACGTCTGTATGACAATGAGCGGAACCAATGCATTGCTCGACATTTTCCTCGCTTTGGTCGACCCGGGAGATGAAGTCCTCCTCCCTGAACCGTACTTTCCCCTATACCCGACAGATGTCGTGATTTGCGGCGGCAACCCAGTACTCTATCCATGCTTATTCGAGAATGGCTTCGTGCCGACAATCGCTGATCTCGAAGCCGGCCTCAGCGAGAATACAGTTGCCATTCTCTATAATTTTCCGAGCAATCCAACCGGTGGAAATGTGACTCCTGAGCAGCGTGATGAATTGCTTGATTTCGCGCGCGATAATGATTTGTGGGTCATCACCGACGAGGTTTACGATCGCATCGTCTACGATTCCGACCACGTCTCATTCCTCGGTGCTGGATATGACAAAGTCATCATGATCAATTCTTTTTCCAAGACCTTCGCAATGACCGGATGGAGAATCGGGTACATCCTCTCACCGGACCTCGAAGCGATGGGTCATATCACTAAGATGCAGTATTATGTGACGGCGTGCAGTAATGATGCGATGCAGCACGCCGTGCTCGAGGCCTTGGAGAAGGCCTCGGATTATCCGGCGCAGATGCGTGATGAATTCCAAGCGCGCCGAGATTTGATCTGTGAGCGATTGAACGCCATGCCGGGCGTCAGTTGCCACGTTCCTACAGGTGCATTCTACGTCTTCCCAAAAATCGAAGTTCCCGGCATGAATAGCGAAGAAATCGCCATGGCTCTGCTCGAAGGCGGAGTGTTGTGCAGCCCAGGTTCCGCCTTCGGGGATGCTGGTGAGGGGCACCTGCGCTTTGCGTACACGATTGGACGCGAGGACATCTCACGCGGCATGGACCGAGTCGAGAAGGTCCTCGCCGAACTACGTGGAGAATGAGAGGCGGTTCTGTGTCCGGAATCGAGGCCTTGCTGGCTTTTCTGACTGGCCTCGTACTGTTCACCTATGGCTCGCGCCGACTCGATGACCGCATCGGTTTGGGACTGCTCCTCGCCGCTGGGACGGCGCTGTATTGGATCGGCCCGAATCCATTTCTATTCGGAATGTTTCTGGCCTGTGGTTGGTATATGCTGAGTCTGACCGTCGACCGCGCCTTCTCGGCTGAATAAGTGATCGAATTCAATCGTCAAATAGGCCGAATGGAAGGTCGATCATTCGGCCGCTATCCTCGGCATCCTCGTCTTTTTCGTTCGGTTCGCTCTCGCCTGAATCCTCATCACGGCCGCCAGTTGTTCGCTTCCAAGTTCCGAAGCCATCCAGAGGACCGCTCTGCTCATCTTCGGAGTCAGTGGAGGGTGATGCATCCTCCTCGAGCAGGGTCTGATTGAGATTCTCGATGCGCTCCTCAGGATCGCGCATCCAATCCGGCATATCGTGCGCCCCGCCGAGAACCGAGATGGTGGTAAATACAGCGACGGGAAGAACCGAAATCGCGACTAGGAAGTCGATTATCGCCGCGTCGGGGACTTGTTCGGCGGGCATAATCGACTCGAGTAGTACTGCTTCCAATTGGACGCTGTGCCAGGCCGAATAATCGACTGCTAGCCATTCCAGAGCAAGCTGCAATGTTACGCGTGCGATGAACCAGAAGATGATGATTGGCAGAATCCATGAGAATTTTGAGATTCGTGCCAGAATCCTGCGGAACCAAGCAGCGATTCCGATGAGATGGCGAGAGTAAATCGGTTGGATTCGTAGGCCGAACCAGAGCGCGATGAAATAGCCCACCATCCCCAATTCAAAGGCCTGTTCTGGCTTGAGGAAGCGCTCTGGAGTGCCTTCCATTATTCCCAATGGAATAGCGATTAACGCGACTTGAATTGGAATAGCAAGAATCTGCAGGCCCCCGTGAATAGAGAGAAGATCGTAGGTATCGGTACGACTGCTGACGAGGCGAGCCATCTGACCGT
>CAYFHB010000090.1:0-4384 GCA_964342705.1 uncultured Candidatus Poseidoniales archaeon
GTTGACGGAGTTCGCGACTTGCCGCTCGATGCGGCATTCCGAGTGGCTGATGAATTGCTGATGCGGTCGATAGCCGGTGTCTCGGAAATGATTGCCAAGGAGGGAGTCGTCAATCTCGACTTCCAAGACTTGCGCTCTGTGATGGAGAACGGCGGTGGTGTTGCGATGATTGGTCTCGGCGAGGCGAGAGGCGAAAATTGCGCCGAGAAGGCCACCGACGAGGCGCTCGAATCACCGCTGCTTGACATCGACATCTCGGATGCGCGCGGCGCTCTTGTCAATGTGGTCGGTGGGCCGACGCTTTCGCTCGGCGATGCCGAGCGCTGCGCCCAGTTGATTCGCGACCGAATCAACCCGTACGCCCGAATCATCTGGGGCGCTACAACCGATCCATCGATGGGCGACGAGATACGGGTACTGCTCGTCCTCACCGGCGTGAAGTCCGAGCAGATTCACGGTGCGGCGCTGCACACACAGATGCGCAACCTGCGCACTCGCACCGTCGATTTCGTCAATTGACCGCATTACCTGAACAACTCGGCTCCAAGCCAAGAGCCTCGTCGACGAACCCCTTGGGGTTCGCCCGGCGTGCTTAAAGAGGGGTGGTCGGTCGCCGGGTCGCTATTGAGGGAGAGTCATGGCTATCGGGAACTCAGACATCGGAGCAGTCGAGCAGACCGCTCAGAAGTTGCAGGATGACATCGAAGAGCGCGTTCGCCGAATCCAGACTGGTTCCATGGCTCGCATTCTGAAGATGGCCCGTAAGCCATCCAAGCAAGAGTTCCGCCAGACCGTCATCGTCTGTGGCATCGGCATGTTCGTGCTCGGTGCTATCGGCTTCGGTATGCTTTGGCTGATGGACAATCTCCTGCCTGATTTCTTCGCTTGGCT
This sequence comes from uncultured Candidatus Poseidoniales archaeon, assembly GCA_964342705.1. Lineage (GTDB taxonomy): Archaea > Thermoplasmatota > Poseidoniia > Poseidoniales > Thalassarchaeaceae > MGIIb-O1. The sequence continues at coordinate 892 of CAYFHB010000090.1, forward strand.
CACCAGCCCCTGAGGTGTGAAAGATGTCTGACACATTCGTAGTCTACGTTCGCCACGGCGAGAGAGTCCTAATTATGCAGCGCGCCGATGAGGTCGCTGATTTCCCCGGCGCTTGGGACGGCGTCTATGGCATCGGTAACCCCGAGGACATCGACGCGGTGACCGCTCGCATCACCGAGTGCACCGGTATTCCTGCCGAGTCGCTCGAGCATGTCCGCTCCGGTCCAGCTCGCGGTCTCGCTTTCGGCAACCGTCTGAACGATGTGACCCCACTGCTGTTCATCTCGGACTCTGACGAGGTCTCACCTCGAACCATCTACAAGAATCACGATTGGGTCGACCCGGCCAATATCGAGCACTACAAGTCCGATACGGCTGAAGGAACAGGCGCGCTTCGCTTCGCCATTCCTCAAATCGGCGCTATGTACGGGGACGTTGCCTCCTTCCTCTACATCCTCAAGACCAGCATCGGTCAGGAGCAGAACGTCGCCAAGGAAATTCGCGCCCGTCTCTCTGGAACTGGGTCGCTGAAGGATATACAAGACGAGATCTTCGGAGTCCTCGTCCCTGGCCACGTTCGTGGCTACATCTTCGTCGAGGCCTCAGCGCTTCACCACGTCGAGAAGTTGATTGGAATGGTCGGCATGACCACGACACGCCTGAAGAATTGCCGCAAGGTTTTGCCAGGGGTGTCGCCTCTCGAGAACACACTTTCCTACCTCGAGCCGAAGGCTGCCACCGCGGGAATCGAAGAGGGTTGCATCATCGAGATTAGCGGTGGCGCATTCAAAGGCCAGTCTGCCCGCGTCATCCGCGTTACTGAATCCAAGGAAGAGGTCACGGTCGAGCTCTTCGAAGCGGCTGTTCCAGTCGCTCTTACCGTGCGCGCGGATCAGGTACGAGTTACTCAGCGCGTAGAATAATCATAGAATGGAGAATTCGGGGGTCCGTCAGCACGCTCAAATAGGGAGAGCAGGTCGCCGGGTCGCTTCTCAAGGGGGTATCAAGGATGTCAGCACGAAATGAGACACCTCACGTGATTATACAGACCCTCGGTCAGAAGAAGTGCAATGGCAGTTGGGATGCGTCCACTGAGAACCTCTCTATGGACCAAGTCAAGCAAATCGCTGAGAAGCAGAAGGACCGCTTGACCGGTTCAAATCTATATGCGCGCTCGCGTGAGGTCATGGGTACCTGCGTAGCAATGCGCGTCAAGGTTGAGGGCATGGAGCCTAAGGCCGCACTAGCAGCAATGACAGAAGGGAGATTCAACGAGCATTTTGAGTGAGACATCACGAATTGCGGGAGAGGGAAACCTCGCTGACCGCAGAGGTGAGAAAGATGAGAGACAACATACAAACAGCGATTGAAGAAGCCCTGAACAGCGCTCCAGAGCGCAAGTTCACAGAGACGGTCGAGTTTTCCTTCAACTTGAAGGACATCGACCTGAAGAATCCAGCAAACCGTATCCAAGAGGAGATTCGTCTTCCTTCAGGTCGCGGCAAGCCGGTGAAGATCGCCATGTTCGCCGGCGGCGAGATGGCAACCAAGGCTCGCGCCGCCGGAATCGACATCATCGACCCTTCAACAATCGAGGACCTCGGCGGAAACCGTCAGCAGGCTCGAAAGCTCGCTAATAGCGTCGATTTCTTCCTCTCCGAAATCCCTCACATGGGAACCGTAGGTCGCTTCCTCGGTGTAGTTCTAGGTCCTCGAGGCAAGATGCCTCGCCCCGTTCCTCCAACCCTCGACCCAGCAATGATTGCTGCCGGTCTGAAGGATACTGCAATCGTGCGCTCGCGCGACAAGATGACCTTCCACAGCCCACTTGGCTCGCGCGAGCAGAGCATCGACGAGTTGACCGCTAATGCAATGGCGATCTGGACTCGTGTCACCGGCAAGCTTGAGCGCGGCGCGGGTAACATCCGCTCCTGCTACGTCAAGACCTCGATGGGTCCTTCGATTAAGATCGAGGTGATTGAATGATCGAGGCAAAGGTCGCAGGCTGGAAGCGCGACCGCGTCGGCGAACTCGCCGCCGTGCTATCCTCAGATGGGGTTCTGGGAATCGTCGACATCAGCGGCGTCCCGGCCAAGAATATGCTCTCGATGCGCGATGACCTTCGCAGCAACATGAGTATCACCATGGCCAAGAAGACGCTTATGCGCCTTGCATGGGAGCAGTCCGGTCGCCCGATGGGAGATTTGGAGACTCTGCTCGAGGGTGCAGTCCAACCGGCTATCGTCCACACAGATTCGATGAATGCGTTCCAGCTCTTTTCGGAACTCGAGAAGACCAAGCAGGGCCGCTCTGCCAAGGAAGGCGAAGCGGCCCCAATGGATATCGTCGTCGAGAAGGGACCTACCGAGTTCGGGCCTGGTCCAATCGTCGGTGAGTTCAACGCCGTTGGAATCCCAGCTAAGATCGACAAGGGTAAGGTGGCTATTCAGAAGACCACCACTGTAGTTGAGAAGGGAGAAGCTATCTCCGCCGACCTCGGAATCATGCTCGCCAAGCTTGGAATCAATCCGATTGAAATCGGAATCATTCTGACTGGAGCAATCGAGGACGGATTCGTCTTCGATGCAGAGTCACTCGACCTAGACACAGATGGCTTCCGAACCGATGTCATCACAGCGACCTCAGGCGCCTTCAACCTCGCCTGCAACATCCGCTGGTTCTCTTCACAGACAATGCCAACCCTGCTGGCCAAGGCCAGCGGCGAGGCGACATCTGTCGCTGTGGAAGCGGGCATCACCAACGATGTCACGATTCCACTGTTCATATCGCGTGCCAACACACGCGCGCTGGCCCTCGCGGGCCAGCTGAATTCCTCTGCGCTTGACGACGAGTTGGCGGCTGCACTCGGTGCTGCTGCCAGCGCCGCCGCCAGCGCACCAGTCGCGACCTCTGACGCGGCTGACTCAGCGGAGGAGGCTCCGGCTGAGGAGGAAGAAGAGGAAGAGGAGGAAGCTGCGTTCGGTGGACTTGGCGACCTCTTCGGCTGAAAAAAATAGGTGAGAAAAATGGAATATGTATATGCTGCAATGCTTCTGCACTCCGCAGAGAAGGATATCGATGAAGACGGTGTGAGCTCAGTTCTGAGCGCCGCTGGTGTGGATGTTGACGGTGCCCGTGTAAAGGCGCTCGTCACTTCCCTCGGCGATGTTGACATCGGTGAGGCGATGGCTACTGCCGTCGCAGCGCCTGTCGCTGCTGCCCCAGCTGCTGCTGGTGGCTCGGCTGAGGCTGCTCCTGCTGCTGAGGAAGCGCCAGCTGAGGAAGAGGAAGAGGAGGAAGCCGGTGGCTTCGAGGGCCTCGGTTCTCTCTTCGGTTGAAGCTGATAGTAACTTAACACACAACCCACGACCACCGTTTAGCGGTGGCTACGTGTTCGTGCGGATGCTGGCCGCTTCAACGGGCGGATGCCGAGAGACAGCTCACCCTTCTCTCGTCCAGACTTCACGATTGAATCATGATTTGGCGTGAATTC
>CAYFHB010000091.1:0-4379 GCA_964342705.1 uncultured Candidatus Poseidoniales archaeon
AGGGTACCCATTGATTCAGGGGTGGAAGAGGAAAGCAGCCCCGAGAATTGCATAAGCTCCCAGCAGCATCGCCCCTTCCAACCAATTCGACTTCCCATCCGCGGCGATCAGATTCGCAAGAATCACCGCACAGAACACCGCCGCGGTCTCAAGCATCCCGAACTCAAAAGTCAACGGAACACCCAGCAACCATGCGATCACCACCATCAGCGGAGCGACGAATACAGCAATCTGCGTCGAGGAGCCGACCGCAATCGCGAAGGACAAATCCATCTTATTCTTACCAGCCACAACAACCGCGGTGAAGTGTTCAGCCGCATTTCCGAACAAAGGCAGCAGAATCACTCCGATGAACAGATGTGGCAACCCGACATCATCAGCGGCAGACTCGACCGAATGCACTAGGACCTCGGCCATCCAAGACACCAGAATGGTCGCAACAACCAGCAGAATGACAGCATCCCGCTTGCTCATCTCCGGCGATTCGTGATGCTGTCCCTCGGTTACGAAGAGATGTGCGTGTGTGCGGAATTGGAAATACAGAAACAGCCCGTAAAGCCCCAACAGAATCAGTGCAGCGATATGACTCAGGTTGGCAATGCCAGATCCTCCCTCATCACCCACCGCGGTGTGGAAAGCGCTCGGCACGATTAGCACCACAACAGCAAGCATCAGCAGGCTACTGTTTGAGCTGACTTGGGCAGAAGAGAACTCCTGCTCGTCAAAGTGGATTCCACCCCAGATGAAGGAGAGACCCATGACGAGGAGCAGATTGCCAAGAATCGAACCGATGAGGCTCGCCTGAACCAAATTCACCATCATATCGGCTGTCTCGGTGCCGATTCCAGCCTTGTAGGCGGCGTAGATGGCTAGGAAGGCGATGATCATCTCGGCAGCGTTTCCGAAGGTGGCGTTGAGTAGACCACCCAGCGATTCCGAGGTGTAGAGAGCGATTTCTTCGGTCGCGCGTCCCATCAGGAAAGCCAGTGGCATAATCGCGACCATCGAGGCGAAGAAGGCGCCTGTAGAATCGTGGGCGACGTAGGCGAAGTAGCAGGTTACGGGGAGTGCCAGCAGCAGGAAATTCAGTTTGGTTTCTCTCGGATCCATTGCTCCAAGTACGCTTACATGGCCGGCCTCGGTATCACTCATGGAAAGCCGGTGATACCTTAGATGGGTCAATGTTACGCCGGCGCTCGGGCTTCTTGATAGGGTTCAGAATGTTTTCAAATGAATACGGCCAAGGTCGGGATATGAAGGTCGCAGTCATCCAAATGGCCCCAGTATTCTTGGACAAATCCGCGTCTTGGGAGAAGCTCAAGGGAATGATTGTGGAAGCGATTGGCGAGGGTGCCAGCGTCATCACTTGGGGTGAGACGCTGATTCCGGGTTATCCGGTTTGGATGGGTAGCACCGATTCCGCCCGCTGGAATCATCCTGAGCAGAAGCGGGCGTACTCGACCTATGTGCGAGAATCCGTCAGTCTAGATGGAGCGATTGTTGGTGAGATGTGCGAGATTGCCGCCGAGCATGGAGTCATGCTGATGGGCGGCATTCTCGAAGATGGTGGAAGCAGTGTTTACTGCACCCTTCTGACGATTGGATTCGATGGTGAAATCCTTGGTCGCCATCGTAAGATCAAACCGACCTACGATGAACGCTTGATTTGGGCCGATGGCGATATCGAGGGATTGCGGACTTACGAGACCCCTGAAGGACCAATTGGTGGTCTGAATTGCTGGGAGAATTGGATTCCTCTGGCTCGTGCTGCCTTGCATCAGGAAGGAGAGATGATTCACGTCGCGGTTTGGCCGGGTTCTCTCCCGCTGACCGAAGACATTACTCGCTTCATGGCGAAAGAGGGCCGTTCGTGGGTCCTCTCTGCTTGTGGGGTGTACAAGGGTGAGGATTTCGGGCACCTTTCGGTTGAGGATTTTCCGATGCGCGATTACATGATGGAGGCCGGTGGCTTCCATTCTGGCGGTTCTCTAATCGCAGACCCGACCGGCGAGATTATCGCTGGTCCTCTCCCGGATTTCGAAGAAGGGATTCTGTATGCCGATGTCGATAAGAGAACGGTCGTTGAAGAGCGTCAGAACTTCGATTATAGCGGTCATTATGGCCGGCCGGACCTGCTGAAATTGATGAGAGATTGAGTCGGTGCGTTCATTGGTTCGTTGCGGGCCCGATGAATCGTGACAGCACCGCTGCGCTTGGCTTTGACCGGGACTCCTGGCACTGGCAAGACTACACTTGCAGGGATGTTCAGCGCGGCCGGATGGAGTCTTCTCAGCGTTGAGGAATTGGCTGCAGACGCCGGCGCGCTGGGCGAGGTCGATCCTGTGGACGATGCGCATCCAATCGACCTCGATTTACTGCATGATTCACTCGCTGAATCTTGGAAGACGGCTCCTCCGGAGCCGACAATAATCGATGGACACCTTTCGCACCACCTCCCTGTCGATGCGGTCGCGGTCCTACGATGCGACCCCGCAACCCTACGCGGCCGCTTGCAATCACGCGGCTACGCGGCCGCCAAAACCGAATCAAATGTCGAGTGGGAACTCATAGGTGGTGCGTGGAACGAGCGTGAGGGTGAGGAGTCTTGGGCGGAGTTCGACACTTCCGAGGCGAGCGCGGAGTTCGTCTTTGCGGCGATTTGCGATTGGGCATCAGATGGCTTCAAACCGGCTAGCCCTGAGGCGGTTATCGACTGGATAGGCAGGATGGATGCTGATGTTTGAGAAGATGCGTGACACTTGGACGAAGGCTGTGCAACCCCTAGTCGTACGCATGGGGGGACTCGACCCCGCTGTACTAACCTGGACCTCGCTCGTCATTTCCATTGTTGCATTCTACTTGGTTGCAGTCGCTGGTTTCGACGGCACTGGTGCGATGATGCTGCTTGGCGCCGTCGCTCTCGTGCTTGTCGCTGGTGTATTCGATGCGCTTGATGGCGCGCTTGCGAGACATCAGGGAACTGCCGGTCCGTACGGAGATTTCCTCGATCACACGATTGACCGTGTGGTGGATGTCGGGCTGGTCGTCGCTATCGGTTACAATGCGGCTTTCGTGGTCGACCCGTTGGCTGGCTGGGCTGCTGCTTTGCTGACTTTGTTGGGTTCGTACATGGGTACTCAGGCTCAGTCCGTTGGGCTCGGTCGGTTGTATGGTGGTTTTTCGCGTGCTGACCGATTGGTGGTCACTTTGGCTGGATTGATTTGGGCTGCTTGGGGCGCTGGATCCGGCTCGGCTGGCTTCGATGTGGGCGGGATACACGAGTACGCTCACTGGGCCTTGCTCGGGAATGCTGAGTTGAACGGTATGACGCTGGCTCTGGCTGTGTCATTCTGGGGTGGAGTCTACACCTTCGTTGTTCGATTCCTTGAGACTCGAAAGCAACTTTTGGCGGAGTGACTCGATTGATTTCGAAATGAATTCAATTAGGTTTAGTGCCGGAATTATGTTTATCGTGAGAAGGTTTCATGCGTGGTTATGGCAGAAAGCGGAGCAGTTTTGACAATTTTTTTGATCGTGCCATTTCTTCTTCTAATCATCTTGGTGATTGCAATCCCAATCTACTTTTTCGTGATCAAGAAGAATAGGCGAATTAACCAATTACAGCGAGAAGTTGATGAGTTGGCGAGCCAAACTCAATACCCACCCATCCGATAACAATCATCCATTCTGTTCGCTCCTTCGGCTCATCTGCAAAGTGCTAGACAATGGGCCCAAAGGGCCCAATGGCGACGGCAAGCATTATCCTTGCTTCAATCGCCAGCGGACTGTATGAAGCACCTTATCGACAGAGTACTGGAGCTTCAGGATGGGGAAGAATCGCCGGCTGCGCCGGTCGTGACGGAGACAGATCCTGAACTGAAAACGCTGCTGAAATCCCTGCAACCCCGCATCCGTGTCTTCGGTTGTGGTGGCTGTGGGTCAAACACCGTGGCTAGGTTAGAACTCGAAGGGCTGTTTGATGGAGAATATGTTCGGGGGTTGGCGATTAATACCGACGCCCAGCATCTACTTCGGGTCGGCGTCGACAACAAGGTTCTGATCGGTCGCAGCGCTCGCGGTCGTGGTGCTGGTGGCGATCCTGAGAAGGGTGAGCAAGCTGCCTTCGAATCTGAGAAGGCTCTCAAGAAGGAGGTCGAAGACTGCGACCTTGCCTTCATCACCGGCGGTCTCGGTGGTGGCACCGGTACCGGTTCTGCCCACGTCATTGCACGATTGGCTCGCGCTGAGGGTGCACTAACGATTGCCGTCGTGACCTATCCATTCCTATCGGAAGGCGCTCTGCGCCGCCAGAATGCCGAGTGGGGGCTCGAGCGACTGCGTGAGGTGTGCGACACGGTGGTTGTTCTGCCCAACGAGCG
>CAYFHB010000092.1:0-4371 GCA_964342705.1 uncultured Candidatus Poseidoniales archaeon
GACTGGGCTCTCGCAGACCAGATTCGCGACCAACTCAACGACCTCGGCGTAGTCGTCGAAGACAGCCCCGACGGTCCAGTTTGGCGAATCGAGTGAGTACTTTCGAGCCTTAGTCGCTCATTCTTCTTCGTCAGCAAAGCCGCGAAGGTTCTGGTTTATTGTCGCGATAGAGGCGATTACCAATCCGATGAGTGAAATCACTGCGACCCAAAAGAGCGGCCCATCCATCCAAGACGTTGCAGGTTCGGGCTCAGGTTCGGGCTCGGGTTCAGGCTCGGGCTCACCATCGTCGATTTCGAGGTAGGACCAGGCATCCCGGCAGGTCACATCTGATGGAATGCTGCCGGTATCCTCGCAGAGTTTTCCAGGCGCAGCAATGGCATCCCCGACCTCAAGTTGGCAATACCAACCTTCGAGCGAGATGCACTCGTCGGTCGGCTGCATCACAACCAGAATCGCGCCACAGAGAAGCTGCTTGCCCTCGGGGGTGGTCTGTCCATTATCGGATATGCAGGCCTCCAAGTGGATTCCTTCCTCGATTGTCGTCGGGTGAGAGAGAGTCGCTCCTCGAGGCCCGTAAGTCGTCCATAACTGAGGCAGTTCTGGTTCCGGCACGGTATTTCCTCCGTTTCCATTTCCACCGTTGCCGTTTCCACCATTCCCGCTGCCTCCACCAATCGTCGTATTGATTGGGTCTGCTCCGCCGACGGTACCACCGACGCGGTGTCCGTTGTCATCGAGCTCAATGTCATAGAAATCAGTCCAGAGGTCGATCGAACGTCCGTTTTGGAAGGTGATGGAGCGGTTCAGTACGTCGAAATACCGGTCGTCGCCGAGGGTGAAGAGATATTCTAACGGGACACTCGCTCCCTCATTGCAAGATTGCAATTCCGCCATCAATTCATCGACGGTCTGCTGGGCTTCCGGAACTCCATCGTAGGTAATGTCGGTCGCCTTGGTGAAGCCTTTACCTTCGATTATCTGGATCTCGTCGTCCATCGCCTGCATGATGTCAACATCACCGAAGACGGCGAGCCCGCCGACGACGACGAGGCGGACGTCTGGATCGATGGCCTCGATTACATTTCGGTACGGGTCGGCCTCGAAGGTATCGAGGACTACGAGGTCGGCCGCGAGCCCGGCTTGGATGCGTCCGGTGTGTTCTGCCCAGCCGATTGCATCCACTACATTGGTGGTGATGGTCTGAACCATCTCGTAATCGGTGAAGATGTCACCGAGGACATTCTCGTCCCACCACTCGGCGGTTTTGAGTTCATGCAGACTGCTCTTCGAGCCGCTTGGACTCCAATCAGGGCCAATCATGATGTTGACACCCTCGGCCTTGGCGGTGGCGATGTCGGTGGTATCGCCGTAGAGTAGGAGGTTTGAGGTCGGAGACCAGGCGATGCTGCCGCCGACATCGCCAAGTGCACTGAACTCGGGCTGCGTCAGCGCAGTTCCGTGTATGATGACGACCTCTCCTACGAGCAGGTCGTTCTCGACGAGGATGTCGAATTCCGCCCTGCTCGATTCATCGACGCCTTCCGCGAGGTGAAGGAACCATGCGTCGAGTTCGCCGGACGCATTTCCATCCTTGATGTGCTGTCCGACGTAATCAGATTCCAGTTCTGATACCTTCGTGTGAATGTAGTCCTTGCCGAAATTATACAATTCGATATTACGAGTAAGCATGGTCTCAAATGTGTCTGTGTGAGAGGTCGAGCCACCTTGCAGTGCTGTGTTTCCACCCGCGACTGCTCGCAACTCAGCAAAGCGCATTGCCGAGGAATCATAGAGTGAACAGCCAACATCCTTGGCATCGCGATAGGAATCCTCAGCCTGCCATTGGTAGCGGTTATCCCAACCGTCCGTTCCATGGTCCCAGAGTGGAATCAGGTTGTACTTGGCGTGGTTGTGAGGGTCGATGAATCCGGGGTAAATCGTTCCGCTTGTCGGTATAGATGGAACCCCCTCAGCCGCAGAAGGCGCACCATCCGCAGCACTCCAGACAGCTTCGATCATCCCATCGACGACCAAGATACGACCATCGTCGATGACCGAGTTAATCGATTCCATCGTTACCACGCGACCTTCGAGAATATACTCGCCGCGGTGAATGTGGTCTTGAGGTGGGTAGCAATTGCCCTGAACCACATTTCCAACGCCGACCCAAGCCTCATCATTCGCTCCACCAGGGGTCGGCGAGCCATCACTCAACTTGGCCCAATTTCCATTCGCATCGTATCCGTAAGGCGTATCCCAATCCGAGTCCTCACCTACGTAACTAACAGTGCTGACCTCATTGCCATCTCCGTCGAGAACGCGAATGGTGTCTCCATCCCAGTAATCGAATTCAATTTGAGTCCATGAGCGGAAGAAGGTGATGTATTCGCCCGGCTGCAGGACAGTATCCCACTTGATACTGCAAGCGGGAGAACCACCATCGGCGATATCATCGAGCCACCAGCCGCCGATGTCGATTGGGGCGCTGGTCGGATTGTACAATTCGACATACTGATCATTGTAGGTTCCCATCTGGCCATCGCCATTCCAATCGGTCCCTCCATAATTCGCATTATTCGGCGATACGAGAATCTCGTTGATAATCACGGATTCGCCGCTACCCTGTGCGCTGACGCCAGCCATCGGCGCCATCACCATCGTCAGCATCAGGATTCCAAGTAAGAGCGGGCGCGTCATCGAGCCCTCTCGCGCCGCTCCTCAATTTCAAACCAACCCACACCCGCTCCCTTACGAATACACCCGGCAGGAGGGCGAAGAGGCGAAATACTGACCGAGTGCGAAGCACTCGCGATACACATGCAGCGAAGCGGCAGAGTGGCCTGCGCGGCCCTGATGGTCGTAACCATGTCCTTCGCAGGCTGCCTAGGAGGCGGTTCTACCTCTGGTGGAGGTGAAACAGTACCCGATTGGGACCTTGGTATGGCCTATATCGACGACCCGATAGGCCACGAAGACGCACGCTTCTTCGATGTAGCCGCCCCATTTGCAAACCAATCCTGGGGCAACGCAAGTTGGGCGGTCTTCGGCAACGAGGAAGGAGGCAATTGCTGCGAGCACTACCTCGCCGCAACGAAGGAGGGCTGGATCCTCAACTTCGGCGGCGAATACCCAACTTGGTCCGAAGACCGAGGTCACACATGGCAAGAATACCGGCCGAGTGTCTTCTCACAAATCGGTTGCCGTGAGCCAAAGCCAACCGTTCCGGGTCAAGAGGGACTTGGCGAGGGAAGTATCGTGCAAGCGACGAACGGCGATCTGATTTCGATGGGTTGGTTCCCATACCCGAGCAATAGTGGGGCAGACCAATTCTACGCATTTTTCTACGATGCCGAAGATAAGGAATGGAGTTGGTGCTTCAACCGAACACCTGAGCCATTCTATGACCGCTCTTGGCAGGTGGAAGTCGTCGGTCCTATTAGCGGCGGAGTCTATGGAAATGGAGAGTGGGCAACCCTAGTCATCTCGAATTTCTGGCACCAAGTCGCTAACCTTGGTGGACAAATTTCGACTGATGGACTGAACTACGATTACTTCGATTTCCCCGACCGCGATGCCTCTCTGGACTTCATCGAGGTCGACCTCACGGCAGAATCACTCGGACCTGAGTGGGACTATACAAAGCCGCACAAGGAGATGCGTGCTTTCCCAGTGCCCTCGGGTGGGCTTTACTTCCCGAATTACTTCACCGACGGAACCGATGCCTTCGTCGATACTTCGCTGAACTGGTGGGCTGCGACCACGCTCAACGGCTCCTCACTTCCCACAGAGTACTGCGCCTTCGACTCCTCCACTGCCTTGCATTGCTTGGGCAAATTGGGGAATAATCAGGGAGTGATGCACCACGTTTCTTGGGACGGTGGCGAGACATGGGATTCGCATGAGTACAACCTAAGCGGAGTCGCCACCGAACTCGAGGAGTGGGAGTGGCACTCAAATGGAGTCCACGACCTTCTCGTCGTCAATATCCGCTACCAGAGCGCGGACGGGCCGGATGTCGATGTGGCTTGGCACGTTCGCGGGTATTCCGAGTCGCTTGAGCCTGATATCAAGACGTATCTGGGTCAGGGCGACCTCGATTCGACATCGGGTGCTGGCAATGATATTCGGTTTGATTTCGCCAGCATGGGAATTCTGCCTGATGGTGGATCATTCATCGCTTATCACGATTCGACCGACCCAGACCCTCTATTCGGACTGGAATTGTTGCTTCCGACCGAATACGGTCCTTCGATCTCGATTTAGATGGCTCGGACCGTCCACTGACCGGTTCGCTCAGGCTTCAACGGTGAAGGACACGCTGACTGAGTCGACCTCGAATGAGTCACCTGCGGCGCTGCCTTCGTTGAG
>CAYFHB010000093.1:0-4333 GCA_964342705.1 uncultured Candidatus Poseidoniales archaeon
TCGTTGTTCGACATCCCAAGCCCCATCGGTCTCTTCGGAAAGATATGACATCTCGGCGCGCAGAGCATCGACTTCCGCTGCGCGCGCCGCCGCACGTGTATCGCCCTTCTCAGCATGCTCGCGCACGCGCGACAGGGCGAACATCAGCACCACAGCACCGGTTCCGACACCAAGTATCGCACCAGTGCGCAGCGCCGCCGCGATTCCATCATCGGCCATTCCGCCGGCGAAGAATGCCATCATCGAACCCATGACGAATACCATGACGCCGATGACCGCGGAGATTGCGAAGGCATCCCGCACTCCGACCTCGACCATGTGCCGCGGATAAGTTGATGCAGATAGAACCCATCGACCGAATAATGACGCAAGTTGAGGTCAGCCTACTAAAGAATGGTCGACCGAATCGTCAACGTGAATACAAGGTCGGCCGTAACCTCGCAGCAATCGCAGGAGTCTATCTCATCCTCGTCTTCCTAATCCCACTTGCACTGCCTGCGGACAGCATTCCCGACCTATCGGGACGAGCCAATCGAATGGACTACGCGACCCACGATGGCATGTGGTCATGGGGCAATGGAGACAACGGTGATGGCGGGCATGTAGGCCACGACCAATCGGCGCACGGAGGATCCTTCGCTTGGACTGATCTCGACCCAATTTCAGCCACTGTCTACGCTATCGGCGACTTGAATTGCCACCAGAAGTATCAGCGCTCCTGGGAGATTAACGGCAACCAAATGGCTGTTTGCACGCGTGATATTGGGATTCTTTTCGGCTTCGTCGCAGCCTGCTTGCTCTGGTCACGACGTGGTTACAACCGGTGGATGATACGAGACACATTCCTGTCGATTTTCAGCGATGATTCTGTAGCTCGATTCTACCTCAATGACTCCCGAATGCTCGCTATGCTCGCCATCCTCGGACTTGGCCTCGGGCCGATGGCTGTCGATGGATTCACGCAGATGCTAACCTCTTACGAATCGACTAACTTTCTGCGGATCCTCACAGGAACCCCAGCCGGGTTCGTAGGGGGACTATTCTTCGCAGCGACGTTCTCGGCTCGGCCACACGAATTTGACGGCGCCGAGGCGGTGCGATTACCAGCCAATGCGCGGCTGAAACTGATGGACTAGGCTTCGCAGACTGGATTCTACTGACCTTGCCACCAAGCCACGAGTCCACTCGCCCCTGCCGGAACAGCGGCATTGGACCGCCCATTCCCGAGAATCGCTAGCCGCTCAATCGTATCTCGCACAGCCCGTGGATGCTCACCAGAACGAACGATTTGCCCCATGGCAAATCGAGGATGTGTATCGGGGTTCGCCGCAAGCCAACGAGCCAGTGCTCGGCGTAGTGGCCACAGAACTAGAACCAACGTGCCGAAGGCATGCGATTCGTCGCGTAATTGATTGCGAGCAGCATCTCGACCGAGCAGTGATTTGTGCTGACTTACCCAACGCGACCGGTCTGCCATGAATCGCAATACCTTGTGTGAGTGAGAGTCAGAGACGGCGCGAACCGGACCTTGCGCCTCGCGTAATTCGTTTACATCGGCCGAAGGCAGCAACGCCAGTGTACCAGCGATCGCACACACCGAGTGCGCGAGCACCGATTTCGGCACATCGACGCGCTCGTCCTCGGCCACAGCATCGAGCGCGGCAGTATGCTCAGCCTGCGCCTCCCGCAGCACCCGCCAAGGAGCGCTTCCATCCAACCAATCAGCGCGTGTCCGAGCAGGCTCGACGCCCAGCCCATCCAAAACAGTCTGGCCCTTGGTCGACTTAATCAGACGCTGCAACATGAATCTCTCAACAGCCTCCGTATCGACGTTCAAGGGGTCGGGTCGCGAATGGATGAACTTGCGAATGTGAAGAGTCAATTTGCGCCTGAACTCACGCTCAGTCGACTCATTTGAGATAGGCCCGATAATAGCCCCCATATCGAAGGGCGTAGGCATCTCGACCTCCCCCGACAGAAGCGAGGCGTACCCCGCCCGAATCTGCTTCTGCAACTCTGTCGTCTCGAAATACTCAGCCTTGTCAGACATCATACGCAGAGTCCCAGATTGAATCCGTTTCATCGCCACATCCGGATCGCAATCCACCCAGATGCAAAGATCCGGCACGAGCGCAGCAGAATTGATCTGAGCAACGCGCTCGACCCCCAATCCACCAACAATCCCCTGATACACAAGAGAGGAATGCACATTCCTCTCACTCACGCAGATTCGTCCCTCCTCGAGCCTAGGCAGAATCCAGCCGTGAGAATGGTCGACTCGGTCTGCGGCGAACAACCCGGCCTCCGCTTCCGGAGTATGCGTCTGTTGCCGCACCGAGTCGATAGCGAGCCGCCCAAGCGGGTGATCCCGCCGCGGCTCGCCAGTAACCTCAACCGACGTAAAACAAAATTCGCGTTCCAGCACTTCGGCGACGACCTTTGTGGCCAAGCCCTTGCCGGAGCCGTCCCCCCCTTCGATGGTGATGAGGTACATGTCAAGCCTCCACGAAGCCAAACTGCCCGCGCGTCAGGTACGCCAGCCCCATCCCCATCAGAATGAACAGCGGACCGATGAACATCAGCCCCTGACTCCACAAACCGAGATACGCCAAAAACTGCGTGCGGAAGTGGCTCTTGCCATTGTAAGCCTCAATCCCGCCAACCAATCCAGCGATGCCAGCGAGGAGGGTCAGTGCACCGATTATCGAACTGATTAGCACCGATTCGGCGAGATGGCTCTCGCCCCTCATGTCAATCTCCTCCTCACCCTCGCCCTCCGTCAATGTCACCGTGATCTGGGCATGGTCCCCCGGGATGAGCAGGATTCGTTGGGTTATGTGGTCGGGGTGGTCGACGACGAGGGTGGATGAGTGTCTGGTTACGTCGTCGATGACGAATCGGCCGCCGGAATCGGTGGTGTCGCGGCCGATCTCGAGAAATTCCTCGTCGTAGAGTATGACGACGACGCCTTCCATGGCGTCACCGCCGGTTGTATTGTCGACGAGGGCTGAATAGACAGATCCGTGGACATCGGCCAACCCGCCGGAATCGTCGAGCTGGCCGGTCAAAACATCGCCGACGTCGGCGGTGACGTGCAGGCTTCCAGTCATTACTCCGAGGATGCTACCGAGGATGATCAGAATGGCTCCCGCGACTCGCGTAGCTGGGTCGAGGGAGAGGTCCACGAGCCACCATTCAAGGCGGCTTCTTCGTGATTCATCGTCGCCTGACATGTTGCTCGCCGCCTCCTACTCTTCC
This sequence comes from uncultured Candidatus Poseidoniales archaeon, assembly GCA_964342705.1. Lineage (GTDB taxonomy): Archaea > Thermoplasmatota > Poseidoniia > Poseidoniales > Thalassarchaeaceae > MGIIb-O1. Next base: position 3,259 of record CAYFHB010000093.1, read on the forward strand.
TCTCTGAGAAGAGGCGGCTTCTCAGTTTGACGCTCCGACAATCCCCTTAGTATTAGGACAACAATTAGTATGAAAGAGGAAAATAGGGCGATATTCTGCAGCATTGGATTATCGCCACACTCCAAACAATCGGGGTCATCAAAGGATGCGAAGCAGCTAGAATCGAGTAGCTCGAATTGGATATTCACCTCATAATAATTCGACCAATTCTTTCCCGTGACCCACCAGGTTTCATTCGTCTTATCGTACGCGATTCCATTGAGAACGCCTGAATTCTCGTTCTCAAATTGTTGGCGAATTTCACTGAAATCAGCACTCTGACAGACATATCCAGTCGATGTGCTAATCATGTAGATGGAATCGTCATACCAGCGATTTGCAAGCACATCGCCATCGAGCGATTCGCACTCCAATTCGTTCCATCGATCGCTCGAAACCCCTCCAACTAAAACCTCAGTTGAAGCGCTGAATGACAACTCGTCATTCGATGAGCGACTCAGGGTGCTAGTGCCGTCGGACAACCAGATACCACTAACTCCGGATTGGCATATTCCCCAACCCTCCCCCTCGTAGGTGAATTCCCCGATGGGTTCGAGGGTCTCGACATCGTAGATGAAGCCCGTATTCTCGCGCCAAGTGAGTTGAATCACCGAGCCGTTCCAGATGGTTAGACCCTCTCCGAAATACTCGTCAGAAAGGTTGTGCTGTACCTCGATTTCGCCGGTGCTCATATTGACGATTCTTACGCTGGATTCGCCGTAGAGTCCGGTGCTTTCGTAGAACTTGCCGTCATGGATTTCGAGGCCTTGTGTGAACGCCGTCGGGTCGTGTGGGACAATGCTCACCACCTCTGGTTCGATTACTTTCACCTGCCAACCACTTTCACCCTGTTCTGGGGACTCCCCCCCTGCGTTGGTTAAGAGCGGGGAGAGAGCGGTGAGGACGATGGTCGCGACGAGTATCGCTGGGATTCGCCGCGCCGGCTTGGAGGCGTTAGGGAGTCGGCCCTTCGGGCCGGATGCGTCCGAACGATGCTCCATCGATGTTATAGCGGGTTGAAGAGGGGCTTGAACCT
>CAYFHB010000094.1:0-4289 GCA_964342705.1 uncultured Candidatus Poseidoniales archaeon
CTAGGAGGGCAGTGATTGCTATGAATGGTATGAAGAAGGAAATCGGTCCCACGCTGACCTTTCCCATCGAATCCATCGAAGCGCCGCTTCCCTCTCCATCGAGGAGGACTACGCGGCGAGCGTCGACTGGTGAGACGCTGTCATCTGAGACTACGAGCCGCGCGTAGATTGTTGAATTTCCAGTATCTGTGAATGGATCGAGTTTGATATTCCAACTACTCCAATCCTTATCCTTAGACAGGTCAGCTGCACCCTTCCACTCCCCTCCACCAACGCGGACCTCGACCAAGCCCATACCCGGGGCTGTGCCGGATGCTGTTCCTCGGATGTAGGACTCGTTGCCAATTTCTTGCATGGTGGTGATGTCCATGCTGACGTTAAGGGATGGGTCGATGCTACCTGCCGCTTGCACGAAGGCAAGCGGGTCGGCCTGACCGTAGCCGAATTCATTGTCAGGCCGCGTCTCGAGTAGACTGCAATCGTTGAAGCCGGGGTCACCCAGACTAATCTCGCGCTCGATTGCATGGGCTGCGAGAATGTCTTTGAAATCCGCATGAGTAAGGTCTGGGTTGGCTTCCTTCATCAGAGCCGCAATTCCTGCCATTAGCGGGGTTGCCATGCTGGTTCCGGACTTGCTGGTGTAGCCATCCTTAGTGGCCGCGTCTGGGGCCATAATGTTCGAGCCGATGGTCGAGATGTCTGGTTTGACACGACCATCGGAGGTGTAGCCACGGCTGGAATAGATGGCCAGTCCGAGATTCTTGTCTAGGGAGGCGACGGTAACAGGAAGGTGCGCGTCGCCCGGGCTATCGATGGTATTGCAGCCGACAGCTGTCATTCCGCCGAGTTCATTTCCGGCAGAAAGTGTTGTGATAATGCCAGATTCGGCGACGGCATCCATTTGCCGGCTCCATGCGCTTGAGCCGTCATTGTCGAAGTGAACCTCGAATTGCTGTTCGCCAAGAGACGAGGTGACGATGTCGATTCCGTGTCGGTCTTTGTTATCGATAGCCCATTGAGCGCCCTCAATGATATCCTCGATATCTCCTTCGCAGCAAGCTAGGATATTGATGACCCAGGCTCCCGGTGCGGTTCCGATGTATCGGGAGCCGTCAGCTGCGGTTTGACCGCCGCCGCTACCGGCGGCAATTCCGGCCACGTGAGTTCCGTGGGTTCCAGAGTCGAATGATTCGCTGGCCGGCTGCTCTGAATCAGTGTAAACTGCATCGTAGAATGCCTTCACCTTCGGGTCGCAATCAGCAGGGATTGGTTCTGGATTGGGGTCGAGAGGGTCTGGAGGGTCATCGACACAGGTGAATGGGTCGTCGTCCATATCGTTGAGACCCTCGTGATCACCACGGACTCCGGTGTCGAGAACTGCGATTGTGACGCCGGTGCCGTCGAATCCGAAGGTATCCCAAACTTCGTTGACCCCCATATTCGGATTGGCTTCGTTCATGTGAGGTTCGGCCAATCCGAGGTCTTCCAGCATCACGAGGCCACTCAAATCGAACAGAGGGCTGGCCTCGTGAATCAGCTCGAGCGGAATCGTCGCAGCGACGGTATCGAGATAGGTCGCTCTGAACGTCACCTCGACGCCGAGGCTCTCGAGTGCTCTGACATCGGCGTCGCTTGGATGGTGATCGTAATCGATGAACACACGAGCATGTCCAGCTGGGGCTCTGCGCCACCAATCCTGTTGGAATTCGACCGGTTGTTCAAGCAACCACTCGAGCCGGTCGTCGATCGAGTCTTGGTCCTTATCTCGGCTCCAATCCATCCACCATTGATAGTGAAGTGGAAGTTCGACGCTCTCTTGCCAATCTCCCGCAGCGTCGTAGCCTCCGCGGCCTCTGTCATCCATGAAACTGGAGGCCGCCATCGGCAAAATCAGCACTAGAATCAATGCGCTAGCAACGAGTGTGCGGCGTCCTGCCATGGGCAGGACGAAACTCATGCCCTGTTTGAGGGTTCGCCAGCGACAATTCGTTCAGGCTTCGACAAGGCCGGCTACGTCGTAGTTCCAATCAATGATTTGCCAGCCGGCTTCTTCAACCGCGCTTTTCGCCTTCTGCACCGCCATCGGATTGCACAGAATTGCCGCACATCCACCGGCTCCTGCTCCCAAGGCTTTCCAGGCCATGACCGTGCCACTGCTAAGCAGTGGATCTATCACAGAACGGAATGGATCGTGTATCGAGGGGTCGATTGCGTCGACCCCTCGGCAGACCTCGCTTAGAGCCTCGACGACGAGTTGGCGTTGGTCGCGCTGGAGGGCGTCCGCCATCTTCCGAGCGGCGAGTCGAATGGTCTGCAAACCCTCGATGACTTGTTGGTCCCCTGCCTCGTAACATGACCACACGCGGTTCTGGATATCACCAGATTTGTGGTCGATTCCGGAGTGAGCGATGAGGAGGTGTTTGTTGAGCCATTTGCGGGCTGAGCGGGCGGGCTCAAAGGGGAGTCTTTCGACCGAGTCCGCGATGAATAGGAATCGGTTGAAACCACCGTGGACAGCTGCCCATTGATCTTGGCGACCGCAGCGGTTTCCTGCTGTGTTTTCGGCTTGGTAGGCGGCCTCTGCCAACTCGTTTAGCGGGGCTGAATCGGCGTCTTCGATGCCTTGCAGTACGGCGATTCTTGCTACGTTTAGCGCACCACTGGTCCCGAGGCCTGAACCCGCAGGGACATCAAAGTTGAACTCGACTTCGCCCGCCTCGTTTAGGCGGGCAGTAACCCACTTATCGATGGTGAAATTGACGACCTCGCCACCATGGTCGTGGGTGTACGGGGCGAGGTCGGTCCAGCCCCCTGCAAGATCCACTCGTAAGGGGGCGCGCCAAGCGACCATGCCGATGCTTACCCTGCACTGCATTACAAACCTGCGTCACGCCAATCAATGGTCGCTTCTGGGAATATCAGTAAGCACTAGAAACGGTTTCGGCGATGGCTTCCAAGCCGCCGCGCGGAAGCCAGAAGCCGAGACCGAAAAGAACGGGTATCGAAGCCTCATCGCGCAAACATGAGCGATGGGGTCGTATCAGCAGTCGAGGCAGCGATCGCAGCCTTCGCAGCGGGCCAACCGGTGATGGTCTTCGACTCGGATTTCCGCGAAAAGGAGACCGACTTACTCTGGCCCGCAACCGCCGCAACCCCAGAGGTAATGCGCACTCTGCGCAAGGATTGCGGCGGCCTCCTCTTCCTAGCGATAGGCGATGAAATCGGCGAATTATTTGGTCTCCCATGGCTTCAGGACATCCACACACACCCAAGCCTTGTCGAGGAGAACCCTGTCCTCGGTCACCTAATCACCAACGACCTGCAATACGATGCTCGGTCGGCATTCACTCTGTCCCTCAATCACCGCGACACCTACACCGGAATCACCGATCGCGACCGAGCCCTGACAACCCGCCGATTCGGCGAGCTTGCAGGCGAGTTGATGGGTTCGCAGTCCAGCGATTCCACCCCACTAGAAGCCCTCGGTGCAGAGTTCCGCACACCCGGTCATATTCCAGTTTGCAGAGAATCTCCAGGAGGCTTGGCTACGCGGCAGGGACACACCGAACTCGCAGTGGCCATCGCTCGATTGGCCGGCCATGTGCCAGCGACAATCGGCGCGGAAATGTTGCAGCCTGATGGCGATGGTGCGCTGAGCGTCGAAGCCGCCAGAGAGTACGCGAAGGAGCGAGGAATTCCGATGATTACAGGAGCGGATTTGTTGGCAGCCCTAGGAATAGAGTAAGGCATTTCGAGACGAAGGGTTTGAGTCGGCGAGTGGAGGAGTACAAGCATGGTCAGAGTCATGGCGGTGGGTGTGTTCGACCTACTGCATGCTGGCCATCTGCACTACGTCGAGCAAGCAAAGGCTCTCGGAGACGAACTCGTGGTCGTCGTTGCACACGATGATACGGTCCGCAAGCAGAAACACGAACCTGTGACTACTCAGAATCTGCGTAGGCGCATGGTCCAGGGCTTGAAGCCGGTCGACAAAGCGATTGTTGGGAATCCGCCGAGCGTACCAATCTTCGACATCTTGGATGTCGTCAAACCGGATGTCATCGCGCTTGGTTACGATCAGAAGCATTCGCGCGATTCAATCAAGGCAGGATTAGATGCGAATGGTTGGGGTCACGTCGAGGTTGTTCGGGTAGAAGGATTGGCTGATGATTTGGATGGCACGAGGAAAATCATCGCTCGAATCATCGACCTTTGGTCCGGTGAGACCGGCGGTCCTTACGAGGAGGACTGAGGATGTTCACTGGAATTGTAGCTGGGACCGTCGAAGT
>CAYFHB010000095.1:0-2246 GCA_964342705.1 uncultured Candidatus Poseidoniales archaeon
CGAGTATGCCTGAGCCGAAGGGCGCGCGATAAGGAATCGATAATTCGTAGTAATTGCCACCTTCCTCAGTCGTTGGATAAGTGAATGGGAAGGCGCCGTTCGTCGTCCCGAGCATCGCCTTGTACTGTATCTTACCAACCGAGGTGTCTGGAAGCGGGATATGGCTTTCTAGAAGCGTTCCGTTCGTACCATCCAGCAAAACACATTGCTCGAAGAGTTCGACGAATGCCGACATCTTCCAAGCCACCTCTACCCATTCGGTCGGGCCGAAGTCATTCTGCTGTCGATTCGGCTCGACGAATCTCCACATCAGATGGGTTCGATTGATGTCGGGAGTTAATGGGAAGGCCTTGTCGAGGCACATTCCGATTGGGATGTCTCCTCTGGATGGGACTGTGACATCTACTGGTGCCTCAAGCCACTGGTTTGCAGTGGTATTCTCGATACCGACGATTGCTCGGTATCGTGGATCATCGGCGATTTCGACCATGTAGAATGGCACGCCGAGGTTGCGCACAGCGATGTGTGCGATATCTTCGGGGAACTCGTGGAAGGCATTGCCGATCTCGATGGTGTAGCAGTAGGAGCCGTGCACGCCGTAGTGCCAATCGCAGAAATCGCCTGTTGTTGGATACAGCTCCGAAGACTGCATTGGAGCGTAATCGGTCATCTCCCCCATGATGTTACCATGGTACACCAGATACTCGTCATCCGGAGTGTAACAATTCGTGCAATGACCCCATGGCCAGAGCACGAGCTCGGAGAATGAGTGCCAAGTCAATGTGACCTTGAAGTCGGAGGCTCCGTCTCCATCATCATCGTTCATCTCGGTCAGGTCCTGGATGAACTTGGTCTCAGGCTCGGAGTTTCCTCCCATCCAATCCTCATCGACCTGACCGTCGGCATCGTCATCCTTGCCATCGACATGATCCTCGTTTACCAGACCGTCTCCGTCGTTGTCCTCGTAGTTGACCGGCCCGTTGTAGACGTCATTATTGCCGCCGCCCATCGGATTGTAGCACATTCCTGGGAATAGAGGGCCGGTGGCTCCGAGTGGAGCTCCCCACTCAAATTGGTAATTGCGGTTGAGGTCGACACCGTCGCATGAAGGATCGACCTCTTCGTCGATGTCTGGCAGCGGAGTTACGCCAGTCACGGTATTGTCTCGCAGATTCTTGCGCCAGCCGCTGCGGTAGCAATTCTCCCATGCGGTCTCGCCGCAGTATTCCTCGCGGTCGTAGCGGTTGCCGTCGACGTTGAGCAATGGGATAAGGTAGATTTCACGCGTGTTTACCATATCGGTGATGAATTGCTCAGAGAAATCTTCGTCGACGCCGAGGTCGCCCGGACCGCAGGCGATTCCGTCTCCATTGTAGTCCTGAGCCGAGGCATTCAGCATCAAGCAGTCGCCATCATTGTCGATGCCGTCCCAACCGTCTTCATCGACCAGGCCGTCGCCATCATTGTCGATTCCAGCCTTTCCGTAGTAGTAGGCTACCGTCTCGAGGAAGAGCATCGGCACCTCGTATGACATCCATTCACGGGCGTGATGGTTTCCTACCAACATGACATCAGGGCGATCTGCGTAATTGCCGTCATCGTCATTGAACTCGTTGTATTCACCGCCCTGCACGTTACCGGTAATTTTCATCCACGGGCTTGGGTGGTTGTAGTACCACCCTTCGTAATCGTCTGAGGTCATCTCGTCGCCGCGTGCATTTACGCCTCCCAAGAGGCCCTCATGATATTGCAAGAAATTCGGGTAGTACGCAGCTAGAGTCTGCATCCGCTCCTTCATCGAGAAGTAATCGTGGTAGGAGCGGAATTGCAATTGGTCAAAATCTCCTTTTTCATGGTGCCCCCAAGGGAATATCTGATTGGCATAATCATCTGACCAGATGTCCTCAGGAGTGAGTTCGGATTCAGGGTCTTGAGCGGCGACCGGAGCGACCATCGCGACGGGAGCTACGACCGAGAGGAGGAGTGGCATGAGGAGGGCTATGGCCGGAATGCGGCGCTCGCGAACTACATCCGCCGAGTCTGAATATGTCTTGCTGCTCGCCATGGGGACGCTTCGTCGAATAGAGAGGCGGTCTTCAATCCCTCGCCATATCGGTCCGTAGGACCGGCGCGGGGTTTATCACGGGGTCGTCGTCGCCCGAACCATGCAGGATGGGTCTGGGTCTGACACTTCGAAGGCTGAATTTCCGGAAGGAATGCTGAACGATTTGATGGATGGAAGTGAG
>CAYFHB010000095.1:2346-4223 GCA_964342705.1 uncultured Candidatus Poseidoniales archaeon
GGACTGCTCCTCGCTCTCTATCGCTTGGTGGACTACCTCGACGCCTTCATCGTCGTCGAGGGAGAGGAGAATATCGCTAGCCGACGCTCGCTGGCGAGCGTCGCGGAATCCGTCGGCCACCTCGCCGTGGTCGTGGTGGCCGCCTTCGTTATGGCAGGAATGTTTGGAGTCGACCTCAACGGCCTAATCGCTGGTTTGGGAATTACCGGTCTGGCTCTGGCTTTGGCCGCGCGCGATACTGTCGCCAATATCTTCGGCGCGATCTCAATCATCATCGACCAGCCGTTCAATGTTGGCGACTGGATTCTCGTCGAAGGCATCGAGGGAGAGGTCGTGCAGATTGGTCTGCGTACGACTCTCATCCGTTCGAGCGCGGACACGCTGATTACTGTCCCGAACTCGAATCTGGTCAACTCACCGGTGGAAAATTTCAGCCAGCGACGATTCCGCAGGATACAGCCTCGATTCGAGTTCGAAGCTGATTCCAAACCAGAGGCGCTGAAAACCTTCTGTGAGAAGTTGCTCGCGCAAGTGAAGGAGGATACTCGCGCGGTCAAGGAAGACGATTCTTGGGTCCGCGTGAATGCATTCGGACCCTCGATGGTCACAGTCTCCTGCAACTTCTACTCGGTGCAATCGGCAGCCTCTCAGCGCGAGATGACCGAGGACATCCTGCTGATGGCTAAGCGAGTCGCCGCCGAGTGTGGCTTGATCTTCCACGAGCCGCGCATGCGCCGACAGAACTGAAGAGTTAATCACGCGACGATTGAAAGGAGGCACCGCCGATGGCGACAATGATTCTCATTCGTCATGGCCAATCCGTGTGGAATGCGGCCAACCGGTTCACTGGTTGGACCGATGTCGAACTCTCTACGAAAGGTGAGGCTGAGGCGGCCGCTGCAGGTGAGGAGTTGGCCGACACGCGCTTCGATGTGGTTCACACAAGCGCACTGATTCGAGCTCAGCGAACCGCTGAAATCGTGATGAAACACAATCGCGCGTCGGGCGAGTTCGGTTCTGTTCCGACGCGTTACGACGAGCGCCTTAACGAGAGGCATTACGGAGATTTGCAAGGACTAAATAAGGCCGAAACCGCAGAGCTCCACGGCGCAGAACAAGTCCACATCTGGAGGCGCTCGTTCGACGTCCCCCCGCCCGGCGGTGAATCACTAGAGATGACCGCCGAGCGAACAATCCCGTATTTCCTTGAGGAGATTATCCCCGACCTTGAGTCGGGCAAGAATGTCCTCGTCGCAGCTCATGGAAATTCGCTGCGTTCAATCGTGATGCACATCGAGGGAATCTCACCAGAAGAAATCACCAAACTCGAGATTCCCACAGGGGTCCCGATGCGCTACGAGTACGCCCAAGGCGACATCGCCCGCATCGAGTGAGTCAAAACCGCATTAATCTAGGGCGACCTACCCCTATTCCTGTGAAGCAAACCCTCTCATTCGTCTCGATGAAACGGTATTTCGGGAGGAGGCGCAGCAGCGTGGTAGCGTCGTCGAAGCAGCCACGAACAAAGGAAGAGGAGGAGGGGATACGAGGGGAAGAGAACCTCTCCTTCGAACGCGAGTTTGATCCAATTCGAGCCCCCGATGGCACCGAGAATCGCCAACATCCACGAGACTGCAGAGAGGATTCGCGCGTTGAAAAGAGACTTCTGAAGAGTGGGCACTTTCTCGACCAGAGTCACAGCCGGTTCGGGTCTTCCTGACTGATGCGAAACCGCCTCAACTACGTCTAACAAGGCTTGCTCATACTCCCAAATCACCACGCCTCCGGTGTGGGCGCTGAAGGCGCGCTGAGTGCACCACGGTGGAGGCGCAGTACTGCTCCATCCTTCAATCAGCGAGGCGCGCAATGGGGTGAGT
>CAYFHB010000096.1:0-4163 GCA_964342705.1 uncultured Candidatus Poseidoniales archaeon
TTCCCGCAACCACCTTTGTGATTGACAACCGCAATCACCAACGGCCCAGCCATGCGGCTCGGCTCGGCCCTTCGGCCTATCAGTCATCGCTTGGCTTGCCGAGCCTACCTGCCAAATTCAGACAGATTGCAACACACGGACCAATCAATATTGCAAAAATTATAGTTCCAATCCAGAATGTCCCACCCAGCATCCAGCCAATGAGCAGCACACTGATTTCTATGACTCCACGGACTCGGCCAATCGACACTCCAGTTACCTTCGTTAAACCAGTCATCGTACCGTCACGAGGCCCTGGTCCAAGATTCGCCGTGAGATAGAGTCCACTTCCGATTCCAATCATTACTACTCCTGCAATAACTTGTGCGAGTTGCATAGTAAGTAAATCAGGAGTCGGTAAAATGGGGAGCAACACCTCGATTGTGGCTGCGATCAAGATGGCGTTGAGAATAGTTCCAATGCCTGGCTTTTCTCGTAACGGAATCCAAAATAAGAGAACTAACACACTAACAAGGAAAGTTGCCTTGCCGATTGTCCATCCGAGATTGATTGCGATTCCTTCCGCTAAAACCGTCCAAGGGGTGTTTCCAATTCCAGCAGCGATTAGCACGGCATCTCCGGCGCCGAATACAATCAATCCAATGATGAGCAGAATCATTGTAGAAAAGCGTGGCTTCAGCGTCCAAGGGTCATTAGCACTCCACCAAGTCGTTGGGACATTCTTCGCCGGTCGAAGAAATTCCATCAGTCCCATCCGACAAAGCGAAGCCTAAGGAGTTCATAATCACAGGCGGCGATTAACCGATTACTGGATTACAGGAACTGGCACTTCTGACAGAATCTTGCGCATGATGTGCTGTCCAGTCACACCACGAATCTTCGACTCAGGCTTCAATACAATCCTGTGACTGACGACCTGGAGCGCGACGGCCTTGATGTCGTCAGGAATCACGTAATCGCGACCATCGATCGCCGCGCTCGCACGCGCGGTCTTGAACAACGACTGACTCGCGCGCGGACTCGCACCAGTAATCACTCGGTGGTCCTCACGAGTCCGGTGTACCAACTCAACGATGTAGGAGAGGATGGCAGTGTCGACGTGCACGGTTTCGAGAGCCTTTTGCATGGCGACAACCTTCTTCGGAGAAGTAATCTGCTCGATGTCGTAATCGTCCTTTCCGCGCAACTTTCGGCGCTGTAGAATCGACTTCTCCTCCTGTCGGTCGGGGTATCCCATTGACATCTTCATCATGAATCGGTCCATCTGAGCCTCGGGCAGTGGGTAGGTTCCCTCTTGCTCGATAGGGTTCTGCGTAGCCATTGTGATGAACGGAGCCGGCAACTTGTGAGTGATACCCTCGATTGTCACCTGCTTCTCCTCCATGGCCTCCAAAAGAGCCGCCTGGGTCTTCGGTGGGGCACGGTTGATCTCATCAGCCAGCAGAACGTTGGTGAACAGTGGACCGGGGCGGAGCTTGAATTCGCCAGCCTGTTGGTCGTACATGTATGTCCCCATGATATCGGCTGGCAGCAGGTCCGGTGTGAACTGAACACGCTTGAATTTACAGCCGAGCGAGGACGCGAAGGTATTCGCCATCAGCGTCTTCGCGAGGCCCGGATAATCCTCGATGAGCATGTTTGCATTCGAGAGGATTCCAATGGTAACTCGGCGCAGGTTCTCCTGCTTTCCGATGATGACTTTGGCGACCTCTCCCATCAGACCGTTGGAGATTTGTGAGACGGTCTGAATCAACTCGCGGGACTTCGGGTCACTTGCTGCCATGGTCAATTCCCATCACCTAACGAACGATTGCCCATTTTTTTCATACTAAAGAGTTGGGTGTCTATGAACGCGTAGTGATTCAAACCCATCAGCGGCCCCAGAAATGGGATTCTTTTCGATGAATGGCGGTCAATTCCTCTAAGACCTCCAATTCTACGGCTGTTAAGTCCATCTTTCGCAGCTTCTTGGCGTGCGATTCTGGGATGTCGACGAGGAGAATATCATCTTCCTCGATTTGGCGGCCGACGGTTACACCATCAATCGCCACAGCGACCTCAGCGCCTTGCTTGGCTTCCTTCATTGAATCCTGACCCGAGCGAATTGATTTGATCTGGCCAACTCGTTCGCCATCCTTCAGCAAGCGCTGACCGACATGAATCCGTCCAGCTAGAACACGTACTCCTACGACAGCGGGCTTGGAGATGCGGAAAGTGTGGTCTGGAAGTAAGCGAATTCGGCCGGGGTAGACGACCTGCTCGCGGCTCGCCTCCTCCAATTCGCGAGTTCGTTCTTCGACCCATTCTTCGCGCTCCTCAAGAATCCGGTAGATGATGTCAGAGCCGATGAATTTCACACCGTTCTCAGAGTTGTCAATCTCGGTCTGAGCATCCGCCAAAATATCCGTTGAGAATGCCATGATGATGCGGTGAAGGGGGTCCTTGGCATTCTCAGCCGACCGAACATCGCGACGGTTGACCTTGCCGATAGTAGCATGCCGAATAGGAATCTCGAGCTCGCCCAATTCCTTGGCAAGAGCCTCCAAGCCACCAACCGTATCGGCCTTGATGGTCACGCCCTCCTCATCCAATTCAACGGAAATATTAGCCTCGGCATTTGCCGCAGATAGCGCCGCAGCACGCTCTTCGTCATTGGTTACAACGCGCATCGTAGTGCCCGCCAAAACACCATCCAAATCGGGAGCGGAGATCTTCAACCCAGCAGCAGCATGGGCCGCCTCAGACGAATCCCACCGGTCGCCAGCATCGCGCATTTCAGACATTCCGCGCGGAGAAAACATGCCTCGCACGCGCGTAGAAATTCCACCTTCCTCGGTGGTCAAAATAATTTCATCGCCTTTAGCAACCGAACCGCGATACAAAATCACATCCAGCGTCTTGCCAAGACCGCGCTCCTCCTTCATCTCGAGGACAGTACCTTCGCCAGCCCCCTCGACATCGGTCAATTGCTCTTCCAAGTAACGCTCAGCCATGCCGATGACGACAGCCAGCAAGTCCTGGATTCCTTCGCCTTCCCGAGCAGAGATAGGAACAAGCGCAATCTCCTTGGTGAAATCCTTGATTTTCGTGTACAACTCGATATTGAAGCCATGCTCAGCAAACTTGCCGACCAAGTCCCAGTAACGCTGCTCAAAGAGCGCAACAGCATCCCGAGTCTGCTCGCGCATTGCCAAAGCCATCGTTCGGTCACGAACACTCTGCCAACCATGAATCCGGTCGACCTTGTTAGCGGCAATAACGAACGGAGTCTTTGCAGCCTTCAAAATCCGAATCGATTCTATAGTCTGAGGCCGAACACCCTCCATCACATCGATCATCAAAATCGCAACGTCAGCAAGCGACCCACCACGAGCCCGCAGCGTAGAGAACGAGTGGTGCCCAGGTGTATCGATAAACAACAAGCCGGGAGAATCAAACGATTTCCCACCAAGAAGCGGCCCGCACAATTTGTTCAACAGATCCGCGGGAACCTCGGTAGCTCCGATATGCTGGGTAATGCCCCCCGCCTCACGGTCCATCACTGAAGCCCTAGCGTCGGAGCCCAGGCCACGAATATGGTCGAGAAGAGAGGTTTTGCCGTGGTCGACATGACCTAAAACGGAGACAATTGGTTGGCGGCGTCCGGACATTTCAAACACCTCATGCTCAATCCTCAGTCAAGTCGTATTTTCACTCGTAAATCTGGCTCTCAGCGTCGCGAGTCCACTCGACAACGCCATCGGAGAACCAAAGCCCCAACTCAAACTCTGCTGTGTCTTCGCCGTCCGAGCCGTGGATTATGTTGTGACCGATGTCCATCGCGAAATCTCCGCGAATGGTTCCTGGTGCCGCCTCGCGCCCATTGGTTGGCCCGATGATGTTGCGTGCGACTGAGATCGCGTCGACGCCGGTCCAAGCCATTGCGACTACGGGACCGGATGTGATGAAATTGATGAGACCGGGGTAGAATGGTCGCTCTGCATGAACTGCGTAGTGCGACTCTGCCAGCTCGAGCGAAGGGGTTAGTTGGCGTAGACCAACAAGGCGCAGTCCCTTGTTTTCGAAGCGCTGGATGATGTTTCCAACTAGGCCTCTTTGTACTCCATCAGGCTTTACCATTACGAACGTCGTCTGCATTCCCATGGTGCGGGCGACCCTCCCCT
>CAYFHB010000097.1:0-2939 GCA_964342705.1 uncultured Candidatus Poseidoniales archaeon
AACTCAGCATCGATCAATACCTCTCAGCGATGGACGCGCTCGGCTACCCTGCGGATGCCGAGCGGGAGCTCCGAGCAGTCTTCGATGAGGCCGATACCGACAGCAACGGCATCATCGACATCCACGAATTCGTTGCCAGCGTAGACCGCCACGAATCCGAAGACTGAGCAAATCTCGACAATTCACCTCGCAGAACCGACACCACCGTCGAATTCCGCCGTCGGTTCATTGAAGGCGATAACCACGCTCGCCAACCCCCCGAGGAGGCATCCAATGGCAATCGCGAGCCGAGCCAAGAAGGTCACCACCCATACCCTGCAAGAGATGAAGCAGGCGGGCGAGAAGATCACCATGCTGACCTCGTACGACTACTCACTCGCCCGTCTAGTCGATGCAGCAGGCATCGACGTCATCCTCGTCGGCGACTCAGCATCAAACGTCATGGCCGGCAACGAAACCACAGTTCCAATCACCCTCGACCACATGATCTACCACGCGCAGTGCGTCGTCAACGGAGTCGACCGCGCCCTAGTCGTCGTCGATATGCCATTCGGCTCATACCAAGGCGACTCAAAGACAGCCCTCGACTCGGCAATCCGCATCATGAAGGAATCCGGCGGACACGCAGTCAAGCTCGAAGGTGGCGCAGAAGTCGCAGAATCCATCGAGCGCATCGTCAGCGCCGGAATCCCAGTCCAAGGCCACCTTGGACTGACCCCACAATCAATCTACAAATTCGGCACATACTCAGTACGAGCAAAGGAGGAGGCTGAAGCCGCAAAACTCCTCGAGGACGCGAAGGCTATCGAAGCCGCAGGATGCTTTTCGATAGTCTTCGAGAAAATTCCCGCCGACCTCGCAGCCGAGGTCAGCGCTCAACTTACAATCCCCACAATCGGCATAGGAGCTGGCCCGGATTGCGACGGACAAGTTCTGGTACTCCACGATATGCTGGGCATTACCAAGGATTTCAGTCCACGATTCCTGCGCCGCTACGCAGACCTCGGAGAGTCAATCGACGGCGCAGTCAAGCAATACATCGAAGATGTTCGCAGCAAGGATTTCCCGAGCACCGACGAGTCCTATTGAAGCTTGAGCGCGCTTGCGAGGGAACCTTCAAGGACACCCGACGCGGGATGCTGAGGGACGACCATGAGCGAGATGTGGGTTGAGCGACATCGACCGCGTACGGTGGCCGACATCAAAGGCCAGAGAGCGGTGGTCGACCGACTCAAGGCATACGCCGAGAAACGCACATTTCCTCACCTTCTTTTCGCCGGACCTCCCGGTACTGGAAAGACGACTGCAGCGCTTGCACTCACTCGCGATGTCTTCGGTGAGAGTTACCGAATGAATCTGCTTGAAATGAACGCGAGTGACGAGCGCAAGCTCGAGTCGATTCGAACCAAGGTCAAGGGATTCGCAAAAACGGCGCCGGTCCCCGGGACCTCGTTCAAAGTAATCTTCCTCGACGAGGCGGACGCATTGACTCCGGATGCTCAAGGGGCCTTGCGCCGAATCATGGAGCAGCATTCGCAGACCTGTCGATTCATTCTCTCTTGCAATTATTCTTCGAAGATTATCGAAGCGATTCAATCACGCTGCGCGGTATTCAGATTCCGCCCACTTGCCGATGACCAAGTAGGCGAGATGATCAGCAGCGTGGCGGCCTCCGAGGACATCACGCTCGAGCAGGAGGCGGCCGACGCGATCGTTCACGTCAGCCTTGGCGACCTGCGCAAGGCAATAACCGCCCTGCAGGTCGCCGCATCCCTTTCGTCAACAGTCACCCGCGACCTCATCTACGAGACGACCGCGACAGCCCCGCCAGAGGAACTCCACGGGTACTTACTCGCCTGCCGAGAGGACGGATTCCAGCCGGCACGCCGCCGCCTTAAGGGGCTCCTCGACAAGTACGGACTCGCCGGTACCGACATGGTCAACCAACTCCATCGAGGGCTCGGAGATGTAGCATTCCTCGATGAGAAACAAAAGCTCGCCGTCACCGAAGCCATGGCCGAGACAGACTTCCGCATGGTCGAAGGTGGCGGCGAAGCCCTCCAATTAGACGCCATGACGGCGACAATCTGCTCACTCCTCAGCAAGTAATCCATCGATTCAATTCTTTGAGTTCGCTTTCATCTAGAACATTCTCAAGATTTCTTGGTTTAGATGATCCTGGAGCCGGAACGAACAAAATCCATCTATCGACACCTCTCACATTATGAATTCCGTGAGAAATTTGACGGTGGTCTAAATTTAGCAGATTTCCAATCAAACCACCAGCATCTTCACCCATAATCAGTAGGACTGTTGCCCTACTCATGTTCAGAATACGAGCAAGCCATCGCTCAGAACAAAATGCTGCAGCAGATCGAACACCGATACGACTTCTCGACTTACAATGCACAATTTCTGTCAGAGAGAAATCTCGACCAGCAATTGCCGTATAGCCATAAATTCGAGATGCTTGCTTCTGTACTTCAGCCCAATATCTGACAACTCTCTCGGCATAATTAACCCGATCTTTCTGCAAGACATGAAGTCCATCTTGAGTCCACCCATATTCTTCGTC
Source organism: uncultured Candidatus Poseidoniales archaeon (assembly GCA_964342705.1). Taxonomy (GTDB): domain Archaea; phylum Thermoplasmatota; class Poseidoniia; order Poseidoniales; family Thalassarchaeaceae; genus MGIIb-O1. The sequence goes on from CAYFHB010000097.1 coordinate 2,576, forward strand.
AAATCTGTTCTTGAAGAAGTCAAGAATCCACTCATCGGGCCATTCGGATGTTGGGTAAGCCTCCGTTTCATCGATTGAGGGATTCGACGCGATGACGAGTAAGCGAGAGTTGGCGAGGTCTCCTGTCCAAGGTTCGGGGAGTTGGAACTCATCAGTTCCCTTCTGGACTGAGACAACCTCATTGCAAGGGTGGCTTGGGTCTCTCATGGCTTGAGGAATTGCTGGGCAGCGGCAAATCTCCAACAGAAGACGATCCGTCTCGTCCATGTTTGCGCAGATTCGTACTCCATGAAAGAGGTTGAGGTGGCATCACGAGGTGGCAACTTGGCGGATGACGATAGTGTAGGTCCTCTCCCACACATTC
>CAYFHB010000097.1:3039-4152 GCA_964342705.1 uncultured Candidatus Poseidoniales archaeon
TCACGAGGTGGCAACTTGGCGGATGACGATAGTGTAGGTCCTCTCCCACACATTCTCTTCCCAAGGGTCGCCAACCTCGGAAAGTCGAATCTTAATCTGATGCTCACCCGGAGTCATCGTCCCAAGATCCCAAGCCAGACCGATGTCCAAATCATGCTGTGCGACCAGAGTTTTTCCGCTCCTGCTGACCCGTTCCCAAGCCACGACCTCATCGAAATCAGCCCGAGCCTCATCAAGCTCACTAGCAGTTCCATTAGCCAATTCCTCAACCATTGCGCCGTGGTACCAATGACTCACGACCACCGTCGCAGCCTCGGCATCGACATTGTCGCGAATAGCCATCCCAAGAACGACATCGACGGTTTGTTGATTCAACTCGATGGTGTATGTCCCACCATTCCACGAGGTGTCAACCACACCATCCGCCTCAGCGATGTCAATCCCACTCGCCAGCGTCGGCGGAGCGATATCAGCTAGTGGTGGATTGACCAGCAGGAACGTAATTGCGAGCCAGGAGAAGACATAGAGGAAACTGGCTCGAAACCAATTACCTCTGTCATATCGGTCCGACCACTTGTTCGGAATGACCGCTCGGTGAAGCGTAGGGAGAATTACCACGAGTGAGAGCGGGAGGACCCAGAGAATCGTCTCAGGTTTACTCAACATCGGCATCAGAACGAAGCGCATGAATAGCCCAATCGTCAGCCCAAGAATGATGACCAACCACATCGAAAACGCGTCTGCCTTCTCCTTCTCAAAGGCCTCAACGGGTTCGAAAGGCTCGATTTTCCTACTCTTCTTCTCTTCGTCCTTGGCGCGCTGACCTTTCGGGCGCTTCTTGCCAGAATAGGCGCTTGCGCGCAGGGCGGAGTCGACGTCGACCACGCATCGGCGACGAGCAGGTGTTCATCAAGGGTATGGGCGACGACGTCCCGTCTTCGGTTACCAAAATGGCTCTTGCTTGACTGCAACGCTCAAATGGGGGTCATCGGTGGCGCGGCATAGCCGGGGTGGCGTAGTTGGTAGCGCGTCGGACTCATAGGGTACAGTTGACGGGATTTTTTCCTGTCGACGCGATCGATGAGCGCACAAGCCTAACCGAAAATGTCTGAG
>CAYFHB010000098.1:0-4146 GCA_964342705.1 uncultured Candidatus Poseidoniales archaeon
GGCCGAAGCCACGACTTCCACCGACAGCTGGCTACTCTCTCGCTCCGCGCGTGCGATCATCTCTGAGCGGACGCCATCGGCTTCCGCCTTAGCCTCCGCAGAGATCTCCTTCGCTTGCGCGCGGGCTGCATCGGTGATCGCCTTGCCCTCGGCGGTAGCCGCGGCGGCGATCTCGTTTGCAAGCGCTTCCAGTGTCATCATCTCACCTCGTTTTGTGATTCGTTCTCTCTCGGTTCTCGCGAGATACTCAAGCCGCAAGGCCTGGCATCAGGAACATCGCGAGGAAACCGAACAGGACGATGGTCTCCGGCAGAGCGGTGAACAGAATCGCGTGACCGAGTCGGCCAGAGTCCTCGGCAATCATGCCGACGGATGCTGCTCCGATTGGTCCCTGGCTGAGGCCAGTTCCGATTCCAGCGAGACCGAGGGCCAAGCCAGCTCCAAGAGCGGCGTAGCCTGCGGTGTTGTCGCTACCTGCGTTTGCGTTCTCATCATGAGTGTCCTCCTGAGCCTGTACACCAGTCGCGAATGCTGCGACGATGAACAGGACGAACAGTGCACTCAGTCCCTTCATTGCGGTTGTCTTCATTTCCTTTTTCCTCCTATTATGGTATCAGCGGCAGCCGGCGATTACTCACCCTCCACATAGCGCGAAGTCCCACCAAAAGGCGAGAACGGCTTGCCGCTGGAATCGTAGTACTGCTTCATCCACTCGACCATGTGCAAACGGGCCGCGTGGATGTTAGGGCTGAAAACGCCAAGAATCCAAGCGAATGCTTGGACGACGAACCAGCCAATGAATAGAATGACGGCCATCAATGGCTCGTCGAGGGAGATATTGTCGAAGAACATGTGATTGCCAGTCTCAGCAATCTTGACTCCGACGACACCGACCGCGAACAGTCGAACGTAGGAGATGATTGTCGGCATCATGCCGAGGGCCTCGATTGGACCCATCATCAGAGCGATTGGCAGATCGAGGCCGTGATAGCGGTACAGAGTCCACATCAAACAGACCGTAGCGATACCAATCAGAGCCACGCCCGCGGTCATGAATTCGCCGTGTGAGCCTATGTACGCGTGCGTGAAGAGAAGTCCGCCAACCAGCAGAATCATCCAAGCGCCTTTCTCGAAGAAAGCTGCAACCCAGCCAATCCCGCCGTGTCCGTTACCGACCAAGAGGACATCGCGGAAGCCCATGATGAGGCCGATCATGACGTGTATCCAGCCCATGTAGAGGGTCAGGATGATGAGATCCATCAAATTGCTAGAGACGCGGTGGAATGGGAAGGCGAAGGTGATGTTGTAACCCAACTTTGCCTTGAATACGTAGCCGTGCGAGTCAACCGCCGGATACAGAACCTGCATCCACTCAACCGGGCTGTGACCGTGGTGCGGGAAAATCTCCCATCCGGCGAATTCTGCGTAGATGTAGCCGAAGAGAACGGTCGCTGTGCCGATTAGCAAAAGGAAGCGACCGCCCAACTTGAGGCCCTCATTGGTGCCAGCCTTCGATAGAAGGAGCCAACCAAGTCCCATCGTGACCAATCCGTAGGCCATGTCACCGAGCATCAATCCGAAGAATAGAGGGTAAGTGAAGAACATGAAAACGGTCGGGTCGAGACGGCCGTAGCCGGGTCGACCGACCATATCTGTGACCAGTTCGAGAGGCTTGGTCCTAGAGCGTGGCTGGAAGGCGATTGGCGGCGAGACGGGCTCGTGGTGATGGTCGTGGTCGTGGTGACCACCGCCCGCCTCGATGACGAAGGGCTCGATGTCGACCACGAGGCAAGAGTTGCCCAGCGCGACCCTGATGTCGTGCGCGCGGTCCATCTCGACCCAGCCGTCGATGACGAAAGCGTGCTCGGAGACGGCTACTTTGACCGGTGAAGTGGTCAACTCGTGGTCGCGCTCGAGAACCTCGAGGCCACAGAGCAGAGCCTCTCCGTTCTCCTCAGTCCAGGATTCAACGGAGGAGGCGAGCTCTTCGCGCTCGTTGAGCAATTCCACGCGCTCGCCCTCTAGGGCGTTGATGCGGACGTTGGAGTCGCCCGAGCCATCTGGAAGTTGGATTGCGGTGAAGCCAGCCGCCTGCAGGGCGGCTGAAGTCGCGGAGGCGTCATCGTTGCGAACGAAGACAGCCACGACGTCTCCGCCATCGATGAAGAGTCCATTTTCGGCCGCGGTGCGAGCCGCGGCGACATCGCTCACAGTACCAATGAAGGAGGTGAGCGATGAGTAACCACTCAGCAATTCCACATCGACGCCGAGAGGAGCGATCTGCGAGAGTACCGATTCTTCCTCGGTCTTCGATGCGACGCTCGCATCGATCTCGTCGATGCGAGCAACCTGACCGAGGAGAGTGTCGACCTTCTCGGGCAGGTCTCCATCAATCGATTCACGAACTCCGGTAGCGGGAACAGCATTGCTAGGTCCGCTGGCCTCGACCTGAGAGGCCGCGGCTCGAACCTTGTTCAGCACGCGTCCAATCTCGTCGGCCTTCTCAGAAGGAGTCCCAAGAGACAAGCCGCCCTCATTTCCATCGTAATCGATGAAGTGGAGAGCCTTGAGGCGAGCGAGGACGGCGAGAGCATCATCCAAATCGTCCTTGACGCCGGCCGCAACGAGGCGACCCATCTGACGCGTCTGGACCTGTGACATGCTTCGCAACCTCCGGATTCTCGCGTGTGGATTCAGGCGCGGAAGGCATCGAGCACCTTGCTCACTGCCTTCGCGCGGTTCTTCTCACCGCTCGAGTGAATCGCATCGATCGATGAGTCCCCATCCGCTGCGACCTTAGCCGCTTCCTTCTCCGCAGCGGCCCGAGCATCGGCGACGATCTTCTGAGCGTCGGACTCCGATTCTGCACGGCTCGCTTGAATCGATTCAGCAGCTTCGAGACGCGCCTTCTGGACGATGCTCGATGCCTTCGATTCAGCCTTCGAAATCGTCGCGGTTGCGGCGTCTTCTGCTTCCCTAATGGTGCGGAGAACTTCTGCGTGACCCATGTGACTCACCTACGGTGATGGGCGCGACCGAAGAAGGGTATATCATGCTAACCTTCGGTTCATTCGCTTTCGCTATTCGCCTAGTCGGAGGTCCGCCCTCCCAAACCTAACATATACGGGTGATTGGCAGAGTGCCTTCGTGGACTCCGAAACCATCGGTTCAGGCGATTGGGAGGAGTTGATGCGTAACCTCGAAGCAACGATTCCGGTCTACGACCGGATCAATCGCTTCGCCACGCTCGGACAGGTAGCAAATTGGCGACGCGCTGTCCGCGAGCGCTTGCCCGGTGAGGGTGAGGTGGTGAGCGGGCGCGTGCTCGAGGTCGGCTGTGGTCCGGGTAGTTTTGCTGAGGATGTTGTTGGTGGTGATTTGGTTTGTCTCGACCCCAGCGATTTGATGCTTCAAGCGGCTCGGCCGCGAGTAAATTCAGCGCGTGAATCTCGCGGCGATTCGCCCGTCGAATTCGTGCTTGGTAAGGCTGAGGAATTGCCCTTTGAGACAGACTCATTCGACGCAGCGTGCTCCCTCTTCTCATTCCGTGACTGGTACGATAAGCGCGCAGGTCTAGGCGAGGTTTTGCGTGTGTTGCGGCCCGGCGGTCGTGTAGTGATCGTGGACCCTGCGAAAATGAACCGTCTGCACGGTTTGTTCGGCTGGCTATGGATGCGCGTTTGGGTCGGCGCCTACGCGCGTATCGTCTGTGGCGTGAGCGACCATCCGTGGAAATGGCTGACCAAGACCTACGTCCACTTCGGGACGACTAAGGAATACGTTCGGATGCTCGAGGAGGTCGGCTTCGTCGATGTGCGTGCTAAGGTGATTTTTCCTGGAATGGCAACCATCTGGGAAGGGACGAAGGCGGAGCCGAAAACTGGCTGCTGTTCGAACTGCTAATCCCTTGCTGGATGGCGAATCAATGGGTACCCTTTGATTCACATACGAGCGGAAGGGGTCCCATGCGTTCAGTAGTAGAAACGTAGCCTTAGGGTTGCACTCATCTGGGACTGTTATACTGATCATTAGCGATATCCATCATCACAGACATTAGCGACCAAATTACCTCGTCCTCTGGCTCATAAACCACCCCAATTCCACCGATTGGCAATATCAAATCATCGTCTATCACAACGGCAAAAT
>CAYFHB010000099.1:0-4054 GCA_964342705.1 uncultured Candidatus Poseidoniales archaeon
GTCAAAGGAAATGGCACAATTTTCCTCGCCGGTCCACCGCTCGTCAAAGCAGCGACCGGCGAAGAGGTCAGCGCCGAAGACCTCGGCGGCGCTGACGTCCACACCCGTGAATCGGGTGTGGCCGACCACTTCGCTGAGACGGAGGAAGAAGCCCTGCGAATGGTCCGAAATGTGGTGGAGAACCTGAATATCGAGCCGAAACAGCGTCTCGATGTCAAGCCTGTTGAGGCTCCCGCTTACGACTCGGAGGAGTTGATGGGAATCATCCCTAACGACAATCGCACTCCGGTCGATGTAAGAGAAATCATCGCTCGAATCGTTGATGGATCGCGCTTCCACGAGTTCAAGCCGCGCTACGGAAATTCGTTGGTTTGCGGCTTTGCTCGGATTCACGGATACCCCGTCGGAATCGTTGCGAATAACGGCATTCTCTTCTCCGAATCCTCGCTAAAAGGGGCTCACTTTGTCGAACTCTGCGGACAGCGTGGGGTTCCACTGATTTTCCTGCAGAATATCACCGGATTCATGGTCGGCCGTGACGCAGAATCGGGTGGAATCGCCAAGGATGGTGCTAAGCTCGTTACGGCCGTATCCTGTGTTCCAGTACCTAAATTCACGGTGATTATCGGTGGCTCGCACGGTGCTGGGAATTACGGGATGTGCGGGCGAGCCTACGATCCGCGCTTCTTGTTCATGTGGCCGAATGCGCGGATTTCCGTGATGGGTGGCCCGCAGGCTGCTGATGTTCTGACGACTGTCAAACAGGATCAGCGGGCTCGCGAAGGATTGCCGCCGATGGAGGGCGCGGAGTTGGAGGAATTCCGTCGGCCGATTTTGGAGAAATACGAGACCGAGGGCTCGCCTTACTACTCGACTGCGAGGTTGTGGGACGATGGTGTAATCGATCCCCGCGACACTCGCGATGTGCTCGGGCTGGCTATCTCGGCGAGCCTCAATGCGCCGTTCCCTGAGTCGGAGTACGGCGTTTTCAGAATGTGATTTGGGGTTGAGAAGAAGTGTCTGAGCGCGCTAGAATGTCTGATGCGAGGCCGGTTGCAGAATTGTGCAGCCTCGAGATCGATGGTGCTGTCGCGAGGCTGACCCTGCGTCGTTCGGATGTGTTCAACGCGCTGAATGTTCAATTGATTTCCGAGTTGGTCGATGCTTTGCGCTGGACCGAGGAGCGTGCGGTTGGGACGACGCAGGTTCTCGCTGACCCAGATGGTTCTCCGTACCTGCGCGTGATAGTTCTGCGCGGCGATGGCAAGCACTTCTGCGCTGGCGCTGACATCAATATGATGCGAGACGCTGGAGCGGCTGGTCCTGAGGAAAATCGAGCCGATTCCGAACGTCTCGACCGTCTGTTCAATTCCTTGTGGGCACACCCTTGCTTCACCATTGGAGCGGTCCAGGGTGTGGCACTCGGTGGCGGGGCTGGCCTCGTCGCCTGCGTCGACCACTCGATTGGCGAGCCCCGCACCCGCATCGCTCTATCCGAAGGCAAATTGGGAATCCTTCCCGCCGTCATCGGACCCTACGTCTACCGCCGTCTGGGCAGTGCGCAATTCAGGCGGCTGTCGATGATGGCGAGCCGCGTCGGCGCCGAGGAAGGCTTGCGCGTGGGCTGGCTGAACGAGGTAGTCGATTCGCCACTTGAGTTCGATCAGGCCATCGAACGAGTTGTCGCTGATGTGATGACGACCGGCCCGATGGCCGTTGCCGAATCGAAGCGGCTGGCCTTGGCTTTCGACCGCTGGATGGCCAGCGATGAGGAACTCAGACTCTGGACACTGGATAAGACGAGCCAGATGCGGGGGTCGAGGGAGGGTCAAGAAGGCCTTTCCTCATTCCTTGAGCGTCGCAAACCGGACTGGGCACCAGAGGAGTGAGCGCATGATTCCAGAATGGATGCACGCCGCGCCCCGTCCATTCGATACCGTTCTGGTTGCGAACCGCGGTGAGATCGCGGTGCGTGTTCTGAGGGCTGCGAAGGAGTCGGGTCTGCGCGGTGTTGCTGTATTTTCAGACCCTGATGCAGGCTCGCTGCACGTCGAAACCGCTCATGATGCGGTGCATCTTCCAGGGGCGAGCCTCGCTGAGACTTATCTCAATGGTGAGGCGATAATCGAGGCTGCGCGCTCGACCGGGGCTCAGGCGATTCATCCTGGATTTGGATTCCTTTCCGAGCGCGCTGATTTCGCTAATGCGGTGAAGGCGGCGGGCTTGATTTGGATTGGTCCGCCCGCCGGTGCAATCGAGACGATGGGAGACAAAATCTCGGCACGCCGCCGGATGATTGAGTCTGGCGTGCCGGTGATTCCGGGCGAAGAGATTGCCATTACGGAATCGGCCGATCACCTCGGTGTACTGGCAGCAGCAGCAGCTCGCGTCGGCTATCCCCTGCTGCTCAAGGCGAGTGCTGGCGGTGGCGGCAAAGGGATGCGCTCGGTCGACGAGCCGAAGATGCTGCGCACCGAGTACGAGGCGGCCGCACGCGAGGCGACTGCCGCCTTCGGTGACGGCACCGTCTATGTCGAGCGATTATTGACCGGTGCCCGTCACGTCGAGATTCAAGTTCTAGCCGATTCGCACGGCAATTGCATTCACCTTAACGAGCGAGATTGCTCTTTGCAACGGCGCCATCAGAAAGTCATCGAGGAGGCGCCGAGCCCCGCGGTAACACCAGCCATCCGCGCCGCCATGGGTGCGGCCGCGGTTCAAGCGGCGGCCGCGGTCGATTACGAGGGAGCGGGAACAGTCGAGTTCCTTCTCTCCGACCGCGGCGAGTTCTTCTTTCTCGAAATGAACACGCGATTGCAAGTCGAGCACCCAGTGACCGAGATGATCACCGGCGTCGACCTTGTTCAGAAGCAATTCGAGGTCGCCGCCGGACTCCCCCTCGGCCTAACTCAAGCCGACATCGGCATCACCGGCCACGCCATGGAGGCGAGAATCTACGCCGAGGACCCGAGCAAGGGATTCCTGCCGGCGATCGGCGACCTAGCGATGTGGCGAGCGCCGGCTGGCCCAGGCATCCGCGTCGACACTGGCGTCAGAGAAGGCGACGCGGTTACAGTCGACTTCGACCCGATGCTCGCCAAACTCATCGTCCACGCACCAACGCGCAGCGCCGCCGCCCGACGCCTCGACAACGCGCTAGCAAACCTGCGAGCCCTAGGCGTCACAACAAACATCGGATTCCTCCGACAAATGGCGCAGCACCCCGATTTCACATCGGGCGGTATCACCACCGATTACCTAGATTCACGCGATATCGCCCAATTCGCAGAACCCGAGCCCGACCCAGCAACCCTAGTTGCAATCGCCGCCGCAGCAAGCCGCCTCGGGCTCGACCGCGCCGGCCAAGCCGGCGCAGCATCAAGCACAACCGACGAGCACACCGGTCACGCAGGCGACCCGTTCAGGACATTGTCGAGGTCCTTCCCCTGAGGTGAGATGATGGAGTGGAGCGTTGCAGAATCGAGCGAGCGGTACTCCGCCAAACTCGCAGACTCGGAGGGCACGCTAAGCCTATCTGGACTAACTCTGGACGGCACCGGACAGTCACACGGTGAAATCGCAATCAAGCGAGATGCACAAGCCGGCCGACTACAAGTCGAAATCAACGGCCGAGCTACCTTCGCCCACGTAGCTAAGGTCGGCGATGACTGGTGGATCCATCTCGACGGGCGAATCCACGTTGTCTGCGGTCACGAACCGGGCAGCGCCGACGCGGGAGCGGGCGAAGGAGGACTCACCGCCCCAATGCCAGGCACAATTCTCGAGGTCCACGTCTCAGCAGGCCAACGTGTACGCGAGGGCCAGACTCTGCTGGTGATGGAGGCGATGAAGATGGAGCACCGGATTCAGGCTCCAAAGGCAGGCGAAGTCGTCGCTGTGAATTTCGCCGCTGGGGATCGCGTCGATATGGGTGCGGTTCTTGCAGAAATAGGCGAATAAGGTCCAATTCACAGGTTTTTTCTTGATTCACGCCGGCATCGGATTGAATAGTGGCCGATTCGTGGGATAATCGTGAACGAATTCGACGTCATCA
>CAYFHB010000100.1:0-4039 GCA_964342705.1 uncultured Candidatus Poseidoniales archaeon
TATTCCAGGGTTGCGCGCGACCATCAGCGCACGGCCTTGGGCGCGAGACGCGCTAATCTTGGTGAGTGGGAGGAAGGTCGCGCGACCGCCACCATTGGCTCGTAGCCACTTGATGCAATTGGCGGCGACCTCTTCGTCGCTGACGACGATTGAATTCATGCCGCCGCCCAATGCGTAGGCCAGCGCCTCCTCATGGGCGGCTTCCTTGGGCGAGGTCAACTCGCCCAACGAGCCGAGGATTCCGCGAATCTCGCCGCTCTCTCGCAATTTGGCCAGCGAGCGAAGAGTGACTGCAGACCCCGGCTTCGAGGCGCGAGCCTCCTGCGCCGCTCGAGCTCGGTCGAGAGCGCGATTCGCCTCGCGCAGTTGCTCGTCGGCGCTGTCGCGGTCTCCACGCAGCGCCGATTCCTGCTTCTGCAATTGCTGCAATTGAACCGCCAAGTCCTCGCGGTTCTCAGCCGGCTTGGCATCGCGAAGATCCTCGCCAGTCAATTCCAAGTCGTCCCGCTCAAGCGATACGACCTCATACTGCTCCTCCAAGTCTGCGAGATTGTCTGAGGCGATTCGGGCAGCCTGTTCAGCCCTATCTGATTCAAGGCGTGCCTCAGCCCGCCTCGCGTGAACCTTGTTCACCTCATCGGTGGCGATGCCAAGGGCTCGATTCAAGTCTCGAGCATGCTTATCTCCCGACTCAATGGCCTTGCGCGCCTCGGTCTCATCGGCCTCAGCCTTGGCTAGATCCGCATCGGCATCGATGACTGCTTGACGAGCCGATTCGATATCCTCGAGCAATTTCGTAACCGCTTCCTCAACCCCATCGAGGTCGCCTTGAATCTCTTCGATTTCCTCAGAAGCGTCCGTAGAAGCCCGCTTCTGGTCACCGATTCGGTCACGGCTCGTTTCCATCTCGATCTCGAGCGCCTTGATCTGATCCATCACGGCCCTCGACTCGCCGGTAGCCATCGCATCCAACTCGCGAGAGACATTGACCAGTTCCTCTTCGAGAGCGAGCAGACGAGCGTCGTTCGTTCGCACGCTCTCGCGAATCTTGCCATCTTTCTCCTGATACTTCGCATGATCCTCATTCAGCATGCGAATCTCTTCGACACGATTTCGATAGCGCGATTGAGCTAGAACTATCCGAGCGCGATCAAGCTGCTCTTTCAACTCGCGATACTTCAGAGCCTGCTCGCGCTCCTTCGCCAATTTCTTCAGGCGCGCCTTCTGGTCCGCCTCAAACAACTCGATTGTCTCGATATCGTGCTCGACCGCCTTACGCTGGTTATTCGCCGAACGGATCTCCGCATCGTAAGCGGTAACACCAGCGACTTCCTCGAGCACGCCTCGGCGCTTGAAATCGGTCATCGTGGCAAGATTCGTCACATCACCCTGAAGCACGATATTGTAACCATCACCATGCAGACCAGCCTCAGCCAGAGTCCGGCGCATCTCAGTCGCAGTCACACTGCGCTCACCAATGCGGTACGAGGAAATCGGCTGGTTCTTCCGATTCAATCGCACAGAGCGAGTGAAGGAAGCCTCATCCTCTTCAATACGAAGACGGCGACGCCCGTCCAGTTCAGGAGTATTCGCGAAAACGAGCGTCACCGACATATGACGCGCTGGCTTGCCGCGCTTGCCGCCATTGAAGATTAGATCAGCAACGTTGTCCGCCCTCATGACCTTTGTTGAGCGTGTGCCGAGAACGAATTGGATGGCATCACCAGAATTTGATTTTCCGGACCCGTTTGGGCCGGTTATCGCTGTAAAACCCTCTTCGAAGGGAATTGTCATCTCACCGCCGAAGGATTTGAAATTCTCAACCTCAATCCGCAGTAAGTGCATCCCATCACCCGTTTGACGAAGGAAAAATGGCCAACGTCAGGCTCGCCACCGCCCCTTAACAGACTATGAAGGTTGAGGCATCGGCGCGCTTCGCAAACCGATTGCAGACACTTGGTCAGAACGCCGTAGGCGTGGTTGGCACGGTACCTTCAAACTCGCCGATTCTCCACTGAAGCCGCTGCTGTCGTCGTTGGTTGCGGTTGGAAAATCTTCAATGGGAAATCAGCTGAGGAATCTGCATGGCAGAGGATGCAACGAACCGCTCTCTGCCTCCGGTCGACGTCGCGGTAATAGGCTCTGGAATCGCTGGCTTATTCCTCGCACTGCGCTGCTTTCGCGCTGGACTCTCGGTCGCCATCGTCACCAAGAAAAGCCTCTCTACCTCCTCAACGAACTGGGCTCAGGGGGGTATCGCAGGGGTTCTAGACGTTGACGATGAGGAGGCTTTGGAGGCGCATGTTCGCGATACTTTGGCCTCCGGAGGCGGTTTGTGCGACGAGGGCGTAGTTCGCTCGGTTGTCGCCGATGCTGCGCTGCGCATTCGCGACCTCGTCGAGCAGGGTGTTCAATTCGATTTGAGCGCAGATGGATTGTACGATCTGACACGTGAGGGCGGTCACTCCGAGCGGAGGATTCTGCATTCTCGCGACCGCACCGGTGCTGAGATTGAGCGGGCGCTGACTCGGGGTGTTGCTGGCGAGTACGATTCCGGTTTGCGGATTCTGGAGAATTGGATGGTTCTGGACCTAGCTCGCCGTGACCTTGGTGATCCCGAGCAAGGGGTGGCTGGGTTGTGGTGCTTGGCCCCCGATGGCAAGGTCTACACTCTGGCTTCGCGTTGTGTTGTGCTGGCTTCAGGTGGGGCTGGAATGTTGCACTTGGCTACTACCAACCCTCCGGTTGCCACAGGAGATGGAGTTGCGATGGCTCATCGGGTTGGGGCAGATGTCAGCGATATGGAATTCATTCAGTTTCATCCAACCGCATTGGCCGTTGATTCTGAGAATCCTTTCTTGATTACCGAGGCGATGCGAGGGCACGGGGCAATTCTGATGACTCGTTCCGAGCATGCCTCGTGGCGCTCTGCTGGAGGCTGGCCTGCGGCCGGTTCTCCTGCTGAGCGCTCGTACATGGCGCGCTATTCGGAGAAGGGGTCGCTGGATACTCGCGATGTGGTCGCTCGGGCGACCGATTACGAGTTGAAGCGTAGCGGGGATGAACACGTCCTGCTGGTGACAGAGCATCTCGACGCCGACGCGCTTCGAGATGAGTTCCCGACGATTGCTGCGCGGGTTGGGGAACTCGGGATTAGAATGGGCCCTGACCCGATTCCTGTTCGACCTGCCGCTCACTATCTGGTGGGTGGTGTGACGGTCGATTCGAAAGGGCGTGCCCTTCGGGATGGAGCCATTCTTCCCGGTCTCTACGCGGTAGGGGAAGTGGCCCGCACCGGACTTCATGGTGCGAATCGATTGGCCTCGAATTCCTTGCTAGAAGCCGTGGTTTATTCCGAGCGGGCCGCCTCGGATATCATCGAGCTTGCCGAAACCGACTTACTGCCCGATATCGTCGAGGATATCGCCCGATGGCGAGGTGAAGACCTCGATGAATTGGCTGAGCATGGGACGCTGCGCAGCGACTTATTGGCCCTGCGCAGCATGATGACGAATGATGTCGGCTTGGTGAAGAGCGATGCCCGACTGAAAGAAGCCGAACGCCGCATCGCCCAAATTCGCTCTGAAGTAGTTCCAGTCTGGCATGCGACCAAGCCGACTCAGACGATGGTTGAGTTGCGCAATCTGATTATCTGCGCCGAGTTGGTCATCGAGCACAGCATCGCTCGGCGCGAGAATGTCGGACTTCACTTCAATATCGATTGTGAATGAGAAAAACCAAACCTAGCTCAAGCGAATTCACCCGAGCGCTCGATGCCCTTGACGAGCGCGTGTAGAGATTGATTCACCGGTGTCGGCACACCGACCGCCTCACCGCGCTCAACCACCGCGCCACATAGGGAATCGATCTCCGTAGTGCGCCCAGCCATCACATCCTGCAACATCGAGCAGCGATTCTCCGCAGTCGCCTCGACCACCTTTCGCAGGTGCTCCTCGAGATCGACTTCGCCAAGATCAATGCCCATAGCTCGAGCCACAGCCGCCGCCTCGAACATTGACCCCATCGCCTGCTCCCATAG
>CAYFHB010000101.1:0-4012 GCA_964342705.1 uncultured Candidatus Poseidoniales archaeon
GGGAGCTCCTGCCGCCGGGGCTGCCGTTCAACGGAGCGGTGAGTCGCGGCGGCGAGCCGGCGCTCGAACGGACGCGCCGGCGACGCGATTGGAATCGATATCTGCGCGCGCTTGACTTGACTTGGGAGCAGGTCCGAGCAATCTGTCTCTCATTCGGAACAGCGCCACCACCGCCATTCAATCCATGGTGGTCAGACCTACCACTCTCCTTCACATCACAACTAATCGAGGCCCTGCTCACCGCCAAGATTCGCAGCGGGGGGCTGCGAATCCCGGGCGTGGTCAAGGATTGGTCACCCGAGCAGCACCTCGATGATGTCGGGCTCGATACTCCGTCTACAGGTGAGTGGCCGCGCTGGACCGAGGTGCAGCGTCATGGCGTGGTGAAATCTTCGCTGCTGGTCCTTGGAATAGAGCATCATCACAAGCGCGGCGATATAATCATTCCAAGCCATTGGGAACCGCTAATCGATGGGCTCGGTCTTGAACTCGATGGTTCGAACCTGCGGGTGCGGGTCGAGGCGGTATCGCATGTCGCGGATCGTGTGGAGCGCATACGTGCAGCCACCGATACGATTCGAACCGAGGATGAGCGTTTGGCTGAAATCGAAGCCGCACGCAATGTCGAACGTGTACAAGCTCAGACCGCTGCCCGCCAGCGAAGTATGAGCATCGCCGAGACTGAGACGGCCGGTGATGAGGCGGCCTCAAAAATCGAGGACCCTGGGCCGCCGAATTACAAGGAACTCATGGCTGCCCGACATATACTCGACGACCACGAAGTCGACCGTTCTCTGTGGCTCGTCCGCCGACTCTCCCAATTGCGCTGGGAGGATGCGGTTTCCTGCCGAGTCGGCTCAAGGATGGGGAGGCCAGAGAAGGCGAGCAGGCGCAAGATGAAGCCACTGGTCCACTCACTCTTCCCGATTGGCGACCACGGAGGGCCGCAGCGCCTGCTCGGGCACGCTGCATCGCGCGGGCGAATCCGCGTAGATACTGGCCCGCGCATCTGCGCCAAGTGTGGCATGGAATCCCCGATGCTGCGCTGCCACAACCGTCCGGACCCCGCTGAGGCGAAGGAGTGCGGAGGCAAAACTAGACCACGCGCCATTCGAGGTAATCGCCAACCGCGTAGACTGGGTCAGAGGACTAGTATTCCAGTGGCCGCATTGATGGAAGTCAAGCGGCGCTCTCTCGGGCTCGACAGGCTCCCTGAACGCATCAAGGCGGTGAAGGGCTTGATGTCCTACAATCAAACTCCCGAACCGCTTGAAAAAGGCATACTGCGAGCCCGTAACAACGTCTCAGTCTTCCGCGACGGCACAGCAAGATACGATATGATTGATGTGCCGGTGACCCATTTCCGACCCTCAGAGATCAATACACCGTGGCAGACCCTCGCAGAACTCGGCTACAGCCACGATGTCGATGGAAATCCACTCGCCAACGATGAGCAGATTCTCGAACTCTACCCTCAGGATTTCATCCCCTCAACCCTAGCCGTAGACCACCTCAAATCGACCTGCGATTATGTTGACGAGTTGCTTACTCGATTCTACGGCATGGACCCATTCTACAGCATTCAAACTGCCAACGACCTAGTCGGTCACCTAGCTATCGGCCTAGCCCCTCACACCTCCGGTGGAGTGCTCTGCCGCATCGTCGGCTGGACAGACGCCTCCGCCGGCTACGCCCACCCACTCTTCCACGCAGCAAAACGCCGCAACTGCGACGGCGACGAAGACAGCATCATGATGCTCATGGATGGGCTACTCAATTTCTCCCGCTCAATCCTCCCAGCGAACCGAGGTGGGCGAATGGATGCACCACTCGTCCTGACCACGCGACTGAACCCCTCTGAGATCGATAAGGAAGCGCTCAATGTCGATTGTTCCTGGCAATATCCACGCTCATTCTACGAAGCCACGCGCGAGCAACCACATCCGGCTGAACTCAAGTCAGAAATCGAAATCGTCGAACACCGCTTGGGCACCGACGGCGACCTGCGCGGCTATGGCTGGACACACGACTCCGGTGCGCTCGACGCCGGACCGGCCAACTCCTCCTACAAGACTCTGGAGACGATGGTAGACAAGATGAGCGCGCAGCTGGCTTTGGGTAGCCGCCTGCGCGCCGTCGATGTCTCGAGGGTCGCCAGTCAGGTCATCGAGTCTCATTTCCTGCCCGACCTGCGTGGCAACCTCGTCGCCTTTACTCGTCAGAAAGTAAGATGTGTTCGCTGCGGCGAATCATACCGACGCATGCCATTGGCGGGGCGGTGTATTCAGCGCAAGCAGAACGAGGGGGGACTTTCGAACGGACGCGATGATGGCTCAACCATGTGTGGCGGCAATGTCGTCCTCACGGTCTCCGAAGGCTCGGTCCGAAAGTACATCCAAGTCACCCGCCACGTCATCGAAAACTACGGCGTCGACCTCTACACGCAACAGCGGGTAGACTGGCTTTCCGACAGCGTCGACTCGTTATTCAACGACGATACCGTCGTCGTAATGACGCTGAGCGATTTCCTTTGAGACGGGAATCAATAGCGGCGCAGTCTCTCGGCTTTTGCTTGTGATTGCGCCGATCAAACAAGGAATCCAAGGTATTGCAGAACCTTGGCCATCCACTGCAATTTGACGAGCTTGCGCTCGGGGTCGGTCGCGCCCGACCAATCGCCGATTATATCGGTGCGCGTACCGAGAAGGACGATACGCTCGCGTGGAATTCCAAGAGCGCGAGCAAAGCAGACCGCCCTATCCCCATCGGTGAAGCCTCCGGGATTGTGCATACCTGCGATTGGTGCCGGCGTCTGATGGGTCAGGACGATGGGGGGAGGGGTTCGGCGAGCACTGGCCAACGACAGCAGCTCGCCCCAAGCCTCGGTATTGTCTCCGTGCGCGTGGAGAATAATAGGAATCCCGCGCTTGACCGCAGCGATGGTTCCATCACCGCCATCGGCATCGCTGACAACGCACACTAGGCGCGACCAAGCACGCTCAGCCATCGAATCGGGGAGTGTATCGAGCACGCCACACGAACCATCGGCGGCGATCATTCGAACATTGCCCGCGAGAATCTCCTCAACCTCTTCGGTGGTGATGGCAGCCCCAAGAATCGCCACCTCACTCTCGCGCAAAACAAGCCGCCTATGCAACGAAGCCACAGTCTGGGCCCGCCGCGCCCGCGCCCATTCATCGACATCTGATGCTTCGACCGCAGCCAGCAAATCCCGGGCGCTCTCGATATCCGCGTCCAACCCCCATCCGAAGTGCTCGCGCACAGCGTCTTGAATCTCCAACACCCTCTCATCGACGGCTGAAAGGTCGGTGGGTTTACTCCTCATCCAAGCCCTCTCCAGTGGAAGGATTCGGTGAGGCTTGAAATACCCTCTCGACACATTGTCACTCGCCATGCCGATGCCACTCACTCCTCCGGTCATCGAAGATGAGTCGGTACTCGCTCGCTATCCCTTCCTGCCGCAGAGCCAAGACTTCATCCGAAGCCAGCTCAGCGGCAACGGAATCACCGTCGAGGGACTCATAGAAGAGCCGTGGCTGGAAGACATCCGTCGACGCGGAAGTCTGCGATTGGTCGAATCAGTAGTCCACAGCGAAGGCGTCGATTCGGCAACAACAGTCGACATCTCATCCGATGTCGGTCGGATGACTGAGGCCCTATCCTTCCTCCACGCCATGCTCGTCGTCTGCGCCTCATTCGAAGACCGGTTGCTGAACCGATGGGTCGAGGGTGAAGCCAGCAGGGCAGACCAACTCTTCGGAATCGACCGCCCGAATTTCGAGACCATCGCTCGCACTTACCTCTCAGACATCCGAGCCGAACCGATGGCTGGCACGACCGAGATCGTCTACCACGTACCGATGGTGGATTTCCTCGAACTCTGTCCGAAGATTACGGGCGGATATTGGCGGCTCGTCAACCGCCCGGTTGAAGCAGGCTGGGTCCGCATGGACCCAGCCAGTGGCGAGACCAGTCAACAACGGACTGCGCG
>CAYFHB010000102.1:0-3906 GCA_964342705.1 uncultured Candidatus Poseidoniales archaeon
CATCGGCTTGCGCATTGGGAAATCGCTCAGCAAGCATCCGAGCCTCTGGGCTCAGCCGGCCACGCTGCAGGTCCCACAGCCTGTCAGCGACCGCCCCTGCCGAGCGCTTACCCGACCAGATGACCTCGTCGTGAACCACACTATCGTCATCCACGACGCGGGCCAGACGCCAATCGTAATGCAGCTTCACAGTCAGCGCGGGACACCCATTCCGCTTGAATCCCGCGCTACCCACCCCAACCATGCGGAAGTGGTCAAGAACCTATGAGCAACGCACCATCCATGGACCTCCGCCTTGCAGCTCTCGTAGCAGCCGGCGGAGCCATCGGAGCAGTAGCCCGGTACGCACTTCAGCAATGGTTGCCCGCAGACACACTGCCCTGGGGAACGATGACAGCGAATCTCGCCGGTTCCCTCCTTCTCGGCGTCCTACTCGGCGCAGCAGCCGCAGGAGCAACGGTGAGCGACGAAGCAATTCTGCTATTCGGAACCGGCGTGCTCGGCGCTTTTACTACGATGTCAGCCTTCGCCGTCGACACAATCCGTCTCGCAGAAACCAGTCCCTCCACAACAGCAACGATGGTTGTAACAACAATCCTCGGTAGCGTTGCCCTAGCATGGGTAGGCTGGCGCACTGCGGTAGCGGTTTTGACTTGAAATCAGCAGATTCGCCATTTGAGAACCTTGAAGTACGGCTTCGACCAGCGATGAAAGGTCTGTGTTTACACAGCAATCGGAGGTTAGCGAATGTTCTGTCCAGAATGCGGCACACTCGGATTCATGTCACCCGATGGCAATATGCGGTGCACTGACTACAAATGTGGTTACGAAGGGCCGCTCTCGGGTATGGATGGAAAGGGCGCAGAGTTCACCGATCCAATGACTGGGAAAACCGTCGACCTCTCCAAAGCCACTGCGAAGTCCTCGGCCGCGGACCTCAAACACCTCACAGAAGTAGTTGAGGAAGAGGTTGCTAAGGGCACGCTGTGGGTAGGCGATTATCTGTGCCCTGAGTGCGATGCTGACCGGATCTTCGTGGTGCTGATGCAGACTCGTTCGAGCGATGAGCCGGAGACTAAGATTTGCACCTGTGAGTCCTGTGGGCACAAGTTCCGAGAGTATCAATGATCTTCTTACGACCCACAAAGTGGGTCGTGTCGTATTGATATAGTCTGGATTGCCATTAGAGAAGATAGAAGAACTGCCCTCTTGAGGAAGCGCAGGTAGGTGTTGGGATGCTTCGAGTGACTGCCAAACAGCAACTCATGCGAGAGATCGTCGATCTGCTCTCGGTTCTGACCGAGGAAGCGAAGCTCAGTTGGGGCGAGAATGGCTTGAGCACGACCGTCGTCGACGGCTCCCACGTTGCACTTCTGTCGGTGACGGTCGCCGATGAGTGCTTCGAGACTTACGAGGTCGAGCCCGTGGAAATCGGGCTCGAACTCGGCAAGCTCCGAGATCTTCTGACCCTCGCCGGCCCCAATGACTTGGTCGAACTGGATTACGATGGGGCGACCGGAGCGATCAATTTCAGGGTCGGCGAGGTGCACCGCATCCTTCGCGGCTTGGATACCGGCTCGATTAACGAGCCGCGCCAGCCCGACCTCGAATTCGAGTGCAAGGCGACGCTGAGCGCTGAGCGACTGTCACGTGCACTCCGCGCGGCGAAGTTTGTAGGTGAATTGGTCGACCTCAGCCTCGATAAGAACCAGATGACTGTGTCCGTTACCGTCGAGGCTGGTGAGGGAGTGAATGTTCGCTTCGACGCTGGCGAGATGACTGAGTTGGTTGCGACGAAGCCGACGCAGTCGACCTATTCTCTGCAATTCCTCGACCCGCTGACTCGCAAGTTGGCCAGCGGGCTGACGGAGGAAATCTCAGTCGAGTTCCAAGACCGATTCCCACTGCGACTCACTTGGAACTCGAATGAAGGCGGGGCGAGTTGGACGTACTTCCTAGCACCTAGAGTCAGCAACGATCCCTGATCAATCTCCCATCTGACGATAGGGGAGTTTGATTGAAAGCGGGCGCGGCCACGGCCCAGTCATGCCCGAGCCCTCGGTCTGCGTCATCATTCCAAGCGTGCGCAACGCCGATGAGTTGGCAATCGCGCTCAATGGACTCGGTTCGCAAACCTATGCCGGCCCGCTCGAAATCGTCGTCGTTGGCCCAGCAGAGGACCCCGGGCGCGCAGCAGCAGAGGCCGCAGGCGTGCGTTTCGTCGACGATGCCGGCTCGCGCACCCGCGCAGACGCTTGCAACGTAGCAATCGAAGCCACCGAATCAGAACTCATCTTCTTCACCGATGACGATGTAATCGTCCCAAAAGATTGGGTTGCCAAACTCGTCCGCTGGTTCGACCGCGATGAAGTAGCCGGAGTCGGTGGTCCAAATTTCGCACCGCCAGAAGAAAGCACACTCTGGCAGCGAGTCATCGACGTCGCCTTCTGCTCGACAATTTACACCGCCGGCACAAATTACGGCAACCTCGGCAGCACCGAGCTCGAAGAAGTCACCCAACTACCTGGAGTCAACTCAGCCTACCGCCGCTCGGTCCTCGAGCAAGTCGGCGGCTTCGACGAGGGCGCAATCGGCGCGGAGGACGTCATGCTCGACCACCGCATCCGCGCCGTCGGACACAGGCTTTGGACCGACCGCGAGGCAGTAATGTGGCACCGACGCCGAGACCTGCCTCGCGTCAAGAAGCAAATCGGGAATTACGGCATGGTCCGAACACTAGCAAGCCACCAGTACCCCGAATTACACGCATTCACACACACGATGACGGCGGCATTCCCACCCATCGTAACCGCCGCCTTCGCCTTCTTTTTCTGGGGGCTTGCCAACGGTGGGCTGGCCTGGCCCGAGTTTTGGGACATGAGTTTTGATACCGTTCCGTTGGGGTGGCCACGCGCGGGAGTTCACACGCTTCTATCGCTGATTCTGCTCTACAACCTTCTCGCCTGGTGGGGCTCAGCACGCGGAAACTCGCCCTCCAAAACACCCTGGACGATCTTCCTCTCCTCAATCGTCACCTACACCCTGCACTGGAATTACGGCTTAGGGGTGCTTCGCGGAAAGTGGCGGATTCTGACCGGGCGACCGGGATTGCAGATCGATGATCGGTCGCGTCAATGAGATCAATTGAAATCGCATCTCGCGAAGAACGCAGAGGGCGTAATTTTGCTTCGATTCATGCCCTCTGCCAGTTTGAAATCCTCGGAAAGTTTCATCACTGAACTAAGGCTGGTGTCAGCATGGCTTCGTACGACGAATTGGTGGACGCCGCAGAACAAAGATGGCTAAAGAATTGGACCGCAGGACCGAGTGATGAGAAGGTAACGAATCTCATCAGTGCGGGTTCCGACGCGCCTGATTTGGAATTGTTAGATCACACAGGTGCTTCGCGCAAATTGTCGGAATTTTGGCAGGACGGCCCTGCTTTGGTGATGTTTTGGCGGCACTTTGGATGTGGATGTGGGCTAGGCCGTGCGGAGAGGCTCAAGGAAGAATACTCAGCTTATGCTGAGGCAGGAATCAATCTGGTAATCATCGGTCATGGTGATCCAACCCGATCTGCGGTTTACCGTGAGAAGTACGAAATCGAGTGCCCAATCCTTTGTGACCCCGATTTCGAAGCCTACAAGGCGTACGGCCTCGGTCATTATTCCCTTGAGCAAGTCCTTTACGATGCTCCTGAAGATACATGGTGCCACTCGGAAGAGATTGGACTCAAGTTCATCGATGCCCGACGAGAAATCGACCGACCACTCGTCGACGATTCTTGGATGTCAACTGCTGAATTCATCGTGGACTCATCTGGAAAGAATCTCTTCAGCTACGCATACCAATTCTGCGATAACTTCCCTGATGCGAGATTATTCCTGATGGCTGTAAAGAACTCCT
>CAYFHB010000103.1:0-3777 GCA_964342705.1 uncultured Candidatus Poseidoniales archaeon
AGGACACCGGTCTCGATCTTTCCAACTGGAACGGTTCCGATTCCGCTGATCTTGTAGACATCCTGAATCGGAAGTCGTAGAGGGCGGTCGACTGGCTTTGGCGGCATCTGGATGCCGTCGATTGCCTCGAAGAGAGTTGGCCCCTTGTACCACGAGAGGTTGTCCGACTTGGTGTACAGGTTCTCGCCCAAGAAAGACGAGCAAGGAATCTTCTGAACGTCAGCTGGGTTGAATCCAGCCATCTTGAGTAGGTCATCGATTTCCTTGCAGACAGCGTTGTAGCGATCTTCGGAGTAGTCGACACCGCTGATGTCCATCTTGTTGACGTTGACAATCAGCTGCTTGACACCAAGAACGCGCGCGAGGAAAGCGTGCTCCTTGGTCTGCGCGTTAACTCCGTCGTTAGCAGCGCAGACAAGAACAGCGGCATCAGCCTGGCTGGTACCGGTGATCATGTTCTTCACGAAGTCACGGTGCCCTGGGGCATCGATGATTGTGAAGTAGTAGTTTGGAGTAAAGAGCTCCTTGTGTGCGACATCGATTGTGATTCCGCGCTCGCGCTCTTCCTTCAAACCATCCATAACGTAGGCGAGACCGAATCCGGCCTTACCCTGCTCGCTGGCTAGCTCCTCGTTCTTGTCGATTATGTGCTGCTCGATATGACCTGTGTCAAGGAGTAGACGTCCGACGGTTGTTGACTTGCCGTGATCGACGTGTCCAATGAACACGATATTCAGATGCGGCTTGCTCTTATCTTCCCACTGTGAACTCATGATATCCACCTCTAAGTGTGGCCCGCCGACCAATGATGCCTATTTGAATCTCTCCCCAAAGGGGAGGCGATGGACCATTTCGATGTGATGCATGATTCCGCGGCGCAGTTCAGCGATATTGCAGCTCGATCATGAAGCTCTTGACATTGGTGTTGTGAGTCTTCTCGTTCTGCAGGTCAACGGTCCAAGTTCCGTCAAGGAAGCCTCTCACGGTCGAACCCCCGATGACGAGCCATACGCAGCGGTCGTCTGATTGGCAGTCACCGGCATCTCGGTTATCATCGCCTATGCCGGTGGTGTTTGCGACCTCTTCCTCAGTCGAGTTGTAGATGAAGAGGTCGAGCCTATTCTCGGTGTCTACTCCGCCGAATGGCTGGTCAGCATCCTCGGCGGGGTAGGTGAGTTTGGTTCGGAGGTACCGAATTTTGTTCTGGCCGTCGTCTTCGTAGGTGACTGGGTAGTCCCATGTCATGATGACCGGCTCTTGGTAGCGGCGGTCAATGACGAAATCACTCCATGTCCCACGGTAATTGATGTAGAGAGTCGAGTCATCTGAGTCGGTCATGCCATTGTTATCGGTGACTGTGAGTTTGATGTCCCACGAACCGGCTGGCATGTCTTCTAGGTCGATGGTTTCTCCGGTAGCGTCGACATCGTTCTTCGGGTCTCCATCCTCGTCGGAATCGGTATCGAGGTCGAGGTCCCACTCCCAAGAGACGAGGTATTCCTCGGCGTAGCAATTGGAGTTGTCGGGGTTGCAGCCGGCCCAGGATTCCGATGCGTCGAGGGTAACTGTTGTCGACACGGTGATGCTTCGGTCGCTCTCGTCCTTGTCTTCGCAGACCCAGACTAGAATGAATGAGCCGGCTGGCGCATCCTCGCCGTCGCAATCGTCGTCCTTGTCGGAGGTGATTTCTGCGTGCGGCTCGCGCGCGGACGCGTCGACAATTGTCAGGAGCTTGCTAGCGGTTGCCTCGTAGTTTCCGTCGCTGACGGTGAGGGTGACTGTATTCTCGCCCGGCTGAGCGTATGAATGGCTGGCTGTGAGTCCTTCACCGGTGTTCCCATCACCGAAATTCCAGTTGTAGGTCATCGCGTCGCCATCGGGGTCGGAAGAGCCGACGGCGCTGAAGGTGATGGTGTCGCCGGTGCGGATATTCGTGTCGGGGTCGACGCTCATTTTTGCGGTTGGAGCACTGTTGAGACTAATCGAGTCGAGACAGCCGGCGAAGGCTGCGCTGAGCATTAGCATGACGACGAGTGGGGCCGAACCTCTCATGTCTCTCACATCACTTGGTGTCATGGTGGCCATCATCAACCCTACGGCACCGTGTAATCACTTGAATTACCTAATTATGGACGATTTCGGGGCACGGCCTCAGAAATCGAAGAGAGTTTGCTGACGAGTGCCTTCGAGCAATTCTTTCTCGTTCCAGCCGAAGGCTTCGGTGATTCGACCCAGCGCCGTAGCCAATCGGCGAGCGTAGAACTCCGGGTCGAACACCGGCGGCTCGACGCCCAGCTCATCGACCATCCAAGCCTCGACGGTCATCGGGCTGGTCTTGGAATTGATTACGATCCAACCAACCTTCATGCCCGGAGTGAAACCGAGGCCTGCCTCGATCCTTTGTTTCGCTGCGCGCACGTAAGGCAGGGAATCGGGATTCTTGTACGCCTTGTGGAAATCGACGCTTCCATTGCGCCGTAGACTGCCTTTGCAGGAGCGTGAAATCACCAAATCAGCCGCTTCCACGCGCCGCGCGCGAACATCATCGATGACCTGCTTCGTCAATTCGACAGCCGACCATGGGTCGTTGGTCAGAATCAACTCAAACATCTCCGTCATTGTCCTTGTCAATAAGCGGAATGAATCGGTGCGACGAATCTCGTACCCTCTCACCAACATCTCCTCGCGCGGCCAAACCACGCGGCCGACGTAGCGCTTCTTGGCACCGTGAGAAAAGAAAGCCGAGAGAGCGGTCTCAAACTCCAATTCAGCCCCCTCTCTCGTGAATCGCTCGGCGAGCCGATTGCCAAAGCTGAGCGTCTCCTCGCGAGCCGCCTTCCAATCCGCGAAAACCAGAGCGTTTTCCGGAGGCTTATCGATTGGGGATTCGGGTTCGACGGGGGCACGGACAAAGATCGAGTCGGTGTCGGAGTAGACCACGTCGTAACCGTCTGTCTCGAGGCTGGAGATGATTGTGCGGATGTTGTGCCGAGCCCATTCGGTGATGCTCGCGCCGAGGTCTGGGTGGGTGAATCGATAGAAGGACGAAGCGAAAACGCCGTAGAACGAATTCATCAGAATCTTCACCGCATATTGTAGCTGGTCGTGAAGGAAGGCAGCCTCGGTGTCACCCGATTCTTGGGCTGCCTTGAGTTCTCGCTTGTGGTGGTCGCGCCTTGCCATTAGGTCGCTGAGCAGGCGCGGGACGAGCCCTCGCCTTTCGTCGCTTGAGACGTAGCGAGTGCTCGTGGCCGGAGATACGCTATGTGATTCGTCGACACGCCCGTCGCGTACGAGCGTGGTCGAGCAGATATTCTGTGAAATCATGATTGATGGGTACATGGATTTGAAGTCGAGCACGGAGACCCATGGATGGATTCCTGGCTCGACTTCGTGGACATAGCCGCCGGCGATTTGGTCGCGGCGGCGTGGTCCGGATTGGGTCATCGGCACGGCGATATTCTCTCGGTCTGCGAGTCGGATGACGAGCGAGTCGATCCATTGGCTCGTGGTGCCGGCGGCAGCGGTCTCAACGGTCGTGTTGGCGACCGCTGCCAGTGCTTCCTTGCGCTCGACGGATTGCAAGTGTCCGAGGATGTCGAGCGGAAGATGAGTATCTCTGACACAGTACTCCATCACTTCATCGGGGCGAGCAGCCCATTCCTCGTCCATCTTGCTCGCGTCGATGTCGAGTTTCTGCTTGTCTTCGGCTTCCGGCCAGAGCATATTTGCTACGAAGCGCAGCGATTCGCGCTCTGGCCTAAGGGTCTGGCGAAC
>CAYFHB010000104.1:0-3776 GCA_964342705.1 uncultured Candidatus Poseidoniales archaeon
TTTTGGTAGGTCTCAGGAACGATTCCCGGCACGATAAACGCCTTCTGCCGGTGCAACGGATACGGGTTGCGCAACTGAATTCCCAAGACTCCGAGTACTGCTCTTGCCACGTACCAAGTCGCTTGTGAATTCCAGCCGTGGGCAATCTTGATGACGATTCCAAGGCCCTTCGGCCAATCCGGATGGTCGATTGCTAATCCCAAGAGACCATCCGCGCCTTCTTTCGCGATTAGTTTGCCTTCGCCGGCTTTCAGACAGGTTGAGTCGAGGCGATTGAATCCGCCGATGAGGTCTGGGTGCTCGTTCATCGCTTGCCAAATCCAGTCCTCATCGCGGCGGGCTGCAAGTCCAGCGAACATGGCTGCGAGTTCGTCGACCGTGTTCGAGACGGTTGGGAAGCCGCAGCCGTCCTTGGCGACCCGTAGCGGTTCCCAGTCGGGTTTGCCCATGTAATCGCGCAGGGTGTCGAGATACATCGGGAACCAAGGCGAGCTCGGCAGGGTGTAGCCAGCGCGGTTCATTCCCTTGGCACGCATCGCCTTGAGAATCGCCGCGTGTTCGCCTGAACAGGTGTGGAACCAGCGGCGTGGACGTCGAACTTGGCGTCCGAATTGGATTAGTGGAACGTCGAGTGGGCACTGCATCAGCCCCCACTCGGACTCCGTAAGCAATGATTGCGCGGCTGCGACGTGTTCGGTGTCGCCGTTGTGCGAGGAGCAGGCGATCGCCTTCTGCTTCGAATTGAGATCTCTGAGTTCCTCGACGAATGGCTTCATCATTAGCGGTTTCATCATCGAGCGCCCGTAAACGAGGACATTACCGCCGAATGAATGGATGATTTCGTCGCCATGCGCCCAAGCGATGGCGCCATGTATGGTGTTCTCTGAGACGTCCATTCGACGAAAGTCGACGAGCGGCTCCCATTCGACATCGCGGCCTGTGGCGATTCCTTCGTGCCGCTCGCCCAATGGATTGGTCGGGAAAACGCCCGAGCCGGGACGGCCGGGCGCAACGCTCGATGGCTGTTCGACTCTGTGCGCGCTCATTCGCTCCCTCCGTTCACAGCCGGAACGACCTTCGTCATGAATGCAGTCATGTCGCGTTGCACCCTCTGTGAATCGTGATTGAAGAAATCAAACCAGCACATTAGCCGATCATCTGGATGAAATCGCTCACGAATTTGTGCAGCGACCTCCTCCACATTACCAATCACCGCATTGTCGGTCGCTCGGTCCACCTTCGCCGGATCAATCGTCCCTTCCAAGGCATTCCAGTAGGTTGTCAGCGCGGCTCGCGCCTCCTCGCGCGCCGCCGCGCTGCGTTCATCCGCAGTCAAACCTGGCTCATCGTTGACGAAGACCATGACCGTCCGGGGCATCATATCGCGAGTCCATGCGCCGCCGTTGGGGTGGTAGCACTGAGCCATGCGTTCGTGCGTCGCTTCGATGACATGCGGAGGGGTAATCGAGAGGTTGAACACCTGCACCGGCGCCCAACTGTTGACCTCCTCCTGCAACCGCGCATCGTGGCTTCCGAGGACTAAATTCAGCAGGTCTCGGTTCCATGATTGTGGGATTGTCTTGATCTCTTCGAAGTTGTATCGCGGCGCGATTAAGATTGCTTCTGGCGGCGCGTCGAGTCCATCGCGGGCGATTGCCGCTTGCTGGACTCGCTCCCAATCCTCGTCGGAGCGGAAATTGGCTCTCGTCAGGATTGTGTCGCTAATCATCTCTGTAGAGATGACTTCGCCGTTGAGTAGTCGCAGGAAGATTTCCGATGCTTCTGCGAAGATTTGGCCGCGCAACGCTGGCCATGAGGCTTCTTCGACGGCGTCGCGCGGCACGATACCGTAGGGTCTGGCCATGAATTCGAAGCGGCCTGCCGAGAAGCCGATGTGTAGTCGGCGCGTCTCTTCTGGATTGAGGCCGTGCAAAGCGAGGAATGAGCCGACGCGCTCGGCTTGGGCGATTGGTCCTCCGGATGCCAGAATGGACATCACCGCGCTTCCGACCTCCATTCGCTTGGTTCGCGCGAACATCGCAGTGGCTACTTGAAAGAAGTCGGTGCACAGACCAACTTCGCCCGGATAATGTGGGACAACAGGCTTTGAGTTGCGCTTTTGCACCTCGGTCGATAGGTGGGCTTGAGCGACCCAGCCGACGCCGAATCCGAGTTTGTCAGCGGTCTGGGCTTGGTCGAGGAAATTGGCGAACATCTCCGATTCAGAAGGGGTGTAGCCGGAGGTGTCTGGCGTTTGTGAAATCGAAAAGAAAATATCGAATTTCAAGCGAATCACCAAGCATCAGATTGAGCGCATTCGGCCGCCATCCACTGCTAGAGAGACTCCTCGGATGGCGCCACTCGATGGTAGGCAGAGGAAAGTGACAGCGGCTGCGGTCTCCAACGGGTCGATGAGCCGCTGAATCGGCACAGAATCCATCCATGCGGTTTGAACATCCTCGACTGACTTACCCGTCTTGTCAGCAATCGAACCAGCCAGCGAACCGAGTCGGTCGGTATCGGTGAATCCCGGCAAAATATTGTTGATTGTGATACAAGGATCCAACTCGCGAGACAACGACTTCGACCACGAGGCCATCGCGCCCCGCAGCGTATTCGAGAGGCCGATATTGTCGATCGGCTCGCGAACCGAGGTCGAGATGATATTCACCACACGCCCATATCCAAGCTCCGCCATCCTTGGAGCCAAGATCTGCATAATTGTGTGAGAAGCGTGCAAATGGCGAGCGAAAGGCCCCTCAAACTCGTCCAATTTATTTTCGAGCAATGCCCCACCAGGAGGTCCACCGGCATTATTGATGACAATCTCAACCATTCCGAGGCCCAAAACAGCCTCACGAACGGCCTCGACATCCTCCAAATCCAACACCAAAATCGAGTGCCCACCACCGTGCATCTCGCCAAGCAATTCCTCGAGCGCACCCGCATCGCGCGCGCAAGCGATTACTCTCGCACCAGCGCGAGCCAACATCAGTGCGCTCGCCCTTCCAATCCCTTTCGAAGCTCCGCAAACCAATGCAGTGCGTCCGGCTAGGGCGTTTTCGGCGAAGGGGAAGTTTTCATTCAGCAGGTCGGTCATAGTATCACTCAGTCAACGTAATGCGCATAGGTCTGGTCGGCGAGTTTTCGGTCGACGACTTCGAGAATTTCGGGTCCGGCGTTGCGGAACGTAGGGTGTTCGGAGGTGCCTTGTGGGTGGCGCATTTCGGTCCAGCGTCCGGCGGTGTAAGCCATGAGTGCTTCCTTCATCAGAACCCCTGCCAAAACCAATGTTTCGTAGCACAGGTCCTCGTAGGTCATGCCTCTGGTTACTCGGACCTCGCGTCGCAACAGTAGGTCTCCGGTGTCGATGCCGTTGTCGCAGAAATGGGTCGAGGAGCCGATTGGGATGTCGTGATAGACGCTCCATGCGGGTGAGGCTGAGCCACGGCAATCTGGGAGGAGACCTGGGTGGGAATTGATGACTCCATCCGCGGGGTGGTCGAGGATTTCTCCGCGGATGATTCTCGTGCCGCCGAAGACGACGAGGTCGAGTGGTAGATCTCGGATGTGTGGCATCACTTGCTCTGAGTTGTGGATTGGGACTTCGATGTGTGGAACGGAGATTCCTGCGGCTTCGAGTTCGGCCAACTGCGCCTCGATTGTCGATGCTATTGGGTTACCCTCGATGCGCTTGAGGAACTTCTCGCGTTCCTCGTCGCCGATGGCCGAGTCCTCGGTGATGACGATGGTTGGGACGAAGCCTTCGGACAGGA
>CAYFHB010000105.1:0-3743 GCA_964342705.1 uncultured Candidatus Poseidoniales archaeon
GTGTTCAGCCCAGCTGCACTAACCCCCCGAGCATTCATCTTTCTACTCGCCCACAATAGCAATTTTGTGGGCCTCTGTCCAATAGGCAGATTCGATTCTATCACCAAACACATTCGAAGGAGAGTTGTGCACGGCCACAGCGGAGGGGTAATACCCGGTCCCATATCGAACCCGGAAGTCAAGTCCTCCTGCGTCGTATTCTGTACTGTGGTGCGAGAGCCCACGGGAACTTGCGTCGCTGTGCCACTCTCCTTCACCTCCCCGCATCAACATTCATCCACCATGGGCGAAGCCATCCGTACAGACGCAGACAGGTGAGACCATGGGCATATCGACAGGCGACATCCTCGGACACGCGCAAGTTGGCGTGTATCTGAGCGTCGTCGGCGACGTTCTATTTCATCCAGCTTCGCTGGACCAACCGGCTATCGACGAGTTGGCAGCAGCCTTTGAGATGGAGATGTATCCTTGCTTAATCGGTGGCTCGGCCTTGCTGGGTTCTCTAGTCAGAGGCAATTCGAAGGGATTGGCCGTCGCGGATATTGCGACCGAGGCAGATCTCGACGAGTTGAGCAGCTTCGGAGATCTCGTCGTACTCGAAAGCGGAGTGAACGCTGCTGGCAATCTGCTCAATTGCAATGAGCATGGGGCCATCGTCAGCCCCGTGATTCCAGGTCCCGGTGCTGAGATGATCGGTGAGGTGCTGAAGGTGAAATCCGTGCGCTCGAAGATAGCCGGTCAGGAGACCGTAGGTTCTCTGACCGTGGCCAATAACAAGGGCATCCTCGCTCATCCAGACATTTCTGCTGAAGAGGCCGAGCGAGTTGCTGAGGTCATGCAGGTTCCTGTGATGGTCGGCACCGTCTGCTTCGGTTCTCCATACGTCGGTGCCGGTTGTGTTGCTAGCGATACTCATGTTCTGGTTGGATCTGGTTCGACGGGACCCGAATTGAATCGTATCGAAGATGCGCTCGGTTTGATTTGAGTCATTAGGCCTCAATCAGCGGAATCTCGATGCATCGAATACCGCATCCTTGTCTATTCGATCGGTAACCTCAGGTAGCGGATATTTCAGCCCTGTTGCCGTATTGAACAGGACGACTCGGTCAGACTTCGATACTAATCCTTGTTCGAGCGCCTGCTCGTATGCAGTGAATGTCGCAGCCCCCTCGGGGCACAAGAGCAGGCCATCCTCGCGACCAACACGGTCGCGAGCCTCCAATAATTCTTCATCAGAGACCGCGATTGCGAAGCCGTCCGATTCACGCACAGCGCGTAGAATCAGAAAATCGCCAATCGCCCCCGGTACGCGGATTCCACTGGCTTCAGTCTCTGCATTCTGCCAGAACTCCGCGTGCTCCGCGCCTTCCTCCCAGGCTTTGACTATAGGCGCGCAGCCGGTCGATTGCACAGCCACCATGCGGGGTAAATCGCAATCTATCCAACCCAATTCGAGCAACTCGTGGAAGGCCTTCCACATTCCAATCAAACCGGTTCCACCTCCGGTGGGATAGAAGATCACATCCGGCAAACTCCAGCCGAGTTGCTCGGCCAATTCAAGCCCCATCGTCTTCTTTCCCTCGATACGATAGGGCTCCTTGAGCGTCGAGACGGCGAACCAGCCGAGCTCATCCTTCCCCGCAGCGATGATACCACCGCAATCACCGATTAGCCCATTCACAAGGTAGGTATCACCGCCCTGAGCAAGTGTCTCAGATGTATTGATCACCGGCGTGTTATCGGGACACAAAACGGTGGTTCGCATACCAGCGCGAGCAGCGTATGCAGCGAGCGCTGACCCAGCATTACCATTGGTGGGAATAGCCAGATGCTCCAAACCGAATTCCTTAGCCATCGAGACAGCCAAGCACAATCCTCGCGCCTTGAACGAACCCGTAGGCAGGCGCGACTCATCCTTGACGAGCACCTCACCACCCCCACTCAATCCGAGGTGCTCGATACTCCGCTCAAGCCAAACGAGCGGAGTGACGACCTCGCCAAGACTCACCCGATTCGCCGCATCGACCACCGGCAATAGCGGCGAATACCGCCACAATCCAGCCTCATCCGACCCCTCGACCGAGCCACGACTAACCTCTTGCCGCATCCGGGCGAGGTCGTACTTCACTAGCAGTGGTTTGCCCGCCGAAGAGAGGGTGTGGACCTGGCCTTTCTCAAGCACTTCACCGGTGTAGGCACATTCCAGATGGGTGACATAATCGGCTGACATCGGCACTACTCTAGTGAATCAAGCCAATGAATCTGCCGAGCGTATCAGCAATCAAATCGCAGTTGGAGCGACATGACCGTCCTCCTTGTCATCCTTGGAGCGCACCCGATTCCAGACATTCTTCATCAACTCGTCATGATGCTCTGTGCAGTAGTGGAAGCGACGATATGCCTCGCGGAATGAGTAGGCTTTCTTACCTGTCGCGACGAGGAATCCTTCAGGGGAAAGACGACTGATCTTCTCTCCTTCGACCTCACAATCTGGGTAATCGCAGGTCGCCATCATCTCACCTCAACACTCACTCAGTTTTGTTTTCTTCGGGTTGGATTACCACTAAGGGCGAATTTGCCTCGACGCTTTCACCGGGTTGACAATTGATGCTTGCAACGGTCCCGGCGACCGGCGCATGAATCTCATTCTGCATCTTCATCGCCTCAAGAATCATCACAACATCGCCCTCGGCGACCGCCTGTCCTTCACTGACGGCGATTGAGACGACCTTTCCGGGAATCGACGACGAGATCGTCCCCGACTTCTTGCCACGCCCTCCTCGCTTGCGCTTCTTCGCACCCTGCTCGGCATCGGATCCTCCTTCGACCTCTATCTGGAAATTCTTGCCTTCGACGGTGACGTTCCAGACTCCGTCCTCCTTCTCGAGTTCGACCTCGAATTCCTCACCGTCTACCTTGACTTTGCGAGTTGGCATTAGGGCACCTCCAGATGGATGCTTGAGTGGTGAGTTGGATGCTGTGGATTCATCGCTTCACCTCGGAGTGCTTCTACGTGTGCGTGCGCGGAATAGGTTTCTGCGTCCGATGAGCGCGCGTCTATGGTCGCGGGACCACGCATCGCCGCCTGTTCGTGAGGCGTCGGGTGTCAGGACTTCACCGATTGATTCCTCTGCTAGCACTGCAGCGATTGCGGCGGCGAGGTATTTGTCCTTCTTTCGTGCCATTGTGCTATTCCTCACAGTGGTATATTGCCGTGTTTGCGTGCTGGGCGAATCTCCTCCTTCTCGAGGAGTGCGCCCAGTGCCTTGGTGAGTTTGGCGCGGGTTTCACGAGGTTGAATGACATCGTCGAGGTAGCCGAGTGAGGCCGCGCGGTATGGATTCGCGAAGGTGTCCTCGTAATCGTCGATGAGTCGCTTGCGCTCTCCATCGGGGTCGCCAGCTGATCCGATTCTCCTGCGATGAATGATCTGAACGGCTCCCTCGGCGCCCATAACCGCGAGTTGGGCTGTAGGCCAAGCAATGTTGTAATCACCGCGGATGTGCTTGCTGCTCATCACATCGTAAGCGCCGCCGTAGGCCTTGCGGGTGATCACAGTCAATTTCGGTACGGTCGCTTCGGCATAGGCGTAGAGGAGTTTGGCCCCGTGACGGATGATTCCTCCCCATTCTTGGCTTGCACCTGGCAGGAATCCGGGTACGTCGACGAAGGTCAGGAGTGGGATGTTGAAAGCGTCACAGAAGCGGACGAATCGGGCTGCCTTGACCGATGCGTCGATGTCT
>CAYFHB010000106.1:0-3695 GCA_964342705.1 uncultured Candidatus Poseidoniales archaeon
CCCCAGTGATATCCGGGCTACACTATGGGTCCAGCGAGCCGCTCGACCTGTGACTTCGGTTTAATTCCGACGGTCGTCGGATGGGCTTAGAGAGATAGGGGGAGAACCGTCTTCCAACGAGGCTCGGCAAGTTTCTTCGCATTAGGAGCAATCCTCGTATTCTTGGTCTTGTGAGTGAGAACGCCGTGCATTCCATCGACTGAGAATTTGACGCGGAGCTCGACCATTCGGTCGCGCTCTGCAGCGTTCATCTGGTCATCATCTAGTTCGATGCTGCCACCAGCGTCCGCACCTGCATTTGTGATGCTCAGCGAATTACCCTCGACGCTCGCGCGTGGGGAGAAATCGAAGTCGTCTGGATGGTTCATGAAGACGTCCACGTCGATGATTAATCGGTCGCGCACTGAGGCCTTCTTGATCTCGATTGCGCGTACCATCGAAGCCTTCCAGCCGCCCCGAGTTGAAAGGCCTTCGCCCGATTCAGAATGCGTTTGAGTCTCGGCTCACACACCGACTTCGCTGACTCGCGGAATGAGAATGATGAAATCGATTGTCAGAGACCAGTCATTGCCAGTATCTGGATCGAGCCCATCGATCGGAATGTCCGGGTCACACTCGTCCGCAGTCACCGTCCAAAGCCACGCCCCCTGACCAAACCTCGCTCCTGCTTCGTTGAGCAAACTTGCTACGAGGCTCTCAGACGAGTCGGCGCTGACAGTATAACCCGATTCGGGCATAGGATTCATGTCGCCTCGGTCGATGCGCGCGGTCGCGTTTAGTGTGACATTGTCCTGAGCGGTCTGCGCGCTCGTGGTCCAACCTGTCATAGGTACGTTGAGACGCAGTGTGAAATTGTCCTCCGGCCAGTGAATTGGCAAGAGGTCGCGGGCCAGTGTGAGAGTCGCATTGACTTGCATAATCCGAGCACCCACGCCAGGGATGTGCTCGTGGACCGTGCTCTCACCTTGCTCGGTGTGGCCGTTCCACTCGACGCTGATGTGGCGTTCCTCCCAGACTATGTTGAACATGCGCTTGACGACCATCAGACTCCAAGTCTGAGTGGTCGTCGCGCCATTATCGTCAACGAGGGTGAGTGTGCCTGTTTGGTTACCCGAGTCGGGAGATGAAATTTCGACCGAGGATGTGGTGGAGTCGGCATCGTTGGTCGGATCTCCGTCGCCGTTGCGGTCGAATCCGAGGTCGAGGTCCCAGATGTACTCGACACCGCCGCCTTCGGGGTCGTATGATGCACTGGCGTCGATGGTCGCCGTCTCGTTCGTGCGAACGTAGCCCGGCATGTCGAGGACGATGATTGGGGGCGAGTTGACGAAGATGGCAATAGAGGCCCGGTCGCTCTCACCCTTGTCGTTGAAGACCTCGACCTCGACGTTGTGGTTACCCGATTCGGTGAAGGTGTGGAAGGCGATTCCGGTGCTCGTCGTGCGCTTCTCGCCTTCGCCGAAATCCCAGACATATTCGTCGATAATCGTAGGTTCGGGAGTGCTCGATTCTCGAGCATCGAAGTTGACTGTCTCGCCTACATTGACCGTTGTGCGGTCCGCCGTGATGTCCGCGATTGGAGTGGTCGAGGCGAGTCCGTTGCAGCCTGCGAGCGGGGTTGCGAGAAGGAGCAGTGCGAGCAGGAGTGCGCGAGTCTGCCCGCTATCCATCGAGGAGTTGGCACGAAGGGGCGCAAATAGGCATGACGGGTTCAAGCCGGCCACCAAAGAAGTTCATGGGGGGCCTCTCACACGAGCCGCCATGGTCGGAGGGATGCTCGCTGGGTACCGCGTGTTGGGCTTCGATTTGGAGACTACTGGGCTCGATCCGCGCTCGGATAGAATTGTTCAATTCGCGCTGATCGGCAGCGACGAGGATGGATCACACATCAATCACACATCCCTTGTCGACCCTCGACGCTCGATACCGACGAGCTCGACGCGCGTCCACGGGATTACGGATGATGATGTGAAGGGGGCTGGTGAGTTTGCTGAGCACCTTCCAGAATTGAGTCGCTTGATTAGCGGGGCGGTAATCGTTGGGCATAATGTGACTCGATTCGATTGGAGATTCCTAGAGTTGGAATGTATGCGCGCGGGGTTCGAGGTTCCTGTGCCGCGCGCCATCATCGACACGCTGACGCTGGCGCGCAAATTGCGGATTCCCGGGCGGCATGCGCTGGGTCCACTTTGCGCGCGCTACGACATTCAGATTACACGCGCCCACACGGCTGACGCCGATGCGGGCGCTACCCTACTGCTGCTCTGGTCGATGATGCAGAGTCATCCGAATTCATTCCGCGGTGGCTTGGATGATCTGCAAGACATGTTGTCTGGTAATCGCGGCGAGAGCTCACGGCTCGGCCCAGGAATGGCCGACCTCGAGCCGGTCGAGGGGACGAATGGACGGCTGCGTCATTCGGAGAACGGCGTTGTAATCGCCTTTGGAAAGCACAAGGGACGGACTTTGGCCGAGCTCGAGACCCTCGACAAGCGCTACTTGGATTGGCTAGCTTCGCCATCTTCGCCGATTCCTTCGAAGACCGTATCCGAATTGCTGCGAAGCCAGCGGGAATGATCGTGCGCGTGGCCTTCGTTCAATGGATTCCAGGGAAGCACCTCGCACCAATCTCCCAGATGCGCCACGCGCCCATCCATCCGAGCACTGCCGAGGAAGATTGCCCCCTCGTGACCTGAGTCTAGCAAGTCGGCGAGTTGCTGGAGCGCTTGATCGCGCAGCACCGCGCCGAATTTGTGCTCGGATGGAGCCAATTCTCCCTCGTCTCCGATTGGGGGCATGCGCTGGAATAGTGCCGCCCCCGCTTCTCGGTCGAAGCGCACGACGCTTACGACCTCATCACGGAACATGTGTCCCGGCGACAGCAGACCATCTCGGCGAGCCGACCACCAAATTGGACACCATGCCTTCCATTCGCACCAGCCGCATTGCTGGTCGCCAGGCGTCGCTGGAAGAGGCGTTTCGGAAGGTCGCATTCCCTTCCACGCCTCCAGTGCATCCTCCAGAACATCTGGCCCATCCGCCTGATGCACTGTTTGATTGGCTGAATACCAGCCCTCGGCGACCACCGGCGGATGATTCGGATTGTTCTGTTTCAGCAGGTCACGATAGAATCTCAACTGCCTGCTGACCTTCTCATTCAGACTCGGTGATGGCGGCCGACCTGTCTTCAGATCCGCGACAATCCAACCGCGCGACTCGCCATTCTCATCCAAATCAGAAACCAGCAGGTCGAGTCGCCCCATCATCCGGCCACACTCAGAAACCAAAGTCCCCTCATTGGCGAGCACAATCGATTGCACCTCACGCCAAGTTCCAACGGTCACCTCGGAGAAATTCTGCACCTCAACCCTCGATTTGCCGAATAGGATGTTGAGCGCGCCGATCAGCCCATCATGAGCTTTGGTGATTTGCTCGTCCTTCCAGCGAGGGTGGCGAGGCGTTTCCAGAAAGTTGTCCTTCTCTATTTGCCAGTGACGGTCGAGGACGGCCTTAGCGGTTGCCGGAAGCCAGCCGGACTCGTCATCTTCGCGGCCTTCGAGGTCCAGATTACACAGATCCTCGACCGAATTATGAACTGCATTTCCGAGCGCTGCGGGCATGCTTGCCTTCCGCGGAAGGCCTTGGCGTGAGAGCCAGTATTTGCGTGGGCATTCCTCGTAGCGGTTCCACGAAGA
>CAYFHB010000107.1:0-3694 GCA_964342705.1 uncultured Candidatus Poseidoniales archaeon
CTGACGCGACGGAGTCGGATGATGAGTTCGCGGAACCATGGGATGATATCGAGGTCGAGGCGCGCGGTGAGGGGATAGTCGGATTCCTCTCAGATTGGTGGAATACTGGCGATTCGCGACTCTCTCGACAACTTCCGGGTGCGACGTTGCTACGCGAGGTCAACGCGAACCGTTTGCTAGTGGTAAGCAGCGCGACCGGCGCGAGCCTCTTGCTCTGGAACATGATCTTCGGGCTGGCTGTGTCCGAGGGCGGAGGCCCGCGAGAGTACACAGTCGACCTCACGCTGATGCTCGCGGGCGAGGATTCGATCCACGCCCTCGCGCCTCACTTTGACGGCGTCGGTCTTCTCCTCGCCGCCACCTCGGTCTTCATCCTCAACCTCACCCGTCCTCATAGCAAAATCAGCCTCGCGCGCGCAGCTCGCGCCGCAAAAGCCTCACAGAAGCTCGAGGCTGACCAGTCAACAGAGGAGGAATGATTCTGGACCTGACGGTGCTGAAACGTGAGGCGAGCCTCGCGATCGGCCTCGTAATCCTCCTGCTCGGCTCGATGACCATCGCCACTGGCTCGTACCCTCCGATGGTCGTCGTCGAATCCGGCTCAATGATGCACGATAACGAGGATGGCTCGGTCGGTGCAATCGACCCGGGTGACCTCGTCCTCGTCATGTCGCCCAAGCGACATACCATCATCACCTTCGCGGAAGCTACCGAACAGGGTGGGGAACACGAGGGTTACGAAACCCACGGAATGCCAGGGGATGTCATCATCTTCAGCAAGAACGGGGGCAGCGACACACCCGTCATCCACCGAGCCCTACTCAAGGCAGTAGCCAATCCGAACGGCGGTTGGGACGTCCCAGGGACAGAAATCGTAGGCGCGGAAACCATCACCGTAGAGCTCGATTACGACTGCTTTCACGGAAACTCGAAACTCACTGTGCGCGATTGGACGCCCACACATGAGGGCTACATCACGACCGGAGATAATCGCTGGAGCAATGGCTGCAATTACGACCAACTCTCACTCAAGGATGAGAATGGGGATCTCGTCACAGCCATCAAGGATGAGTGGATTATGGGAGTTGCTTCGCTCGAGATTCCCTGGGTCGGTGCCGTCAAACTGTACGCCAGCGGCACCTCACACCAAGTCACCTACAATACATGGAGCAATCTCGCGGTTCTCGTCGCGGTCCTGATTTCCGCTCCGGTCGTCATCGAGATGATTACGGATCGAATGAATCGGCGCGAGGAAGGCAGCGGCGAAGAAGAGTAATCGCCATCTCGCGAACGCGGCGATCAGGCGACTAGTCGCGGTAGGATTATTGGAATCGCGACGATGAAGAGAACGATTAGGCTGCTCATCGAACTAAGTCGATTCGCCGCGCTCTCGATGCGCATCGGGTCCCCATTTCTCATGATGAAGCGCATAGTGGAGTGAGCTGCGTCTCTGAAGATGTGTCCGCCATCGAATGGAACCATCGGAATCAGATTGGCGAATCCGAGAAGGAAATTGATCCATGCGAGCCAGAAGAGGAAATCGAAGGCTGCGAGCATACCATCTGTACCGAGAGTCGAAGCGATTGGACCATCACCTGCGGTCAGCATCGCTCGCTGCTCGAGCGGTATCGTGTGACCGTCGAGCGCAATAGGCATTCCAAGCAGGCCGATTGGAGCCACCAGCAAACCAAGCGTTTTCTGGGCTGGGCTGAATTGGTCATCGAAGACGAAAGCCCAGCCATCGACCCCGGCTGTGTTAGAGCGGAGATTACTGACGCCAACAAAGGCATCACCCGGCTCAATCCCAATTTCAGCCAGAGCTTCTTCGGTCTCGTCAGAATCGCACGATGGTTGTTCAGCGCATTGATCCATCATGAATTGCCAACGGTCAGTGAAGGTAATCGCGATAACACGCTCATCGATTTCACCATGAGCGGGTGAAGATAGAATGGTGAAATTGGCAGTCTCTCCAGAAGAATATTCCTTCATCGCCTGGGTAAATCCATCATAATCATCAATCCTAACATCCTCGATGTGAGTGATGGTTTCGTATGGCATCAATCCGGCTTCTTCGGCTCCGGTGTCCTCGATGATTGCTGAGGCGTGAACACCGGGATTCGCAGCGGCGAATCCAGTCGCGGTAGCTGAAAGCAGAATCAAGACGATGAAAGTCGCTAACAGATTGATCGAAGGACCCGCCGCATAGAGTCGCATCCTCTCGCGGCGAGGAGCCCGAACCATCTCCTCATATTCGGGCTCCGCAAAAGCACCAACAGGCATCGGGCCAGCGAGCAGTAGCCCGAATGAGCGAACTTGCATACCGTGCGCGCGAGCCTGGAATCCGTGGCTGTATTCGTGAATCACCAAGGCGATCACCAGCGCGATAACGGGCCACCAGAAGGGGACGAAACTCGTCACTCCCGGAATCAGCAGCAAGTCGGAGGCGGGTAGGACATTCTGCTGATCCGGTGCCATTGCTGTCGAAACCGCAGCCAGAACAATCAACAGAATGACACCGAACATGACGATGAAGCAAAGCCATATCGAGAATTCACCATAGGCACGCCAGAATCGACGCGGCTTCGAGAGCGTTTCGAGGGCATGTTTTCCCCTGCCTGTGCGTAGCATCAGAATGATTCCCAAAACACGTGTCGCGTTCCAGCGATCGAGTGTACCATTCTGCTCAAGATGTAGCAGAGCGAAGTACCATCCAGCGATGAGTCCGACCACCCAGATAGGTGCCCAACCCCGCACCCCTGCCCAAGCGAGAATGAGGAGGAAGAGTATCTGATTCAGGCTCAGCCCTCTCTCCATACTCGGCTGTCCACGTGCGCCCCACTTGAATGTGAGCGACCTACGGGGTAGACACTTCCAATGCCTGCGTAACCACCTTGACCTCCGGCTGAGTCGGGGGGTTGTGGCCGAGGCGAGCGATATTGCGGAGCGCCGTCGAGCGCGTGAGATGGATCGTCTGCGGCGCGAGGCTGAAGCGATCTCTCGATTGCTGAGACAGGCTCGCCTCGATGGTATCCGCGAGGATATCGAGGCTGCGAAGGCGCGGTTGGATGCGGCTGAAGCAAGGCTCGAGAGCTCAAGTTCGGATTCTGAGTGATTTCGCACACTCCTTGCTTAGGTGCTGGCTTCGGTAGCGCCTGTGGAATCGATGAGTTCGCGGTAGATGTTTGCGGCGCTCGTCGGAGTTTCGATTGAGCGAGCGCCGTCGGAGCGACTGATGAGTGCAAGGAATCTGTGCAGTGGCATCCCCTCATGCCAATTCAGGTAGGGAGATCCGTTGCGGGTGAGAGGTACGTCCGGTATACTTCGGGCGAGGCTGCGAAGTTTCCCGGTGAGTCCACTAACTGGGACTTTCATCACCCGCCAACTATCACCTCTAACGCCTTTGAGGCGGAAGGCATAGAGTGGTAACAGGCCGCACCTCTCTCCAGTTGAGAGTAAGGCATCGTACTGATCCTTGGTGCGGCCTGACAAGTAGATTCGATCTGTTTTCGAAGATTTCACTTCGATTGGCATGCACATGTCTCCGCGCAGTGCGAGGATGTCTCCAGTGCCCTCAGAGCCGCTGCCGGGCGCGCGCACCACCAGAAATGGTCGCTGGCAGACCTGCATAGCGCGCGCCCTCTCAACTTCGGTGCACGAGCGCGTGATGGCGACCACACCCTTGCGTTCGCCAGCC
>CAYFHB010000108.1:0-3494 GCA_964342705.1 uncultured Candidatus Poseidoniales archaeon
CCATCCACGGTGTAACCGATTGCTCTCACCGCTCCTGACATCAAATCGCGAGAGATTCCTGAGTGTGAGACGATGGCTGAGCCTGATTCATGAGAAACTTCGGCCGAGGAAACTCCGGATACACCTTCGAGTGCGTTTCGCACCCTTCCTGCGCATCCATCGCAGGTCATTCCTCCGACATCTAGGGTGGTGGTCTCAGACACGAACTGAACCCCGGCCAGCCCGCCTTTGAACCCTTGCAATCGAGGCCGCGCTATCCCTTACCACACCCTTGCGACCCGCCCCCCGAATTCGGCCTCACCCCCTCAGAATCCCACCAAACGCCCTTTGGGCGTCCCCCTCAACTTCAAGACAAGACCACAGGTCGCCCGCCCGATGGTGGTACCTCAGCCGGCGGGCGGCCTCGACCCAGTCGCCCTAGAGACAGCCTTGATGCAGACCTGGAGCGATGAGAATACATTCGCCCAGAGCATTGAGACGCGCCGTGACGGTGCCTCGCCCTTCACCTTCCTCGAAGGCCCGCCCACGGCGAACGGCAGACCAGGGATTCACCACGTGATTTCTCGCCTGTTCAAGGACATGGTCTGCCGCTGGAAAACGATGGAAGGCCACATCGTCGAGCGCAAGGGTGGTTGGGACACACATGGTTTGCCTGTGGAGATCGAGGTGCAGAAGCAATTGGACCTGATGAGCAACGAAGCCATCGAAGCCTTCGGTATGGAGGCTTTCAACCAAAAGTGCAAGGAGAGCGTCTGGACCTACGAGCAAGCCTGGCGCGAAATGACCGAGCGCATGGGGTTCTGGGTCGACATGGACGACCCTTACGTTACGCTTCACGACGATTACATCGAATCCGCGTGGTGGTCACTCAAGCAGATGTTCGACAAGGGTCTGCTGTTCCGCGGACACAAAGTTCTGCCATACTGCCCTCAAACCGGAACGAGTTACTCGACTCACGAGGTCGCTCAGGGCTACAAGGAAGTCGCTGAACCCGCTGTTTTCGTAAAATTCAAGCTCGCAGATGATGATGCATCCGTTCTCGCTTGGACGACCACTCCTTGGACACTTCCCGGAAACGTCGGACTGGCCGTTGGACCCGATGTGACTTATGTTCGGGTGAAGATTAGCGCGCCGCCTTCGGATTCGTGGGAGGGGCGCGGCGGCGCGCCTCTCGACGAGGAGCTGATCCTCGCGAAGGATCTGATGGGAGCGGTTCTTCGCCATCACATCGAGGTGGTCGAGGAATTCCCCGGTTCAGCCCTCGTCGGCAAGTCATACGATCCTCTTTTCCCCGGCGCCATCGATGGCTCCGGGCATCCTGCAGCCTGGACCATCGTCGGCGCCGATTTCGTCACGACAAGTGACGGAACTGGAGTCGTCCATACAGCAGTGATGTACGGTGAGGACGACTACAATTTGGGAATGAAGGAAGGATTCCCCGCCCAGCACACCGTCGGTGTGGATGGGCGCTTCGTCGCAGGAACGCATGCGCAGTTGGACGGGCGCTACGTGAAGGACTGCGA
Source organism: uncultured Candidatus Poseidoniales archaeon (assembly GCA_964342705.1). Taxonomy (GTDB): domain Archaea; phylum Thermoplasmatota; class Poseidoniia; order Poseidoniales; family Thalassarchaeaceae; genus MGIIb-O1. Next base: position 1,524 of record CAYFHB010000108.1, read on the forward strand.
CGAGGACATTATCGATCTGCTCGCGGACGGCAACAAACTCTACCGCGAGCACATCTACACTCACGATTACCCACACTGCTGGCGCACGGACCACCCGCTGCTCTACTACGCCATGGACAGTTGGTTCGTGCGCATGACCGCGGTGAAGGACCAGATTATTCAGTACAATTCTGAGGTCGAATGGGCTCCGGATTGGACCGGCGAGAAGCGCATGGGCGAGTGGCTGTCCAACATCAAGGACTGGGCCATCAGCCGCGAGCGCTACTGGGGTACGCCGATTCCGGTGTGGATCTGTCCCGATTGCGGCACCGAGCACTGCATAGGAAGCATCTCGGAGATGGAGGAGATGAAGACCGCCGATTCGCCGATGCCGCCCGAGCTACACCGACCGTATGTCGACGATGTCAAACTCCACTGTCCGACAAGCGATTGCTCGGGCGAGATGGTGCGCGAGCCCTACGTCATGGATTGCTGGTTCGATTCGGGCTGCGCATCCTTTGCTCAGTGGCATTACCCATTTGAGAATCAAGACAAGTTCGACGGCTCATTCCCTGTCGATTACATCTGTGAAGCCGTCGACCAGACCCGAGGTTGGTTCTATTCGCTTATTGCGGTCTCAACGACGGTATTCGACAGCATCTGTTACCGTCGTTGCCTTTCACTGGGACACATCCTCGATAAAGACGGCAAGAAGATGTCGAAGTCGCGCGGAAATGTGGTGAATCCCTGGGACCATTTCAACAAGGAGGGTTCGGATTCAATTCGCTGGTACATGATGACGCAGAGCGCGCCTTGGTCGCCGACGAATTTCGATCCAGATGGAGTTCGCGAATCCTACGCAAAGATGTTCCTCACCCTGTGGAACGTACACCGATTCCACGCTGATTACGCCGCGCTGGATGGGTTTGATGCGGATGATGAGGCGGGCTACGTGCCCGTTGCGGAGCGTAGCCCGCTCGACCGTTGGATTCTATCTCGATTGCACACGGTCGCCAATGCCTATCACGACCAATTCGTCGATTGGGATTTCCACAAGGCCGGGCGCGACTTGGAAGCCTTTGTTGTGAACGATTTGTCGAATTGGTACGTGCGCCGTAGCCGACGTAGGCTGTGGGATGAAGCTGATTCGAGCGATAAGCGGGCTTGTCAGCACACTCTGCACGAGGTTCTGCTGACGGTTTGCCGATTGATGGCGCCTGTGGCTCCGTTCATACCCGACCAGATTCATCGGGATTTGACCGGCACATCGGTCCATCTAGCCGATTGGCCGGTCGGTTCGAGCCTTGTCGAGGCGAGCTTACCGCCTCAGGATTGGGCGCTCGAGCAGGAGATGGGCCTTGTGCGTGCGCTGGCAGAGACTGGACGTCGCGTGCGCGTGGAGGCTGACCGACGCCAGCGCTTGCCTTGCCGGGCTGGTTGGATCGTCGGTGGCCCAGACATCTCTCGCTTCCACGATTTGTTGGCTGAGGAGTTGAATGTCGAGTCGCTGACGACCGAGGATGACCTTGAGCGCTTCCAGCGTATTGTCATCGAGCCGAATCGGAAGGCGCTGGGCAAGAAGTGTCGCCAAGACCTGCCGGCTGTGATGGCATTGCTGGCAGAGGCAGACCCCGACAATCTGCTATTGGAAATCGATGCTGGCATCTGCATCCTCGAAGGCTACGATATCACCACGGATGATATCGAAATTCGCCGCGTCGAAAAGGATGGATTCGCCGCCGCGACAATCTCCGATGAGAACGTCGGCGATGTCTCACTCGTGCTCGATATGAGCCTCGACGATGAACTACTCTCGAAGGGCCTCGCGCGCGATATTATCCGCCGCGTACAAGCCAAGCGCAAGGACCTCGACCTCGATGTCGAAGCGACAATCACCCTCGCCGTTTGGATCGATGGACTCAGCCTAGCAGAGGCTGACTGGGAACACGTTCAGTCAGAGGTTCGAGCCGGCTCGGCAAGCCTCAACCAAGG
>CAYFHB010000109.1:0-3429 GCA_964342705.1 uncultured Candidatus Poseidoniales archaeon
TTGATTCAGTCTACAGCAATTGGCAGAACTCTAGTTGTTCTGTATCCTTGTAGCACTTTCATGTAGCGCTTTGCAGCAAACTCTGCATCCAACTCAGCATCCCCGGTTTCGATGCGAAGCCGCCGAACAGTCAGCAACTTTGCGGGCGTGCAAATCCCCAGCACCGAATCAATCCCAGCAGCCCGCAAAACCGCTGGGGAAAGTTGCAGATTACCACGCCCGATCAAGAAGCCCTGCCCACCCATCGGAGAGAGCAGAATAGTCGCCTCACCTGAATGTGAATCGAGCAACTCCAGCAGGTCAGCCTCAGCCAAATCAGTCCCGACCTGCTCGCCGCCGACACTAGCATCAATCCCCAGAAGTGTCGGCGCAAACCCAACCATGTTCCCGATGGTCCTGAGCGTTCCGCCCGAGCCCCAGATGAGCAGTCGGGCCTCGTCCATGAGCAGTTCGCGCACGTGGTCAGCGAGCCCTTCGACAACCTCCTCCTCACCCGCCGCTTCGACGCGCTGCTTGGCCCCCTGCATCCACCGCGGACTGGCCGGAGTCATCGCCTCAGCGTAGAGCCGAACCACCCAACGCCCCTCACGATAATCCTCTTCATCGAGGTCCAGAACTTCCGTGCTCGCCACCAATAGTTCGCCTGTGAGCCAGGCTGAGAGGACCTCAGCCGCCGCCTTTGGAGAGGCGGCGAAACAACCCGAGTGCATCTTGACTCCGCACGGCACGCCGATGATCGGCAGGTCGGAGCGTTCGTGCGACTCCAGGGCGGCGACAATGTCGCGGGTGGTGCCGTCGCCGCCGCCGTACACGAGTAGGTCGATATCTGCGTCGAGCAATTTTGCGACGAGTGTCGAAGTATGCTCTGCGGTGGTTGTGCCTGTCGAGGTGTGGACCGTGTTGATGATACCGAGTGTTGTGCTTGTAGCCTCGTCTATCCACTCGGTTCCCATGCGTCCTTCGCTGGTTGCCCACTCAAGTTCGCTTGCTGATGGGTGCGGTCTGTGGATTCGTGCGAAGTGGGCGAGAGCATCGCGAACTCGTGGGCCCGCGCGGTCTTCTGCGCCTTGAGCGCGGGCAAATTCGGCTTGGCCGTCGCTGCCCTTCAGCCCAAGCCTGCCGCCCAATCCGGCATCAGGATTGACCAGAAGCCCGATTCGTGTCACGCCTCGCGCACGAGGCGTGCGTTAATAGCAGAACAGTACGCCGCCGCACCCTCATGCGAATCGTGGTAGCGCTCGGCGGCAACGCCCTCCTGCGTCGCGGTCAGGCGATGACCGCCGAGAACCAGCGCGAGAATGTGCGTATTGCAGCCAAGGCGCTGGCACCAATAACAGAGGGAAACCAACTCGTAATCAGCCACGGCAACGGACCGCAGGTCGGGCTCTTGGCCTTGCAATCGGCGGCGTATGAGGAAGTTGAGGCGTATCCACTGGACGTTTTGGGGGCGCAGACCGAGGGGATGATCGGATACATGATCGAGCAAGAGCTCGGCAATCTACTGCCTATCAGTGTCCCTTTCGCCACCATCCTAACCATGGTCGAGGTCGACCCAGAGGATCCTGCTTTCGACAATCCAACCAAACCGATTGGCCCGATTTACAGCGAGGAGGAAGCGAAGCGCCTAGAGGAGGAGCGCGGCTGGGCGATGAAGCCCGACGGGGCGCATTGGCGCCGCGTAGTACCCTCACCTGAACCTCATCGAATCTTCGAGATGCGCCCGATTCACTGGCTGCTGGAAGAGGGCACCATCGTAATCTGCGCTGGCGGGGGAGGCATTCCGACGATCTACAATTCCGAAGGCAATCTCGAGGGGGTCGAAGTCGTGATTGACAAGGACCGCGCCAGCGCATTATTGGCTTTCGAATTGGAGGCTGATTTGCTGATTATGGCTACCGATGCTGACGGCGTCTACCTCGATTGGGGCACTGATGATGCTCGATTGGTCGAGCGGACGACGCCGGAGGAAATCGAGCAGTACGAATTCGAGGCCGGCTCGATGGGGCCGAAAGTCGAGGCCGCCTGTGCCTTCGTGCGCCGAAGCGGACAGCGGGCTGTCATCGGCGCACTAGCCGATCTGGAAGGCATGGTCAATGGCACCGCAGGCACCCAATTCACCATCGAATGAGTGGATTGTTAGCCAAGCCCTTCATATCCACTCCGCGTCGGCGTAGCCGACGGAGACACTGCCAATGTCGATGATCACAGTCGAAGTCGGCGCTGATGAGCCGCATGAATACGCCAGCGGCATCACCGCTGGAGAGGTCATCAAGAATGTCCACGGACGCAAGTCCGGAGCCGTCGCCGCCATCGTTGACGGAGTCGAGCGCGACTTCTCTCACATCCTCGACGCAAACTGCAGCGTCGAGCCTATCCTCGGCGAATCCGACGCTGGACTCTACATCCTGCGCCACTCATGCGCTCACCTTCTGGCGCAGGCAGTCACCGAACTCTACCCAGACGCCAAGCCGACAATCGGCCCGCCGATCGACCACGGCTTCTACTACGATTTCCACATGGAACCGATTGGCGAGGAACAACTCCGCGCGATTGAGAAGAAGATGAACGAACACATTCGCGCGAACCACGAAATCATCCGCGAAGAACTCGACAACGATAGCCTTCGCGAGATGTTCGGCGATAACAAATTCAAACTCGAAATCATGGACGACAAAATCGGCCATGATGTCGGCTCCTCAGCCTATCGGCAGGGCGATTTCATCGACCTCTGCCGAGGCCCACACGTCCCCTCCACAGCCCACCTGCGCTGGTTCAAACTGACCAACACTAGTACTGCTTACTGGCGCGCCGACGCAAAGCGCGAATCGCTCGTCCGCATCTACGGTATGTGCTACGCCACCAAGGACGGACTGAAGACGCGCCAGCGCCAGATCGAAGAGGCCGCCAAGCGCGACCACAAGAAGATCGGCAAGGAGATGGAACTCTACATGATCGACGAACTCATCGGCAAGGGCTTGCCGGTCTGGCTTCCAAACGGTGAGATTCTCAAATCTGAAATCGAGCGCTACGCGGTCGAGACAGAAGAGGCATACGGCTACGACCGCGTAACCACACCGGTTCTTGCCAAACAGCAGTTATTCGAGTGCTCGGGACATCTGCCGCATTATGCCGAATCGATGTACCCGCCGATGGAGATGGATGATGGGACTTACTACCTGAAGGCGATGAACTGCCCGATGCACCACCTTGTTTTCCGCAATAAGAAGAGGAGTTACCGAGAACTTCCCATTCGCATTGCTGAGTACGGCACCGTCTACCGCAACGAACTCTCCGGAACGCTCGCTGGACTGCTTCGCGTTCGCATGCTTTCGATGAATGATGCTCACATCTACTGCACGCTGGACCAGGTCGGGGATGAGGTGCGTGCGAACGTGCAGATGGTCAACGATTACTACCGAACCTTCGGGT
>CAYFHB010000110.1:0-3408 GCA_964342705.1 uncultured Candidatus Poseidoniales archaeon
CAGCCGGAGCGGCGGCTGGCGCGCTGCCTCCTCCACTGAATTCAACCAATGTGGCGCCGACGGCGACCATGTCGCCGACACCGCCGTGTAATACAGCAATTTCACCATCGTACGGAGAAGGAATCGTCACCGTCGCCTTATCTGTCATCACATCGACGAGGGCATCGTCCTCAGCGACTGTATCGCCGACGGAAATGTGCCATTGCACTATTTCTCCCTCGACGACTCCCTCTCCAATATCTGGCAATTTGAATTCATTATTCGACATTTTTAGGCCTCCATGGTTTTCTTGATCGCATCCGCGATTCTAGCGGGACTCGGCATGTAATCCCACTCGGTTGTGTGCGGGAATGGGGTGTCCCATCCCGTGACTCTCTCAATTGGTGCTTCCAGATGGTAGAAGCAACGCTCCTGAACGCTGGCCGCCATCTCCGCTCCAAATCCACTGGTCTTTGGTGCTTCGTGGACAATGACACAACGCCCTGTCTTTTCGATTGAATTTACCACTGCATCGCGGTCCCAAGGGACCAGAGATTGCAGGTCGATTAAGTCGCAGCTAACGCCAGATTCCTTGATCGCGGCCTCGGCGACGTGCACCATAGTTCCCCAGGCGATAACGGTACAATCGTCGCCCTCCATTGCTAGACGTGCCTCGCCGATTGGCACTGTGTAATGCGATTCGGGGACTTCAGCTTCGGGGTGGTCCTTCCAAGTCGGGACGTTGTGGTGGTCGCCGTAGAATGGACCGCGGTAGCAGCGCTTTGGCTCGAATACGATTACAGGGTCATTCGATTCGATGGCGGCTATTAGCAACCCCTTCGAGTTGTATGGAGTCGATGAGTAGACCACTTTGAGGCCGGCGGTGTGGGTGAATTGGGATTCCGGGCTCTGCGAGTGGTGGTGGCCGCCGCGGATTCCTCCGCCGGCGGGGGTTCGGATTGTGACCGGGCACCAGAATTCGCCGCCTGAGCGATGGCGGATCTTGGCGATTTCATTGACGATTTGGTCGTAGGCTGGGAAGATGTAGTCGGCGAATTGGATCTCTGCCACCGGGCGTAGACCGTTAATTCCCATGCCGAAAGCAATCGCCGCGATTCCACCCTCGGAGAGCGGTGTATCGAAGACACGGTGGCTTCCGTGCTTCTCCTGCAGTCCGTCCGATGTGCGGAAGACACCGCCGAAATATCCCGCGTCCTCGCCGAAGAAGAGGACATCCTCATCGCGCTCGAGCATATTGTCGAGCGCGGAATTAACCGCTTGAACGATGTTCATCTCAGCCAATTCAATCACTGCTCCAGCGCTTCATTTCGTCCCATTGCTCCATCAGATGCCATGGAGGAGTCTCGTAGACTTCGGTGAAAATCGTGTCAGCAGATGGGTACGGGCCGTTGGCCAAATCGCCATGAGTAACCGCCTCCTTGTAGGCGGCCATGACCTCGGAATCGATGCGCTCTTCCATCTCCTTTTGTTGCTCCTCGGACCACTCCCCGTTAGCTACCAGATGCTGGACCAAGCGATCGACTGGGTCACCCCCCGGCCAACATTCATGCTCATCACCCGGGCGGTACCGGCTCGGATCATCACTGGATGAATGAGCCCCGGCGCGGTAGGTGAGAACCTCGATGTGAGTCGGACCCGCGCCGCTGGACGCGCGCTCGCGCGCCCACTTCGTGACCGCATAAAGCGCGAGGAAATCGTTCCCATCTACCCTGATGCTTGGGACGTTGTAGGCCAGTCCGCGAGCGGCAAAGGTAGGGTTTCCACTTGCGATGTTGGCGTGAGTGGAGATGGCCCATTGGTTATTGACGACGTTGAGAATCACCGGCGGCTTGAACACCGAAGCGAAATTCAGAGCGTAATGGTAGTCTCCCTCAGAACTCGAACCGTCGCCGATCCAAGTGATGCAACACTCATCCAAACCCTTGTACTGCGAAGCCATTGCTACGCCGACAGCCTGGCTGAACTGTGTACCCACCGGGCTTGAAATCGAGATAAATCGACCCTCTTTGTAGGTGTAGTGAACCGGCATCTGACGACCCTTGACATTGTCCTCGACATTGCCGATGCAGTGGTTGATCATGCTCACCATATCGCGCCCCCGGACAAACTGGGCTCCCGGTTGTCGGTAGGATGGGAAAATCCAGTCTTGGGTTTCGAGCGCCATTGTTTGGGCGATGGCGACCGCCTCTTCTCCGAAGGAGCGCATGTAGAAGGATAACTTGCCAGTGCGCTGCATCTTCATCATGCGATCGTCGAAGATTCGCATTCTGACCATGTGTTCGAGTCCTTCGCGAAGAGCCTCGGGGCTGAGTTTTGGATTCCACGGGCCGCTTGCCTTACCGTCGAAGTCGAGGACTCGAACCAAGCCGTATGCGTGGTCTGTGGTGTCTGCGGCTGTGCAGGTTGCTGGGTCAGGGCGTTCTAGGTCTCCCGGCTCGTTGGCGAAGGGGGCAAAACTCGCTTTGTCACCTGGACGGAACGGGGCGGAGGGAACTGTGAGGGTCACTTGTTTCTTCTTCGCCGCCATAGTTCTAACACCTATTCCTCGTTCATATTGTTTGATGCTCAGGGGACTGCAGAGCCTCGTTGATAGTGATAGCCGGATGGATGGTTTCGGTCGCGGAACTCGTTGCTGACTTTGCGAGCAGGTCCTTGCTTGGGTTTAGGTGGCTAATCGCTGAACCGGTCGAGTCTCGGGTTACTACGGGCTCTCCGCCCATGGCTTCCTCCCAAAGTAGGCCTGCTCGATAAGAGGAGCGGACTAGGGGGCCGCTCGCTACGGCTTTGTAGCCCATTTCGCGAGCGGATTGGTCCCAGGCTGCAAAGGTCGCTGGTTCTGGGAATCTATCGACGGCCAGATGCTTCCAACTCGGTTGCAGGTACTGGCCGAGGGTGATGAGTTCGACTCCTGCCTCGCGCAGGAGTCGCATCGCCTCGACGACCTCCTCGTCGGTCTCGCCGACGCCGACCATTATGCTCGATTTGAGAAGCAGGTCGGGTCGGAGGCGCTTTGCCTCGCGCAGGATTTCGAGGGATTGCTCGAAGGATGCTCGAGGATCGCGGACGACCGAGTCAAGGCGAGGGACGCACTCGACATTGTGTGCAAATACGCGTAATGGAAGGTCGAGGAGGAGGTGGTCGAGTGCGTCGAGGTTTCCGTCGAGGTCCGAGCAGAGCAATTCGAGGCCGACGTCCGGTCGGCGCTCGTGGACGGCCTCGAGGCACTTTCGGTAGTGATCTGCTCCACCGTCGGGTAAGTCATCGCGATTTACGACGGTGATGACCGCATGGCTGACGCCCATGCGGTCGACCGCTTCTGCCAGTTCGGTAGGCTCGTTGGGATTGAGTGGTGGTGGAGTCTTCTGAGTACCGACTGCGCAAAAGCGGCAGCCGCGGGTGCAGACTTCT
>CAYFHB010000111.1:0-3342 GCA_964342705.1 uncultured Candidatus Poseidoniales archaeon
GCTCGAACCACATCGTCGCCGCCGTGACTTGCACCGCCTGCCAGCACGCCGGCGAGGTGCTCGATGCCGACGATTTCCTCGACGTTCGCGAACATGCGTCCGACGCTTGCGCGAACCTCGTCATCGAAGCCAGCGAGCGGGTCGTCGGTGTTCATTCGGACCACTCAGGCGTTCAGTAGTTTGTTGAGTTTCTCGCCGCGACCAGCGGCTCGAGTGTTGTCATTGTCCTCTAGCGCCGCCTCGATTTCTGCAATCAGAGCATCGGCTTGAGCCTGAAGATCCTCGCTGATATTATCTGACATCCGCATGAAATGGCGGGCAGCCGAGACGGCCGACTTGGCCTTCGAAGCCTTCTTCGCCCATTCCTTGGCCTTATCGCCGCGCTGCTTGGAATTGTATCCAGTAGCCTCGTCGAGGAAGGTGGTCCAGCGCTTGCGCGTGTCGCGGGCGCGAACCATTGCATCGGCATCTTCGAAATTCGGAGGGACATTTGTGACATCGACGATGAGCGCGCCCTTCTCTGAGAAATGCCCCTCAATCGCGGTCATGATGTCGTGAGAGCCAGTAAACGCGTTATCGCCATCAGCCTTGACATTCTCAAAATGCTTGCTCGCCAAGGCGGCGAGACCACCATCTGCTGTAATCTGCTTCACGAGTCCACGCTTGACCTCGAATCTCTCCATGAGGCATCGCGAGGCGCAACCCGTCTTGAATCCTGCCGCAGGGTAGTGCTGTCTTCCAAGCCCTCCCACATCCCTAAACCACCTTGCGGGTTGCGCGCCTCATGCGCGCGCTGACTTCGGGCCTGACCAACTCGCCGAAGCAACTCATCGCTATCCTCCTCGTCCTGATTTTGGCCGTGCCGAGCGTGCTCGCTGCTTCTGCTGTCGAGCTCGGCGAGGGCATTTCACTATCTGACGAGGACCTCGGTCTCAACGGAGTTGCGCTAGACCCAGACGGTGAGACCGCTCTGGTTTACGGGGCGGACGCGTATGTTCGAGCCCTTGACGCAAATGATCCAACCCAGCAGATCGACCTCACTTGGCCAGGCACACAGGAATTACTCGACGCAGATTTCCACCCCGGTAGTCAGACCGCATTCGTAGTCGGCGAAGGCGGTCTGGTGCTTCGCTACGCTAAGCAGGACCATTCGCTGGAACGCGCAGCATCAGAGTCCGCACTGAACTTCTCAGACATCTCCTCAGTGGCTTGGAACACTGCGGGTTCGTGGGCTTACGTCGGCACGGCTGAGGGCCAGATTTACCGACTACGAGCAGCCGAGGATGGAGGTGCAGAGATTCACCCAATATTCGGCGGAGGAACCAGCCCAATTATGGCGATGGACTGCCATCCTACGATTATGATGTGCGTCGTTGCAGCGGCGATCGAAGGCATCGGAATCATCGAGCGTGACCACTCATTCACTTGGGTCGGTGGAACAGGATACCCATGGACCGGCATCGAATGTCCAACCGGCGAATCGAATTACTGCGTGGCTGTTGCCGACAATCAAGTAGTCGCAACAATCGAACTCAATCCCAATGACCTCAGCGCTTCGATTCCGAGCGTCAGCCGACTCCCTGACGTTAATGCCTACTTCGTCGGAATAGAAGCCCAGCGAGGCGATCGAACCATCATCGCAGCAACCCCAGCGAGCCTGATCGAGCACGATATCAGTCTCAATGCATCCTTCCCATGGCTCGACCATTCCGACATCAACGACCTAAACCTCTCCAGCGACCGAATAGTCGGCACATGGGCAATAGGGCAGAACTCGGGTTGGATAGTCAGCGCACGCGGTTACCTCGTTCCCTTCACCGGTCCAGAACCAGACTCGGCAGGCTTACTCACAGTCTGGATAGCCCTCGCCATCCCGCTAGCAACAGGCCTCGTCGTCCTAAGCCTGGTCTTCTCTGCATCACCGGAGGCTCAGCGATGGTACACCGAGAGATTCGGCAATAAGGAAGACAAGCGGCGTCTAGCAGATGAGAAGCGCCGCAAGTCCAAGGCCCAACGCCGCAAGAAATCCTGACTCCCACTAAGGCTCAATGCGTCGCTCCCAACGACCCATCAGGTCAACTCAGTAAGCCTCGGTCGACCATTACGACCCTTTGGGTCGAATCAACAATCGTCATAAGCAGAATGCCACGCGACGAGCCTGAAACCCATGCCATACGAAGCCCTCGACTTCTACGATGTGGATTCCTTGCTGACCGAAGAGGAGCAAATGGTGCGCGATATGGTACGCGACTTCGTCGACGAGGAAGTCCTGCCAAAAATCGAGCACGCCTGCCGCGACGGAGTCTTCCCAGACGAGTGGCGAGTCGCACTCGGAGAAATGGGTGTTCTCGGGGCACCCCTAGAGGGCTACGGCTGCCCCGGCCTCTCATACACTGCATACGGAGTCATCTGCCGAGAACTCGAGCGTGGTGACAGCGGACTCAGGTCCTTTGCGAGTGTTCAGGGTAGCCTTGCGATGTACCCAATTTGGGACTTCGGAAGCGAGGAGCAGAAGGAATACTACCTGCCAAAGATGGCCAGCGGTGAGTGGATCGGATGTTTCGGACTCACAGAACCTGACTACGGCTCAAACCCCGGTGACATGATTACTAAGGCCGAGGACAAGGGCGACCACTACCTGCTTAACGGCGCAAAAATGTGGATTACCAACGGCACTATCTCCCAAGTCGCAATCGTATGGGCAAAGCTCGACGGCGTTATTCGCGGATTTATCGTCGAGGCGGGCGATGAGGGATTCTCAGCGCCCGAGATGACAGGAAAGCACTCGCTAAAGGCGAGCGTTACCAGCGAGTTGGTTTTCCAAGATTGTAAGATTCCAAAGGACAGGATTCTGCCAAATGTGAAGGGTCTGCGTGGGCCGTTTTCATGCTTGAACAACGCCCGCTACGGAATCTCTTGGGGTGCGGTCGGAGCGGCTCAGGCTTGCTTTGATTCGGCTAAGGATTATGCCTTGAGCCGCATCCAATTCACCCACCCGATCGCATCCTATCAATTGGTTCAGAACAAGTTGTCATGGATGCTACGTGAGATTACCAAGGCGCAGCTTCTGGCTTACCACTTGGGGCAGAAGAAGGATGCTGGGACTTGGATTCCAGAGCACATATCTCTGGCGAAGATGAACAATGTTGACATCGCCCTAGAGATCGCTCGCGCGGCACGTGACATCCACGGCGCGAACGGAATCCTCGATGAGTACTGCATTATGCGACACATGGCGAATCTCGAATCGGTCAAGACCTACGAGGGAACCCACGATATACACAATCTGATTCTCGGTCGGCACATCACTGGAATTCAGGCATTCACTCGCGAACTCTGATT
>CAYFHB010000112.1:0-3256 GCA_964342705.1 uncultured Candidatus Poseidoniales archaeon
ACAACTCGGTTCGATACTCGTCGTTATCCAAAACATCGTGTAGATCTCCGTGAACGAATGGTATGTGGAATCCTTCGAGATAATTGTCTACATACAGAGCCCAATTCGCCTTGATTTCATACGAGCGATATCGGCTTGGATCGTGTTGGAATGAGTCGACATCAAGCCATCCTAATCGAGACTCTAATTCTGCAATCGCCTCCTCGAGATATCTGTCTCCTCCAACCAATTGCAAGCCCTTCCATTCAGTGATTGGGAAATTAGGTAAGTCATCGGAAGCGGAAGGAAATCCTTCCACATCTTGGAACTCTGGCATATTCTTCATGCAGCCATCCATGCCGAAAGTTCGGCCGTGGTATCGGCATTGCAGAGTACTACTATTGCATGGTTCAGTGGCTACTAGCATTCCTCTATGAGTGCAGACATTGGAGAGACACCTAACCTTGTCTGAATTGGTTAGCATGACTGCTTCACCAAGCATTCCTTCTATGTCACTCAATGGAATCACATTGTGCTCGGCGAATTGACTTGAATGCGCTGCAAAATACCAGCAATCACGCATTCCCTCAATCAGATTGCGGAATGTATCGCCATCCGTGTAGAATCTAGACGGAAGTGTGTGAGCCTTGGCGATGTCGGGATGAATTAACGGCTCAGACACATCAGCGCCTATGCCTCGAATGTGAAAGAATTGTCGCCGCACCCCTCAGGCGCTACATCTGTGTGCGTCGCATTGATGGAGTGAATCACCTTCTGACGATGCATGGGAGACTGGCCCAGCCCGGGGACGCCGGTGAAGGTGGTCGTGAAGACGTGGTCGGGTATGGTCGAGCACGAGGGTTTGGCGCTGCCGCCGGCGGGTCCGAAATTGGTGACGCTGAAACTCGCAAATGGCTACAATGTCAGCTACCCAGAATCCTACGTCGAATCGGTAGAAATTCTCGATGAAGTTGAGATATCTGAGGAAGAAGCACCGACTCCTATTGAACAGGATGAAAATCTTCCACTAGTACATCTAATTCACACTGGCGGGACTATCGCTAGCAAGGTGGATTACGCTACTGGGGCTGTAAGTGCTAGGTTTGAGCCACACGAACTGTTGGAATCGGTTCCTGAATTGCGTTCGGTGGCTCGCCTTCGAGTTGTCAAGCTCGGTAATTTGTGGTCGGATGATGTGCGGCCGAGGCATTGGAATCGAATGCTGAGGGCAACCGAGGAGGCGTTCGCCGAGGGCGCTGTTGGAGTTGTTGTTACGCATGGTACTGACACTTTGCATCTGAGTGCTGCTGCTCTTGCTTACGGTTGGGCTGGTAATGGTGGTCGGCCACCGGGGCGAATCGTTGTGACTGGGTCTCAACGCTCGCCGGATCGTGGTTCGAGCGATGCTGCTGAGAATTTGGTGGCCGCTGTTCACTGGGCTGCACATGGGCCGGAGCCTACCGGTTATCGGGATTCTAGCGTGGTTATTTTGCATGCGGATTCTTCGGATGGGAAATGCGCGGTGCTGCCCGGTGTTGCTTGCCGGAAATACCACTCATCGCGGCGTGATGCGTTCAGGCCAATCAATCAGGGTCCATTGGCCTGGGTGATGAATGATGGTAGTGGGCCTAGCATCGAGATGGCTGAACATGAGCCGGCCGATGCTCGGGTCGAGGCGATTGCACCTATGCTGTTTGATGAAGACACTCGGATTGCTCAGTTCATCGCCGACGGGCATTTGCAGCCCGATTTGGTGAAGGCGGCGATCGAGGGTGGATTCGATGCCTTGGTTTTCCACGGGACTGGGCTTGGGCATTTGCCAATCGCTGACCCGCTAGAGGATTCGCAAGAGAATACCATTCTACGCTTGATGCTCGAGGATTATTGTGGCAACGATGGGGTTGCCGTGATAGTCGCTCAGACAATTGAGGGTCCGATGAACATGAATGTGTATGCGAAGGGGCGAGAGCAACAGGATATGGGAATCATCGGTCATGGGTCGTTATGTCCTCCTGCTTCTGCACTGGTCAAGCTACATCACTTGCTGAGCCGAGGTGGTGGTCGTGAGACGGTCGCCGCAGGCTGGGTGCAGGACCTCTGCGGCGAGAATCCCCACGATTCGATGGAGTGAATCGGAGGCTTCGGATGGTCGGTCCGAGCGATGTATTTCGCTTTCCTAGGACCGGACATGAAGTTCGGAATCGGGCTGTCGTTGCAGCCATGACGAATAAGCAGAGCAACCAGGATGGCACGCTCTCTGATGCTGAGATTGAGTGGTTGCTCCGGCGGGCTGAGGGCGGTTTTGGGATAGTCACGACCTGTGCTTCCCATGTTGTTCGCGAGGGGCAGGGCTGGGATGGTGAGATGGGTGTCTGGAGCGATGACCATCTGCCCGGATTGACACGCTTGGCTGCTGGCATTCGTCAGCGCGGGGCGCTTTCGTTGGCACAGATTTTCCACGGTGGAATGCGCTGTCCGCAGCGCTTGACTGGGGTTCAGCCGGTTTCTGCGAGCGTCAATGAGACGAGTGATTCCGATACTGGGGTGACGCGGGAGCTGGCTGATGGGGAGATCGACGAATTGGTCGAAGCCTTTGCTTCGGCTGCCGCTCGCTGCGAGGAGGCAGGCTTCGATGGGGTGGAGATTCACGGTGCCCACGGTTACCTCATCTGCCAATTCCTAGGGACTGGTACGAACCGACGCAGCGACCGCTGGGGCGGTTCGTTGGAGAATCGCGCGCGCTTCCTGCTAGACATCATCGCGCGCATACGTGAGAAGACGGGCGAGAAATTCCTCGTCGGAGTTCGCATCTCGCCCGAATACAACAAGATTGGAGTTGTACTCGACGACTCGCTCGACCTCGTCGACCTCATCGTCGATGCAGGAGTCGACTTCCTCCACATTTCCTGCTGGGATTGCTTCGTACCGCCGGCGCACAACGATGACCCACGATTGCTTACTGAGATTTTCGCAGAGCGCTTGGCCGGACGTCTACCCTTAATTTCGTGTGGCTCGGTCTGGTCGGCAGCACAGGCGCAGGCTGTTATGGAACAGGGTGCGGACTTAGTCGCGGTTGCAAGGTCTGCAATTGGCCATGCAGATTGGGCGAGTCATCTGGGTGATGCTGATTACGACCCTCAGCGCCCGCCGTTTACTGCTGAGCATCTCTTGAGCGAGGGTCTCAGTGAGAAATTCGTTGACTACATGCGGGCTTGGCAAGGTTTTGTTGTCTGACCTTAGTTGGCCGCTTCGATGAATAACCGCTAGTGGTTTGGCT
>CAYFHB010000113.1:0-3227 GCA_964342705.1 uncultured Candidatus Poseidoniales archaeon
GCTCAAGACCCAATTTCATACCTGCGAATCGCAGGTCTTCGAGCCATTCCCGTGCTGTCATCGCATCACCACAGCCGCCCATTACAGCGGGGCGGGAACGGGTCAAGGTGATATGGCCCTTGAAGTTCGTGGAGGCTGTGTCCGCTGAAAGTGAAAGTGTCATCGACATGATGCTCGATCAATGGGAGTCGATGGCCGGGATGGCTGCGATGTTCGTCAGCACCATCGCTATCGGGCTATTCATCCAGCCACTGTACAACATTCCCGAGGCCCGCGCGTTCGGCGAAGAAGGGGCGACTAAATCCGGCTTCATCCTTCTCGAACTCGTCCTGATTGGAGTCTTCACAGTCGTCATCATTTGGCTCGCGCGTAAGGGCCTCGACGCGCTCATCAAGGGAATCGTCATGCTCGCGCTCGGTCTCAGCCTATTCTACGCGATTCAGCCATTCACGCTGCTCTTCCTGTGGATTGCAGGTCTCGCAACCCCAGCCTCAGTCGGCCTTAGCGCGCTGGCCATTTCGATCGCAGCCATGGTAGCCTTGCATCGTTACCCGGAGTGGTTTGTGGTCAACGGCGTGGGAGTGATGGTAGGGGCTGGAGTAATCGTAATGATCGGAATTTCATTCGTTCCAACGCTGGTGATAATCTTCATGATTCTAGCCGCGATTTACGATTATTGGGCGGTCCACAAGAGCAAGCATATGCTCGAACTCGCAGACACGATGATTGGGCTCAAGCTACCGGTTTTGCTGGTCTCGCCGAAGGAAAAGGGCTACTCATTCCTCGACCAAGAAGGCGACATAATGTCAGGCGCACACGCGGGGGACGGGGTACCACCTCCACCCATCTATGATGGGGTGATGGAGGCTGAAATGGTTGACGAGGCCGAACGGCTTCGACCGAAGAAAAAGAAGAGTCGCGACGCACTTTTCATGGGGCTAGGCGACGTGATTTTCCCCGGAATGTTGGTGATTTCTGCGGTCTCGTTTTTGCCGGATTGGGGGCCTGAAGTCTACAACGTATTCGGCAACTTCTACCTCGCTCAGATCGTTGTTGCCGCTGGCACATTGATCGGTGGATTGGTCGGATATGTGGCGCTGATGTATTTCGTTGCTCAGGGCAATCCGCAGCCTGGGTTGCCGCTGCTGAATGGTGGGGCGATTATCGGTTATCTTTGGAGTGGGATATTCGCCTATGGATTCGAACCGATATTGCAGGCGATTACCTTCCTCTAGGAAATCCACATCGTACGGACCTTAATTCCCCGATTGATTGAAGGCGGGGTGTCGAACCCTTCGGTTCGGTCGCCATGCTCGACATGACAATGTTCCGTGAGCACGCCGATGTGTTGAGGGCGGATCACGATAAGCGTGATATTCCTCATGACAGCATCGATGCGGTAATCCGCCTCGATGAGGAATGGCGGCAAGCGCGCTATGATGCGGACCAACTCCGCAAGAAGCGTAATGAGGCTGCCCGCGGGATTGCGGCGGCCAAGAAATCCGGTGACAAAGCGGCCGCCGACGCGATTCTGGCCGAGGTTGCAAGCCTCGGCGCAGAGATAGATGCGCTTGGCGAGAAAGTCGACTCAACACTGGCCGAGCGCGATGCAATCCGCATGCGTGTACCCAATCTACTCCATGAATCGGTTCCTGTTGGCGAGGACGACCAAAAGAACACACTCCACAGCCTTCACGGCGAGAAAATCGAACTCTCATTCGAGCCTCGCACCCACAACGATCTCATCGAAGCAAACGGATGGGTCGACCTCGCCCGAGGCGCAAAGGTAACCGGCTCGCGCTTCTACTTCCTACAAGGTGACCTCGCGCGCCTCGAGATGGCTTTGCAGCAATACTCAGCCAACTTCCTCATGGAGCGCGGCTATACCCTTGTGCAGCCGCCGCTGATGATGAATCGCGAAGCCTACGAAGGCGTCACGGATCTAGGCGACTTCGAGACGGTGATGTACGGAATCGAGCCGGACAAGTACTACCTCATCGCCACCAGCGAACACCCACTCACAGCGATGAGGATGGACGAAATCATCGAGCCGGCGGAGCTGCCGATCAAGTTGGTCGGAGTCTCGTCATGCTTCCGCCGAGAAGTAGGTGCACACGGCCTCTCAGACCGCGGAATCTGGCGTGTGCACCAATTCACCAAGATTGAACAAATCGTGATTTGCAAGCCCGAGGACTCTTGGGAGCACCACGAGGAGTTGTTGAGCAATGCCGTGGACCTTTGGGATAGCCTTGGCCTGCACTACCGCGTCGTCAACATCTGCACCGGAGACATGGGCTCCGTGGCCTCGAAAAAGTACGATCTAGAAGCGTGGCTACCCGGCGCTGGGGCCTACAAAGAGGTCGTCTCATGCTCGAACTGCACGGACTATCAGGCCAACCGACTCCGCATGCGTTACCGGACTGCTGAGGGTAATTCGGCGGTTCATACGCTGAATTCGACCGCCGTTGCGACCAGCCGTGCGCTGGTCGCGATAATGGAGCAGAATCAGACCGAGGACGGCTTGGTTCGTGTGCCTGATGTCCTCGTACCTCTGATGGGTGGACAGACGGCATTACAGCCGCTGGCTTGAGTTAAGTCGAGCGACTTGACTTTCACGCGGCTGAGGTTGCTTTGTTCGCCGCCTTGAGGACGATTGTTCCGATGAGGAGAGCAACCAAGACGGCGGCTAGGATTGGCAGGACCATCGCGATGAGGGTCATCAGGAGTGCAGCGATGTTCTCACCAGTCGATACGACTGGATTTGCAATTCCCATGGTCAGGGAGCTCGAGATTCCTCGAGTGACTACCGTCGCGCCCTGAACGACGGCGGTGACTCCGCCACCCGCGATAATCGCCAGCGACCATTGGATGACAGGATCCGTACTGCCCTCGAGGACCAGAGCGGTCATTCCCGAGCCGGCTACTACTGCGGCTGGGCTCGCGATAGTATCGAGCAGATTGTCGACCCACGGGACGTAATATGCTGCGAACTCAGCGACCGTCGCCGCTCCTAGAAGGATGATTGCTACGTTAGAATCGAAGTACTCGAATGGAGTATCCATCAAATTGACATCAACCGCATCCGCTCGCACAGCGATGGAAAGCAGGAAAGGCGGCAAGAAAACGCGGAAACCTGATGCCGCCGCAAGGCCCAATCCCATGCTCAAAGCAATGATGACGTCGAATTCGTTCACGATTATCCCACGAATCGGCCACTATTCAATCCG
>CAYFHB010000114.1:0-3221 GCA_964342705.1 uncultured Candidatus Poseidoniales archaeon
GGGCTGCTACCGGCTCGGCATTAGCTGGCGAGGTGGGATTGGGCGAATCACCCCCATTGGTTCTAGTTCGCCAGCGTATGGTAGATGGTCGATGGGTCAGCGAGGAGGAGATGAGACCCGCGTCTCTGGAGGAGGCACTGAGCCTCGTTGCGGAGTACGAGATCGAGGTGGATGGGACGCAGGATGGACCAGTCACTCCGGGTGGATTCGCTGGATTGCTCGGCTATGACCTAGGCCGCTGGTCAAATTCTATTCGCCTCGCTCACCCCCCTGAACCTGGCACATTGCTCGGAGTTCTGTGGCGCTGTGATGCTTGGTGGGTGCACGAACGCGAGAGTGGAGAATTAACTCTGCTCGCGCTCGAGGGTCATGATTTCCTTGATGCTGGCTTGCCGGAGATGGTTCCTGTAGGTATTCCGGCCAAGCCCGCGTCGCGAGTGCCTGAGAGTGAGAGTGATTTCGATCACGCTCGCAAGGTTGAGAGGATTCGCGACTCGATTCGTGGCGGCCATCTGTATCAGGTAAATTATGGCCGCCGCTGGCAGGGCTCGATGGATGGTCAGCCGTGGGATGCCTTCCTGCGGATGACACAGACGAATCCTGCTCCATTCGCTTCTTGGATGCATGTGGCTGACCACGGCTGGGCGGTCGCGTCGGCCTCGCCTGAGCGACTCCTCCGACTAGATTCGGGCACCCTCTCGACGCGACCAATCAAGGGCACGCGCGCACGAGGCGCTAGCGATGAGGCAGACCTCGCGCTGCGAACTGAACTAGCCGCCTCACCCAAGGAGATGGCCGAGCATCTGATGCTCGTAGATCTCGAGCGGCACGACCTAGCGAGGGTTTGCCAGCCTGGCTCGGTCAACTGGTCTGATTGTCGTATCGAGGCCCTGGCCAATGTCCAGCATCTCGTATCAGGTGTTGAAGGAGAATTGAGTACAGATTCTTCTGCTGGTAATGCACTCGCCGCCTTATTCCCAGGAGGTTCCATCACCGGTTGTCCCAAGGTGGTGACGATGGCTGCGATAGACGAGTTAGAAGAAGCACCGCGCAGCGCTTGGACCGGCTCGATTGGCCACATTAATCAGAGCGCTGGCCAAGCTGATTGGAACATACTCATCCGAACAATGGAGGCTCACAGTGGCCCGAAATTATGGCACGCTACGGTGCAGGCTGGAGGCGGGGTAGTCATTGATTCAACACCTGCAGCGGAGGTTGAGGAGGCCCGATGGAAAGCAGCGGCAGTCACCGAGGCGACATGGGGATTCAGGACCGGATTCAGTAGTGAGGAATTGCCAGAGCGCGAGGTGGGAATCCTGCCGCTACCAGAAATCGAAGGAGCACTAGGAAGAATCCGCCCCGGCCAGAAACAAACCGACGAGGATGAAACTCAAAACGCCCACGTCCTCCTCGTCGACAATCTCGATTCATTCACCAATAACATCGCCGAGTCGCTCCACCGACTCGGCGCCAAAGTAACAATCGTCGAAGGGCGACCCGCAGAGACGTCCGACCCAGAAGCAAGCGTCGACGATTGGCTCACCCAACACCAACCGACTCACATTATCCTCGGCCCCGGTCCATCCCGACCAGAAGCATCTCCCAGAACCATGGAACTAGCCAGCCGAGCTCTCGACAACCGACTCAACAATGACGACGGCCCAATCCCGCTGCTCGGCTGGTGCCTCGGCCACCAAGCGATAGGAATCGCCGCCGGCTGGAGCCTCCAAGAATCACCACTCGGAGCCGTACATGGCGTCCCCTCGAACATCCACCACGACGGCTCCGCTATCTTCCAAAACTCACCAGAACAAACAATCCTGATGCGCTACAACAGTCTCGTCCTCGAAGCACCAAGCGACCCTCAAATTGATACTGAAGCCAAACTGAAAGTGAACGCTTGGGACCAAACCCAAACTCTCGTCATGGGCATAACCCACACATCACTACCGATCGACGGCGTGCAATTCCACCCCGAATCGGTCGGCAGCCCAGACGGCGAGGCGCTAATCCAATCATTCCTCACAGCGCCTCGCCCAACCCAACCAACCAGCAGCAGCAGTCACCCCCGACAACCGCAGCGTTGAAGGAGCAACGAGGGGTGGGGAGAACGAACGACCATGCCAGTCTGTCGCATGTGCACCCAGAACTACCCGAACTCCCAGTTCGTCAGCGGCAATGGCCCCCGCTACCAAGTCTGCGTCCGCTGTGCAACGGAGAACGATATGCTCGCTGAAGGTGAGACGACTTCACTCTACTCCGATGAACTCGTCAAATCTCGCTCCGCTCTCTTCGCTCGCCGATACAGGCCGTGGGCTTTCCTCGGTGCCGGTTGGCTTCTTTTCCTTACTTTCGGCACCGGAATCGAACTCTGGTCGAATATTCTGCTCGGCGCGCTCGTCTTGGGAACGCTGGCAACTCCTGTGCTGCATTTCCTGACTTCGACGAAGTTCCAAGCCGAGCTCGCCGCCCTCACTCCCTGAAATCCCCGAAAGCGGCAGATTGATGCCACTCAGCCTCGGGAACTGTTGAAATAGCCCCATAGGGGCTCGTAATTCAGAGGGAACGGTGGGTTCCCTATGAAAGCCCGTGAGATTGGATGCGTAGAAGAGGAGGAGCAGACGAAGTAAATAGGAGATCCACGAAAACCGCGATAAAGGCGCAATACAGCGTTTATTCCGGTCGTGGACAGTATAGACAGTCCGCTCCCAATCAGCATCCGTCACTCCCGGACGAATCGGTTTGCGCAAGGAAGAGCGTAAGCATTCGCTGGAAAGAGAGAACGGCGGGTTCTCTGAACTGATTTTTGGAAGTGAAAAGAAAATGCAGAAAACGAAGAATACGAGCATGCTGATAGCACTGCTTCTCGTGTTGATGGCTGGATCAGTCGGCGTACAAGCCGACGGTTCCGACCCGCTCGACCCCTCCGATGGAGGAGCCGATTGGGACGGAGATGGTCTGACCAATGCCGAGGAACAGGCTGCAGGCACAGACATGAACAACGCTGACACCGACAACGACGGTTTGCCAGACGGTTGGGAAGTTGGATACGGACTGAATCCGAACTCCGCCAGTGACGCTAACGCGGACCCTGACGGCGACGGATTGACGAACTCTCAGGAGTACGCAGCCGGAACCAACCCTAACGCGGCTGACACCGACGGCGATGGCCAGAACGACGCCAGCGATCCGTTCCCGAACGATCCTAACAACGGATCGAT
>CAYFHB010000115.1:0-3210 GCA_964342705.1 uncultured Candidatus Poseidoniales archaeon
CCGCCGGTCGGCTTGCGTCGAGAGATGCCATGCCACTGTGCCATGCGCCTCGCCGACCGACCACCCTTATTTCAATGGAGCGGCGAGGGATGGGATTCGCTCTAAGCCGACCCTACGGGTCGAGATGGCGGAAATTCACTCGTCGAGTTCCGCTGCAGCAGCCTCGATTGCAGCGAAGAGAGAATCGTAATCGTTGACGATTGGGAATTGCGGAAATTCCTCGATTACATTCTGTGGCGGTCGGAAGAGAATCCCTGAATGAGCTTCTGCAAGCATGTTCGTATCGTTGTATGAATCACCGACTGCTAGAGTCTTGAAATTCATTTGTCGAAGACCCTCAACCGTCGCTCTCTTCTGGTCTTCGAGGCGGATCTTCCATCCAGTAACCATCCGCGTTTCATCGTCGATTTGCAGGTCGTGGCAGTAGATCGTGGGGCGGTCGAGTTTGGGCATCATCGGTTGGGCGAATTCGTAGAATGTGTCGGAGAGAATCAGCACCTGCCAACGCGCGCGCACACGGTCCAGAAATGGCTTGGCCCCCAGTAATGGGTCCATCGTGGCGATGACTTCCTGGATGTCGTCGATGGTGATGCCATTCTCGTCGAGAATGTCGAGCCGGTACCGCATGAGTTTGTCATAATCCGGCTCGTCCCTAGTTGTTCGTCGCAGTGCTTCGATTCCGGTCTTTTCAGCGACGTTGATCCAGACCTCTGGCATGAGGACTCCTTCAAGGTCGAAGCAGACTACTAGCATTGGGTGTCGCTGGTTGCCTTGCGCTTCAACGTATTCGGGATAGCTGGCTGCGCGAGGTTCATTGATGGGGAGCGCAGCCAGTCGTCTGTGAGTGAGAAGCGGCTTCGTCGGCGGACTCCTGTGCGATTCAAGCAAGTGCGCGATGTCGTCGCTGAATTGTCTACTCGAATCGGCGTCGACATCAATGTGAAATCCTCATTCTTGGAGAAAGCAAACTTCGACAATCGCGACCTTCTTTTGGTCGACAAAACGCCTCTGGCGATGCAGGTCGAGACCGAGGATGGCCGCAAGTGGTTCCCGACTCTACGCGGCATCCTCGCTTGGCAACCTGGCGGGCGCTGGGCAGCGGTTGACCACGGCGCTATTCCATTCCTGATGAACGGCGCCGACTGTATGGGAGCTGGTGTTCAGGTCGCAGACCCATCCGTAGAAGCCGGCGACCTCGTCTGGGTTCGAGATGAGGAACATGGCAAACCTCTCGCCCTTGGAGTCGCCATGGTGAACGGTGAAGAGATGGTGGCGATGAGTAAAGGAAAAGCCATCAAAACACTACATTGGATCGGCGATGACTTATGGAATCTCGAGTCATAATTGCCGTCGCGAGGTTGAAAGAGGACCACCGGTACCTCGCGTCGTGCGAATCGGTTTGGGCATGGGGGTCTTCCTCCTCGCGATACCGATTATTTCGCTGTCTTCGGATTATGCTGCAGTCGACATCGGTTGCTTGACCAACCTCTGCTTCTCGGGAATGCTCGCCGCCGGTGCCGCACTCCTCCCTCGTCCGCCGAAGAAGAAGGTCGTCGTCGTGCGCCCGAAGAACTGAGACTTCCAGCGCATGGTTTCATGTGGGCAGAGTCCAGCCGCCAAACATGCGTCAGGTTCTCGCCTTCGCCATGGTCGCCATGCTGGCTCTATCAGTAAGCGGCGCGGGCGAGAGCGGGGTGAATGAATCCACTTCGATCGAGGGTACAGGAATCGAGTCGCTCTCACACGCCGACGTGGTCCGCGAGAATACGCAATTCGAGATCAGCGTTACTTTGGAGGAAGGCCACGACATAACCAAGGTCGAGTGGGTCACACAAATCTGCATCAATACCGGAATTTGCTGGCCTCCAGAGAGTCAGGAACTCGTCGACAGTGGCGATGGACAGACCTTCAGTGGCTCGATTCAGGTCGACGATTACGCGACCTACGCGAATTGGCGATTCGACATCACACGCACCGACGACAGCAGCCAATCGGTCCCAGAATCTGGCTTCGGCTGGAAGATTTGGTCCGATTGCTGGTACGATAACGAGACTTGGGGTGGGCCATCATCCGACTGCCGCGATGATGGCGAGGATGACGGCGGGCTGCTGCCTGGATTCGCTGCACCACTTGCAGCAGCAGGGCTTTCCCTCGCAGCATTGATTGCTCGGCGCGACTGAGCCCAATCGCGGTGAGCCGATGGTCGAGAGCGATTCTGAGTCGGGTTTCATCGATCTCGTCTTCGAAGAACTAGCGCCAGCCGAGATGGCCGAGCGCGCCGAATCATTCTACCAACTGATGGACAAACGAAGAACCACGCGGCACTTCTCAAACCGAAAAGTGCCGCGAGAACTCATCGAAGCGGCGATCAAAACAGCTGGAACAGCGCCTTCTGGTGCGCATCTGCAACCATGGACGTTCGTCGCAATCGCCAACCCCGACCTCAAGCAGCGGATGCGCGAAGCAGCCGAGGAGGAGGAGCGCAGAACGTACGAGGAGCGAATGCCCGAGGCATGGGCTGAAGTCTTGGCACCCTTGGGAACCGACGCGGTCAAAGAGCACATCACCGACGCGCCGTGGGTCATCGTCCTATTCCGCCAAACCAAGAGAATGCGGGACAATGGAGATTGGGGGCCGACGTATTATTCGCAAGAATCGTGTGGAATTGCGGCGGGGCTTTTCATCGCTGCCGTGCACAATCTGGGGCTGACAACGCTGACTCACACACCTTCACCAATGGGCTTCCTCCGAGACCTGCTGGGCCGCCCGGGACACGAACATGCGATGCTGCTGATGCCTGTTGGGTATCCGGCTGAGGATGCAAAGGTGCCCGACTTGCGTCGCAAGTCGCTAAACGAAATCGCTGAATTTTATGACTAATCGCATAGACCCTCTGAAAGGGGCCATTGAAAGCCCGAACCCCATGTGAGTAACTGATGGAAATTACGTTGACCTTCGTTGGTCTTTTCCTTCTCGGTTGTGGTTTGGGTTCGCCTGTAGTGATTATTGCAAAGAATCGAGGTCCGATTCCATGGCTTCTGGTGCCGATGATTGCTTTCTCAATTCCATTGTTTACGATTGGACCCCATCCAACGATACTCGGGCTATACTTTCCCATTGCTGCCTACCTGCTCTATGTCGGACAGATGGTAATTCGTAATCCGAGTGCAATCAATGAGTTCTGGCGCGACTTCGGAAACGAAGAGTGAG
>CAYFHB010000116.1:0-3180 GCA_964342705.1 uncultured Candidatus Poseidoniales archaeon
CTCGGGGAACATGGTCCCGGAGGGCACGGATGAGTGGGCGAACAGCGCCCGCATCGAGGAGCTCTCAGCGCTCCTCGCGCACCATTCAGACCTGTATTACAACAAAGCAGCACCGGAGATCACCGACGCGGAATACGATGCGCTCTACGACGAACTCAAGCGGCTCTCACCCGAGCACCCGCAACTCAACAAAGTCGGCTCGGATCCAGCACCGGGGTCCGTCAAAGTCGACCATCTATTCCCGATGCGAAGTCTCGACAAGGCTACCGAAGCCGAAGAGGTCGCACACTTCGTCGCTGAGACAACGGCTCATGGACGCAGATTTGTCTGTCAACCCAAATTAGACGGCTCGGCCCTTTCAGTCGAATATCGCCGTGGCCGATTGGTCCGCGCGGCAACGCGCGGAAGCGGCGAGCGAGGAGAGGATGTGACAGCCAACGCTCGCCGAATCCCGAACATCCCGCAAACCCTCGCATGGGAGGGGGATGCTCACGTACGCGGTGAAGTCGTCATGCCACTGGCAACATTCCGCTCCAAATACGCAGATATCGCTCCGAATCCACGCAACCTCGCCGCGGGTAGCCTGAGACAGAAGAGCGCAGAAGCCGGCAAGGGTGACGCTGCAGACCTAGCCTTCCACGCCTACGATGTGAAGTTCCCAAGCGCTGCCGATAGACACCCAGACAGCCCGGCACCACCCTCATTCACATACGACTCCGAAGAGATCGATTGGCTCATCGCAAATGGTATCGAGGCTGCAGGTAACGAAGTCGTCGAAGGTGCCGATGATGAATCGGTGACCGATGCGATCCTCGCCACAACCCAACGCTGGACTGCATCCCGCGACTCAGCAGCTTGGGAACTCGACGGAGTCGTCATCAAACTCGATGACCTAGCAAAACGCGACCTCCTCGGTCAGACCGCCCACCACCCGCGCTGGGCATTGGCTTGGAAATTCCCACCCGAGGAGGCGTCGACCGTTCTGATGGGTGTCGATTGGCAGACCGGTCGCACCGGCACGGTCACCCCCGTAGCCCGCGTTGCGCCGGTAACAGTCTCAGGCGTCACTGTCGAGAATACGACCCTGCATAACGCCGGAGAGATAGAACGCCTGCAGATAAGCATCGGCGACCGGGTCAGAATCGTTCGCCGAGGTGATGTGATTCCGAAGATAATCGAAGTCCTCGGTCAAGCAAACGACTCAGACCTCGAAAACCGATTCCACGCGGATGGCACCGCTTTCGCCGACCCGCTACCGCTGCGGCAAAGCATTACCATCCCGCCAAATTGCCCACGATGTGCAACCGAACTCATCCAAGATGGAGCCTTCATCCGCTGCACCAATCTCGACTGCCCATCGCGCCTCGAGCGCGCTATTCTCTATTGGTGCCGCGCGCTCGAACTCGACGGAATCGGCGAGAAACTCGCCGAACAATTCTGCGAACAAGGCCTTGTGAAGAGCCTACCAGACCTCTATGCCCTAACTCACGAAGCCCTCCTCAACCTCGAGCGCATGGGCGAAAAATCCGCACAAAACGTAATCCAACAACTCGATTCGACCCGCTCACTCCCCCTCTCAGCCTTCCTCTCAGCCCTAGGCTTACCTGGAATCGGTCCCGAACTCGCAACCGCGTTCGCGCGCGAAATCCGCGACGCTGACAGCATGTTCGAACTCCTTTCAGACCACGATAGCGCCATCCCTCGACTGGTCGCAATCGATGGTGTTGGCGAAACCGTCGCTCGCTCATTCCTTGAAGGTCTCAGCGAGCGACGAACGATGGTCGAAGGGCTGGCCGAAGTCATCGACATCGCAGCCGAAGAAGCCACCACAACCGAAGAAGGCCCACTAATTGGTCAGACATTCTGCATCACTGGAACGCTCAGCCGCCCGCGCAAGGAAATCGCCTTGATGATCAAAGCCGCGGGCGGAAAAGTCGTCTCGACGGTCTCAGGCAAACTCGACCACCTCGTAGCCGGAGAATCCGCCGGCTCCAAACTCGACAAAGCGAATAGGCTCTCAGTCAACGTCCTCAGCGAGGCCGACCTAGAAGCAATGCTCGGCGGAGAAGAGCCCCAACAAGACGATGCGAGCGGAGAGATATTCGCCGATACTGGACCCGAACAAATGTCGCTCAGCGATTACTGACCGGAAGACGAGGCTCAGCCGTACATCGCAGAACTCTCGCCAGCAGACTGCTCATTCTGCAATTGATTCAATTGAATCGCCATCATCTCTCGAATCTGCTCCTCGATACGCTTAGCCTCCTCCAGCAGAGGTTCCGGATCCAACTTGATCGCTGGAAGAAGCCCATCCAGACGTTCGATTATGCGAGCCGCTGCCCGTGCATCAGGAATCGCGCCATTCGCCAAATCCCCGCCGGACTCAGCCAGAATCGCCATCGCATCGATGCGCCGGCGGCGACATTCACCGAGCAGGACCCCGCTCATTCCGCCAACCACCCCATGCTTGAGCATCGGTACACCTAATTCAGCGAGGGCCTCATGCGCAGAATCCGTCGAACCGATGCCGAGCATCGATTCGTCAGAATCGTCATCATCGAAGATGGAATGAGCCTGATCAGGCCCATTCGAGAAAGAATCAATCATCATCATTTGAGTCGCGCCGCTAGCCTCGACCCAGTCGAGAATCGAGTCGGCCAAAGGCAGCGACTGCGCCGCAGCTACCTGAATCTCAGATACTATCAGCACCACCTTATCGCACCTATCCATGTGACAGATCGGCTCACCCGCATAGAATCGAAGTGGAGGCAGAGGCTTGCCCTCCTGAACTAAGCAAACCGGAGGTAGACCATCGCCTCTGGCACCGCCGACGAAGCCCAGTCCCAAACGGTCAACCAAGTAATGCGCAACGATGCTGCTGACGAATCCAGCCGAAGGAAAACACGTCACAACAAGTGCACCTTCAGCGTTCAGACCTTCGTCGACAGCAACCACAGGAGCCCCGCTCATCGGCTGCGGAACAGACCGTGATGCTGTTAATCGTTGGCCCCCACAGACAGCCCGTGTCGGACGCTGCCGAGGAAGAATCGGGGGAGGAAAACCCCCCTAAGGATACGCCCACCGGAACCCCTGAAAACGGCTTCATCGCCCATCAACTCTCTCCCTCTTCGTGGAACCGCTACGAGGAATGCCCACGCAAATACTGGCTCTCACGCCAAG
>CAYFHB010000117.1:0-3163 GCA_964342705.1 uncultured Candidatus Poseidoniales archaeon
TGGCATTTGCGACATCGTTTGCTCCGATGTTCCACGCCATGTAGGCACAAACGGCCGTAGCGAGGACCAGAACTAGCATCATGATTGGTTCCATCGTCCCGCGCGAGTGGCATTGAGTATATGGTGTTTGAATTATATTGACTATATAGAAAAAAATAGAATGTGGTGCTGAGAGCCTATGAAATGTATATATTCAGGCAGTTGAGCGGTCTACACATGGTTGAGGAGACACTGGACCGCTCTGATACTCGCAGGCTGCAAATCACGGGAGGCTCGACCTATATCGTCAGCCTCCCGAAGCGCTGGGTGACCGAACATGGGCTGGTCGCCAAGGATGAAGTCCGAATCGAATGGCGACCATCGGGAACATTGCGAATAATTCCCGAAGGTTCCTCGGTGCGAAAGCGCCGCGAGGTGGAGATTAACCTCGACGAATTACCCAAAGTGATGATTCTTGACCATCTCATCGCAGCCTACCTCGCCGGCGCCCAATTAATCCGCATTCAAACAGTGCATGGCTTCACACGAGACCATCGCCGAATCTTCCGCCAATTCGTGCAGAGCACACGTGGAATCGAGATCGCCAGCGAGGGAGAGAATCTCATCGAGATGGTCACTTTGTTGAGTCCATCCGAGATGCCGATTCACTCCAGCGTCAATCGGATGTACCTGCTGATCAGTTCTCAGATCCGCGACATCGTCGAGGTTCTGACCGGAGGCGATTCAGAGATTCTCGATGACAGCTCAGAACGCGAGAGGGAGGTCGATGCGCTCCGCCTCCTACTCGAGCGACAAATCGGCCAGATTCTCGAATCATCGAGCATTGAAGATAGTCTCGGCACATCGCGTTGGGAGGCAGCCGAGATAGGCAATATCGTTCGAACCCTTGAGCGGATGGGAGACCACACGCACAATATGTCGAAGCTGTTGATCGAGCAGAAGGTTCCGCTCCGACTGTCGATTGGAGAGCGCCCCCTCACCGCCATACCGATTTGGCAGAACTCAATCAAATCCCTCATCGCTAACTTCCGGCGACACGACGTTAAGCAAATCCACGACGCCAAGTCCGCTCTGATGACTGCACGAAGCCGCCTGAGCGAATTCGAGACCTCACTCTGGGAGGGAGGTCACGAGACTCAGGAAGCGCTATTCCTCGACAAATTGTCAGAATCTCTGCGCAGACTTTGCGCCTACTCTGTCGACATGGCAGAGATTCTGCTCAACATCCACTCCCATCGAAACGCGACAGAAGTGACCTTGTGAGTACGGTTCACCAGTGCAACATCAAGTAGTAGAGGCATCGGGGTCGGTCCATGGCACAGGGAACGGTCAAGTGGTTCAACTTCACGAAGGGCTTCGGATTCATACAGCAGGAAGGCGGAGACGACCTCTTCGTACACAAATCTCAGGTCGAGGGTCGCATCGAAGAAGGTGACACAGTCGAGTTCGAGGTCGGCGAAGGTCCGAAGGGACCTAACGCAATCAACGTGAAGAAAGTCGAGTGAAATTCACTTGACTTAAAGTGAAACTCGGATTCACTTTCAGTTTCGATTCACTACGTAGAATCAGCCGACGAGGCTGGCGACGGTCTCAGGCTGGGTCAAGTAGACGAGCAGCCCGAAGCCTGCGAACATCATCATCCAAGCGCCGGTCGCTTTGACAATTCCAGTCGACCGGCGTAGGAATCCAATCATCGCTTGCCGCCCCATGCCGACGAGCCCGGTGACGATGATCATCAATAGGGTCACGGAGAGAATCAGACCGCTCAGTCCGGAGACGAAGGCGCCACTTCCAACCACCGTCAGCCACGCGATGAATGGGAAGACGGCGGCAGCTGTACAATCGACCGAAGCCGCCGAGTAACCAATCCCCCAGAGATACATATTGCGACGCGGGGTGAAGACTTCGTCCGTCTCCCGCGTCTGATACTTATCGAGCCACCGCTGAACGAAGGCCAGCAGGTGGCTCGTCCAACCAAGCAGCATCAGCCCACCAAGCACAACCAGCAACCACGCGATAGCGATGGCGACCTTGTGGAGCACGCCAGAGAGGCTGATTACCTCAGAAAGTCCGAAGATGATGATTCCTACCACCCCGAAGAAGGTCAACTGCCCCAACGCTGCAAAGCCGCCGACCTCAAAGGGACCTGGCATTCGACCGCTCAACTTACCCGCCTCGCGAAGTTCGTCCTCACGCACGCCCAGACTCAGATAGTAAGTGATGTACGAAGGTAGAACTGGGAAGGCGCACGGCGAGAAATAGACTAGAACTCCAAGGAAAAGTCCGATGATGAACACGCCGATAACCGAGCGGTCTGCCTTGGCGATGCCGAGGCGCAAGTCCTCGGCCTCGCCCGCGTTCGCGGCCTCAATCGCCCCATCGAACGCGGCCCAACCATCCAGCGGTGTGCCAGTATTCTCTTTGGCAACCACGAATCCCTCATGGTCAATAACGAGAGCGAGCGGAATCGCCTGTGCGGAATAATACTCGACCAAATCACCCCGCTCGCCTCCCTCAAGCAGAATCACATCGGTACCGCCATTGACGATAGGCCAAGGCATGTGGCGGTCCGACTCAGGATCGCCAAAAGTCGAGTTAATCTTCTCAAACGACTCGTAACCATACCACGAAGCCAGCGATATCGCAACCACTGGATATGGCCCATCTAGATCCTCCCAGTCAGCCAGATTCTGATCTATATGCTCCTGCACATAATGGCAGTTAGCGCAATCGATTGCCATGAAATCGAGTACGACGACCGAGCCGCGTAAGTCACTCAGCTGAATATCGCCATTTTCGTCGGCAATCGCGTCGTCGATCCCTGCACGATTCATCGAAGGCGCCAACCAATCCGGTGCCTCGTTGACCTCGTCTGAGGTGCCGTAGATCGACGAGGTGAGGCCGAAGAGCGAGAGTGAAGCATAACCGATGACGCAGAAGAGCACTACACCGATTCCGAAGGCCTTCCAGGTGTCGCTCTCACGCAGAACACCGAAGTCCAGTCCGGCTACCATCGATACGCCGAACCTTGGCCGGTTTTTGACTGCGGCGGGTTCGCGGTCGAGCCCGAGTCATCACGATTAAGGCGGGGTCTCAGGTCGAGCGGCTGCCGGGCTCGTGGTCTAGGGGTTATGACGTCGCCTTCACACGGCGAAGATCGCAG
>CAYFHB010000118.1:0-3137 GCA_964342705.1 uncultured Candidatus Poseidoniales archaeon
CCCGATGAGTCTTGAGTGATGAGCGAGCCTTCGACTCCGACGAATATGCCGGCTGACAACGCCTGCAATATCGGCGCCAAGGTCTTCATTCCCGGGCTCTGCCCAGCTTGCGGCGCCGAAGTTGAACTCGAGTGGAAGCGCTGCAACGAGTGCGACCAGGTATTGGGTTGACCACTTTCAACCGATTCACTCTCAGCGAATCTAGCACTCTCCACCTCCGTCTGTTTCAAGGACAGACCCGACACTCGCGCACTCGTGCAACCGGTGCGTGTGTCGACTCTATCGACGCGACTACTATCCCCTTGGCCACTCATCTGGACCGTCCCGTGGAAGTATAGAGAGGTAGCAGGGGGGCACTTGTTTCGATTCTTCGTCCTCATCTTCGGACTAGCCGTGGTAGCCGTTCCATACTTCGGAACAAACATGTGGGCAGCCGCGAATGGCGTCACGGTCTGGGACCCCGAAATCAGCCTAGATCGCCAAATTCCTGTCATTGGATGGATGATTGCTCCATACATGGCGCTCTACCTGTTCTACCCAGCCACTCTACTCGCAAATCCGATGGACGACCGCCACCGCCTAGAATTGATTGCGGGAGTCCAAATGCTTTCTCTGGCGACAATATTCTGCTCTGTAATTTTCATGGCCTTCCCCGCCGAGATTGACCTCCGCGACCAACTCGATTGGGATTCACTTTCAGGCTGGCAAGCAGGGCTCTTTGAGACGATGCACTTCATGGATGAACCTTGGAATGCTTGGCCAAGCCTGCACATCGCTCACTCATATTTCCTCGCCCGGGCCATCACACGTTGGGTCAAGGCTGCTCATGCAGATTCAACTGGGCGCAGCCTCTTCCTTGCGATTCTCTGGATTGAATTCGTTCTGCTTTCAATCAGTATTCTGACTACGAAGCAGCACTATGTCTGGGATCTTTTCACTGGTCTTGTGGTTGGATTCGTCGGCTGGAGAATCGCCGAGCCGGTCCTCGAGGGAATCGCTTCCCGACCCGATGACCGAGTCGTACCTTATCCGGATGCGTCTTGACATTACGTCTACTGGTAGACAATCGGCAGGAAAGCATTCGCAGCGTCCTCGCAGGCATTTGCCACATCGTCGAGACGCTGCAGGACTCGATACATGTGAACTGCTGCCAACGGGTCATCTTGTCCTGTGCGGAAGACGAATCCAGCCGCACGGCTCTCGACGAGGTCAGCCTCGTGCTCAGCCACGTTGACCTCGTGGATGAATTGGCGCAATTCGTCGCGACCTGCTTTGGTGTATCCGGATAGTGTCAGGTCGCGCAGGTGCAGAACCGTATCTTCGTAAATCGCGCTGGTCTTCTGGACAGCCTCAGCCATCTCCATGACCATCGCGCGCGCCTCCGCATTCTCGTAAAGCGGCCTGAACGAAAGTTGCTCAGCCACATTCTGAGCATAGTCTGCGATTCTGTCCTGCCTTCCTAGCATGTAGAGGAATTCATCCGAATTGATGAGCAACTTCCATTCTCTCGCGCCGACCTTGGCTCTGAGTGCATTCTTGATGTCGTCAGCGCGCAATTCAGCATCGATTGTAGCCTGAATCTCAGCGCTTGCATCCTCGCCCGCGGTCGCCTTGCTGACCGCGGTCAACATGCTCTCGACGGTCGCTTCAACCGCCTCAGCGTGCGTGTGGAATAATTCGAAGACCGTCGGCTGCTTATCTCCATCAGCCGCTCCAGCCTCAGCCAGTGCATCCTCGACGACGATCTCGTCGTCACGTGTAATCCAAAGGACATACCCAACTGAAGCAAAGGCGATTGGTAGAACCACAATCAGATTAATCGGCTCACTGGCCATTGCGACATAGAGCGTAACAGCACCGAATCCGGCGGCTGGCAGACTTGCGACCCATGACGCCGCAATCTTACCAAACACGCGGAAATCCACATTCTTCGCGCCGCCGGCAAGACCGACACCCACAACTGCACCAACCAGTGTGTGGGTTGTCGACACAGGAACTGCAAGGAATGGCATACTGAAGACAAGAATCGTCGTTGCGGCACCGAACTCTGCGGCGAATCCACGCGTAGGGGTGATGTCTGTGATCTTGTGACCGATGGTCTCCATGACCCTCCAGCCCCACGTCATAACACCGATCGCGATACCGGCCGAACCAAGCAAAACAAGCCAAAGCGGAACGTCAACCTTGGCTGCCAGCTCACCCGGCGTAGAGGTCAGTAGTTCGTAGACGGTTGCCATCGGTCCAATAGCATTCGAGCGGTCATTGGCTCCGTGAGCGAAGGCGACGTATGCTGCCGTGATGATTTGCAGCCAGACGAAGATCCGCTCGACTCCGTGGAAACCTTCTCCCTTGAATTCGTAATTTCGCAGAACGAAGTAAAGGATGAGTGAACCGATGGTTCCGATGACCAATGCGACAAGGATTGCATTCATCGGAATCCATGCGTTCTCCGCGAGTGGATTCC
Source organism: uncultured Candidatus Poseidoniales archaeon (assembly GCA_964342705.1). Classification (GTDB taxonomy): domain Archaea; phylum Thermoplasmatota; class Poseidoniia; order Poseidoniales; family Thalassarchaeaceae; genus MGIIb-O1. The sequence continues at coordinate 2,465 of CAYFHB010000118.1, forward strand.
AAACACCGTTCTCTTTGACAGGAAGCCAATCGTACTTGTTTTCGATGACTCCTTCGCGCTCAAGACGAGCGATGAATCCCTTGAGTGCCTTGAATTGAAGCGCGATTCCGAGCACGAAGAAGGTCGGAAGTGCGAGGATGGGAGCGAGCCAGCGGCTGCGCGCGATTGGGTCGTCGGCCTCGAGAATGGTCGCGCGCACCGTGTAGAATGTGAGGAATGCGAGCAATCCACCCATCAATGGACTGGCGACCCAGGACATGACGACCTTAGAGACGACTTCCCAATCGATTAGGACGGCCGAGTACTGGATCTCTAGTACGAGTCCGATTCCGACGATTCCGCCGATGATTGAGTGGGTCGTCGAGACAGGCAACCCGAGGCGGGTTGCGATGGTAATCCAGACCGCAGCGGCCATCATCGCTGCGATGAATCCGAACATCAGATCATTGGTGAAGGCCGCGTCGAAATATGCGGCTTCGGTATCGAAGGAAAGAATGCCCTTTCGCACTGTGTCAGTAACCGCATCGCCGGCGAAGAATGCGCCGGCGAATTCGAAGACCGCAGCTAGTACAACAGCTTGCTTCAGGGTCAAAGCGCGGGAACCAACAGAAGTCCCCATGGCATTTGCGACATCGTTTGCTCCGATGTTCCACGCCATGTAGGCACAAACGGC
>CAYFHB010000119.1:0-3085 GCA_964342705.1 uncultured Candidatus Poseidoniales archaeon
TCCCGAGGGGTCCCAATGAGCATCGCAGTACTACTCAAACAGGTTCCAGACACGACCGCGAAGATCTCCGTGAGCGGCGGTCGTGTTGACGAGAGCGCAGTTGCAAAGTGGTCCATGAGCCCTTACGATGAATACGCTCTCGAGTCCGCTCTTCAATTGAAGGAAGGCGGCGGTGGTGACCTCATCGCAATCACCGCCGGACCGGCACGCTGCGAGAAGTTGCTTCGCGATGCAGCGGCCGTTGGAGCCGATACTCTGGTTCACGTCTCGGCTGAGAACATCAACGATCTCGACTCGACTCAAGTCCAGAAGCTTCTGGCCGCCGCCGTCGAAAAATCCGGCGCGAATGTCGTCTTCTGCGGAAAGCAAGCGGCGGACACCAACGCCGGTTCAACCGGACCGGGCGTTGCAGAACTTATCGGAGCCTCGTGCGTCACCCTCGTCTCCGAGGTCGCCGCCGACGGCGCTGGCTTCACCGCTACCCGCCCAAGCGCCGCCGGTCACGAGAAGGTCGGCGTTTCAGCCCCAGTCGTCTTCGCTTTCGATAAGGGCGTAATTGAGATGCGCCGACCGAACGTGCGTGGCATCATGATGGCAAAGAAGAAGCCAATCGAAACATGGTCAGCAGCAGATTTGGCCGTCGATCTCGGCTCTGCCGCTGTTACAATCGATTCACACACCCCACCCGCAGAGAAGCCTCCGGGCCAGAAGTTCGAGGGCGCCGATTCGGTGTCAGTTGTGGTCGGAAAGTTGCGCGATGAGGCGAACGTGATTTAGGAGGAATTGAGATGGAGATTACAGTCATTGCAGAATCATCCGGAGATTCACTCCACCCCGTAACCGCTCAACTCGTCGGTGCCGCAAGCGCACTCGGTGGCTCTCCTACGGTCGTCGTCCCGGGCGGGATTGGTGCTGATGAGGCCGCCAGCTTGGCTGGCGTATCGAAGGTCGTCTCGGTTGTAGGCGATTGCTTCGGGACCTTCGACGGCGGCGCTTGGGCCGCCGCTATTTCGTCGCAATGCGCGGGCGTTGTGCTCGCTGGCGCTACTCCGATTAGTCGCGAGGTTGCTGCTCGCGTGGCTGCGCGCAATGGAGTTCCAATCGTCCAGGACGCAACTGGTTTGTCGGCTGGTTTGACTATTACTCGCCCGATTTACTCGGGCAAGGCGGTCGAGACTTCGACCGTTGCTGGTGACTGTGTGGTTACATTGCGTGCCAACGCCTTTGAGGCGGCTGGCGGCGGCGGCTCTGCCGCTGTAAATGTGGTCGACCAGAGTGCGGATGTGTCGGTCGCTGTTCAGGAAGCGATTGCTAAGGCCAGTGCGCGCTTGGACGTGTCTGAGGCAGACATCATCATTTCTGGCGGTCGTGGAATCGGTCAGAAAGAGAACTTCTCGCACCTCGAAGAAGTCGCTGATTTGGTTGGGGCTGCGGTCGGTGCGAGCCGTGCGGTCGTCGATGAGTGGGGCATGCCTCACTCGATGCAAGTAGGACAGACCGGAAAGACGGTGACCCCTTCGCTTTACATCGCTGTGGGAATATCTGGTGCTATCCAACACTTGGCTGGAATGCGCTCTTCAAAGTATATCGTCGCGATCAATAAAGATCCGGATGCGCCTATCTTTGGTGTGGCTGACTACGGAATCGTAGCGACTTGGGAACAGGCTGTGCCTGCGCTGAAGGATGCACTTGCAGCTCTCTGAAGTTCGCTTCGCTGCGCTCAGAAGTTCGGCTCCGCGCGCGTAATGTGCGGAGTCCGCGGATTACTGAATTCGCACGGTGACGATGGCTGTCGTCGCTGCGCCCTTATCGTCGGTGACGGTCAATTCGAATGGGTGTGTCCCCGCGCGCAGGCGCACGCGGACTTGGGCTGTATTGCCAATGACCCGACCCTTGGCGTCCTGCCAAGCATAGGATTCGATGTGGCCGTCGGGGTCGTACGAGCGGGAGCCGTCGAGGAGGATAGTGGCTGTTCCGTCATCGTCGGCGGGGAGTGTTGTGTCTTCGCCCGCGTCGGCAATGGGTGGGAGATTGATTGCGCGGGCGGAGGCTGAGAGGTCGGCGAGCAGGTCGCTCTGCGAGACGACCGGTTCGTCGGGTAAGATCTCCATCTCTTCGGCCAGCGCATCTATCAGGTCACTTGCGTCGCTGGCCGCTTCGGGCGGTGCATCGGCTGCGGCGAGTTCCTCATCGCTGAGGCCTCCAGCAAATTCTGTCGAGGCGCCCGAAGATGGTGTGAATTCGTATTCGAGATCCTCATCCTCAGGAATTCGAGGCTCGGCATCCGGGTCGAGTAGGATAATCGGTGCGGGGCTTTGACCTGCTGGAGCCTCTCCGATAACCGCGATGAGATCCGCCCCGATGTCGAGAATCGAGGTGATGAGGCCTGCGTGTTCGTAGGACCAGACCAGCGAGCCATCGGCAGCGATGCGCTCAGCATTGAACCATGTGCCGATGATGAGGTCATCACCCCATTCGATGATGGCGGAAATCGGGTTTTCGGAGCGCCATTTCTCTACCGCCTCACCCCCAACGCTCATCTCGATGAGAGAGCCATTCTGGCAACCGACGAGAACCCCCGATTCGGTGGGCAATATGCTCGTCACACGCGCGGGCAATTCAGCCGTGTGAATCAGCCCGCGCTCGGCATGCCAACACTCCAAGCGATTCTCTGGTCGCTCATCGAGTGTCATCCCCATCGAATCGCGACTGGCGAGCAGTACCCCATCCGAGCGGAATGCTAGATGAGAAATCGTCTCGATATCATCCTCGCTGGCCAGCGATTCGTGCAAGGTCTGTCCGCTATCATCGAATATCACCAGAGTACCATCGCGCAAGCCGACAGCATTCGTAAGGCCATCAGCAGAACCATCCATCCTGTGAACCTCGCCGTGCTGCTTGCGCCCGACATTCTCTCCAGAAGCGGTCACCCGTGTGACCCCACCTGCACTATCTGCCACGAGAAGAGCATCGCCACTTGCCGCAAGAAGTTCCGAGCCTGAATCGATCTCGACCAGCCAGAGGGGCTCACCATGGAAAGCGCTCAGACCTGAGATTTCAGCAGCAGCGATGACAGCATCCCTAG
>CAYFHB010000120.1:0-3073 GCA_964342705.1 uncultured Candidatus Poseidoniales archaeon
GACTGATGAACGCTGGTATTGGTGATGGCAAGACTCGTGAAGATCACAAGTCGGTCTCCGACCAGCTCTACGCTGCTTACGCTCAGGGTCGCGAGTTGCGCGGCCTTGTGGCAATTGTCGGTGAGGACGCGCTGAACGAGCGTGACCTACAGCTGCTGAAGTTCGCGGACATCTTTGAGGACAAGTTCCTGCGACAGAGCCGCGACGAGGAACGTAGCATCGACGAGGGCACGCTCGACCTCGCTTGGAATCTACTGACAAACATCGACACAAAGTACCTCGTGCGATTGGACCAGAAGTGGATCGACAAGTACCACCCAACCGAGAAGAAGGAGTGAAACCCGCGTACTGCGAGTCGATGAGGAGGTGAATGAATGGCATTGGACATCAAACCAACCAGGTCCGAGCTAATCAACCTCAAGCGGCGTATCAAGCAGACTTCGAGCGGTTACAACCTGCTCAAGATGAAGCGAGATGGTCTGTTTCACGAGTTCCGAACGCTTCTGTCTGAGATGATAACTGCACGTGAGGAACTCGTCGGAACCTACCGTGAGGCGGTTGAGGCAATCAGCCTCGCCAGCGCCATCGAGGGAGGCTTGGCGGTGAAGAGCGCGGCTATCGCGAACTCGGCTTCGCCAGAGGTTCAAGTCAGCCGCCGCAACATCATGGGTGTGGTGGTTCCTCAGGTTGAGGGGCAGAACCTGACATCGACCATCGAGGAGCGCGGGACTGGCCTCATCGGAGGCTCTCCATATATCGATGAGGCCGCTGATGCCTATTCGGATCTGATTGCGAATATCGTCAAGGCAGCCGAGATGGAGGCGACTCTCAAGCGGCTGCTCGAAGAGATTGAGTCGACCAAGCGCCGTGTCAACGCGCTTGAGTTCAAGGTTATTCCAGAGATGAAGGAAGCACAGACTTTCATCCAACTGCGCTTGGAAGAGATGGAAAGAGAGGAAACTTTCCGATTGAAGCGCTTCAAGAACAAGTAAACCGCGCTTTGAGCGACGGGCTGCGTATTGCGCGGTTTGATAGGTGGGTGCTTGAGTTCGCAACCACCGCAGGTGGTTGATTCCCGTGTCCGAGGCAGAACCGATTGTTCTCGACCACTCGTCTTGGACACAGCAGGATTTGCTATTACACATCATCCAGCGCTACTTCGACCTCGGTAACGAAGCGCTGGCTGGACATGCTTGGGAGTCGAGAGCCAAGGGTGGCCGAAGCGATTCTGCGGCTCTCGCCGACCTAAATTCCCAGCTCTATCCACTCGGTTTTCTGGCGATGCTTGACGAGGGCGATCCTCCAATCATCAGCATCGCACCTCATCCCGAGGATCAGCCCATCATCCCCAATTGGCAGATGGGCGTTGTCTGGGCGATGATGGCTGGATTCCTGACACTCATCGGAACCACCTGGCTTGGTCAGTACAATCCCGATGCAGTTCCATTCGATGGTGGACTGATCAAGGACGCAGCTCTGCAGATGGCCTTGCCGATTTTGCTGGTTCTGGCTCTAGCTAGCGAAGCGAGAAGGCGAATTGCTGCCCGATTCGGTGTTGAAATCGGCCACATCGTCCCAATCGCATTCCCGATCCTCTCTGCGAGTTGGCCATTCGGACTCGCAGGAGTTCTGAGCCAGCGCAGACCGGACTTGACTCCCATACCGAACCGGCGTGCGCTGGCGATGATCGAATTCAGCGCACCTCTCGTACTGTTCTTCGGCGGCACTGCCCTGACACTGATCGGTCTACATCTGACGCCGGTGGAGCCGCCGAATCTGACGGCTGCGCCAATCGCCTTCCAAAACAATCCACTCCTCACGATTCTGTCCCTCGATTGGTTCGGCGAGTCTCTGTGGATTCGACTCCAGTGGATTCACCTCACAGGACTCGCCGGAATTGGACTAACTCTTCTCGGCTGGACTCTGCTTCTACCAATTCCCGGACTACCCGGAGATAGGCTGCTGCACGCTATTCTCGGGCCGGAGCAAATGTCCGATTCCAGCAGACAAACTTCGATGTTCATCACAATGCTGGCCGCGATGGTCCTAATCTTCGCCAAGACCGAATACATGCCTTGGCTTATCATCGCGGCCCTCGGCGCGATGCGTCGATTCAGCCCAGAAAATACGCCCGCGCCGCTAATAATCAACGAGGCATTAGTTCCCTCACAGGCAGAGCGTTCGCGCTATGCGGCAATCCTCGTTTTCATCTTGATTGCGGGTTTCCCAGGGATGTACCCGTCGTACAATATTCCGCAGTGGGACGGTGGGCTTGACACTGAGGCTTGGGTGGATGAGATTCACCTGACACTTGCTGAGACTTACAATTTGAGCCTCGACTTGACTCCGGAAGGAGTAGTTCCCGTCTCGGGATGGTTACAACTTCGCCTAGAGGGTGAAAACTCACAGTCTTGGCAAATCTCTTCGCCGCAGTTCAACGAGGATGGGTTCCATCGATTCGATGGCGTCACTCAGAATTCTCCGGCGACGCTGAGCGCGACGATAACGCCGCCCGACATCGCGCTCGACAACCCTGATTTGAGTCCAGATACGGCGATGTGGCTGCGCATTTTGGTCGATGTCGAAGGCCACATCGAAGAGCATCTCATCACACTCCTTCACCCTGAGGCAACCGCTCCGATCGATCCGCTTTGGCTGCTCATCGAAGATACTGAGACACCGCGGATTTGTATGAGCGTCGATAAGGTCGACAATAGGTCAGCAAACCTCGCCCTTACCAATCCATTCTGGGAGTTCGAGGGCGAGACCAATCTCACCGGTCCCGGACTGCACGATGTCTGCCTGCGCGGATACCCTGGTGCCTTGGAGTCCTCGACATCTCATGATGAATATCAGCGAATCATGGGCCCCGAACTCGCACTGGAATTCGACGATGGCGAGCGCATAATCTGGTTGATGCCGGTCAATGGGACCGAAGCGCGATTGCAAGTGTTGGATTCTCAATGGCAGATGCCATATTGGATGGCCGCGAACTCACCATACACGATATCATTCGCGGCCGAGGGGACCGCATTCTGTCCATCGAGCCAGATTCATCCAGAGATGGACACGA
>CAYFHB010000121.1:0-3020 GCA_964342705.1 uncultured Candidatus Poseidoniales archaeon
GTGTGAATAAGGCACCCACACCTGTCAACCACCACTTTGGTTTCATGTATTGTTTGAGTCCGCCCATTTCACTCACCACCGGATGAGTCGGACGACCCCTCATATGCAATACATGGAGTTAGTGTAATAATGCCGATGAAACACACAATCATGAATAAATCAGGCAATTGATCGCCAGGGGCTCCTTCTACCGTCATCCAGAGATATTGGGCCATTAACAAAGCAACCCCTGTCATTACACCACCGTGCCAAGGGCGCATCGGCCCTACCTCCTTGCCCATTAAGGCCGTCAGTAGGAAGACTAGAACTCCGATTACACCCATTGCTAGACCGCCCTGTGCAATCGTCTGCTCAGTGGAGTCTAGGTCCATGGTAAATTCCTCTCCATCATTATCCGTTTCTGAATATTCACCCTCCATAGCCATATCTGCTAAACCAGACATCATGAACAACATGAGCAGAGAGAAGACAATCCAAAGAATACCAAGTCTTTGCAACCTAGATTCATCATCTAGACCCAATGTCTGGTCGCCGGACGCCATCGCCGGCATGTAGGCAATTGGACCTATCATTAACAACATGAAAACAGCCCAGAACATCATCTCATTCTCGCCCATCGCCAAACCCAATACAACCATCAACGCTGGAATCCCTAGGGTTACTGCAATCCTAGCGTGTGGGACTGAAAGGAAAAGTGCCAAGCCGGCACCAGCCATCATAACGAAAAAGACGTAGTCAAAAGCGTCCTCCATTCCTCCATCAACCGCCCAGTAGGCGAAAACAGCAAAAACTCCTAACTGAGATAAAGTCAGAAGAGATTTTGCTGAAAAGTCGATTGTTGGCATTTTGAACATGGGGGCTTCTTCCATGTCCTTGAAATTTTTAGGCCGGCATATAGTCATTTCAACAATACAAAGGCCTCTTCTGAATCAGTAGATTATCAGTGGGTCTACCTGTACGCTAGGAGACATTACAACACATCTCATCAGGTAGAAGGCCATATTTGGTCCCTCAATAATTGAAAGACATACCAAAGTGGCCCTCCTAATGTGGTTTGTTGGAAGGAAACGCCCCCAATTAGCCACCCTTCAAGCAACATAGATAGTAGGGCCAGAGAACCAATCAAAGGTAACAACAGGAAAAGGCTCCTAGTTGATAGTAGGGCAAAACGTGTGACCTTACTACCAGTTTCCTCTTCCATTATCGATCCACTCCTTTCTTGTCTGCTGTGTCGGCATAATACCTAGACCATTATTGATATCCGCAACTAATTCGCTACCCTATGATTCACTTCAAGAATCAAATTTGTTGACCGACAGCAGCTTTCAATAGTCCTAGGAATGGAGGACTCGGTCGGTTCGGACGCGACTTGAACTCCGGATGATATTGAGTCCCGACGAAGTACGGATGACCCTCGAGTTCCATGATCTCACAGCGCAGCCCTGTCTCATCCTTACCGACGTAGACGAGGCCTGCAGCCTCGATATCCTCAATCAATTCCGGATTGACCTCGTAGCGGTGGCGGTGTCGCTCATCTACATGCGTAGCGCCACCGTAGAGGCGGCGCATCTTGCAATCATCGACTAGGAACGGAGTCGGCTTGGTGCCGAGTCGCATGGTACCACCCATGTGAGTCTTCGAAATCTCAGGCATGAAGACTACAGCGGGATTTGGCGTATTCTCATCGAACTCGGTCGAGTTCGCCCCTTCTAATCCCAAGACATTGCGGCAGAATTCAATCGTCGCAATCTGCAGACCGAGGCAGACGCCGAGGTATGGAACCTCATTCAAACGAGCATAATTGGCGGCGAGAATCTTGCCTTCGACGCCGCGATTACCGAATCCACCTGGAACGAGAATTCCATCAGCTGCCTTCAGCAGGCTCCAAGCCTCATCGTGCTTCTCCGTGCCTTCCGCAGGGTCTAGATCGGTGGATTCGATCCATTCGATGACCACCTTCCTATCGACTGCATAGGCGCTGTGTTGCAAGGCCTTGATTACAGACAGGTAGGAATCGGAAAGGCCGGTGTACTTGCCGACCATGGCGATGCGAACCTCCTCTTGGAGCGTGTCGACCTTGTCCGCCATCGCCTTCCAATCATCGAGCAGTGGCAATGAATCTGGGACATCGAAGCCCAAGTGACTGCTGACCTTCGAGAGCACCGATTGCTCGTAAAGCGAGATTGGAATCTGGTATAGATTCGATACATCGTGGGCCGAAACCACCGCGTCCATGCCCACGTGACAGAATGCAGCGAGTTTGGCTCGAGTCTCATCCTCAAGGGGCTTCTCGGAGCGGCAGACTAGGATGTCGGGAATGATTCCGAGCCCTCGAAGCTCCTTCACCGTGTGTTGGGTTGGCTTCGTCTTCTGCTCACCGACCGGTCCCATCACTGGAACGAGGCTAACATGGACGAAGCAGACGTTTTCTTGACCGACTCGGAATTGGAATTGGCGCAGAGCCTCGATGAAAGGTGCGCTCTCGATATCGCCGACGGTTCCTCCCAATTCGATGACACAGGCGTCCGGGGTTTCTCCCGATCCGTCCGCGCTAACGTGCGCAACACGCTCTATCCAATCTTGGATTTCATTGGTTATGTGCGGCACGACCTGCACGGTCTTGCCGAGATAATCTCCGCGGCGCTCGCGCTCGATTACATTGGCGTAGACCTTGCCTGTGGTGATGTTATTCTCGCGCGTGAGCGCCACGTCGAGGAATCTCTCGTAGTTTCCTAAGTCGAGGTCGACCTCGCCACCATCGTCCAGCACGAAAACCTCTCCGTGTTCGAATGGGGACATGGTGCCCGCGTCGGAGTTGAGGTAGGGGTCAATCTTGACTGAAGTGAGGCGCAGTCCAGCGGATTTCAGCAGAACTCCGATGCTCGACGCGGTGATACCCTTGCCTAGTCCAGAGAGGACGCCGCCCGTGACTACGACATACTTCATGCAATCAACGGGGTTTGAAGCCGACATGACTCGCATATCAACATTGGCTTGTAGAGGCGCGGGCTTGCGGCTTC
>CAYFHB010000122.1:0-2905 GCA_964342705.1 uncultured Candidatus Poseidoniales archaeon
TCTCTTCCAGACGTGAGGAAATCTCACGCATTGCTTCGGCCCAGCGGCTTGTCGAGTCGGCCATGAGAGCCACGTCGTAGCCCATGTCGCGGAAGTACTCGGCGATGGTGATTCCAGTGTAAACCGAAGCCTCACGAGCAGCCACCGGCATGTTGGAGGTGTTCGCAATCATCGTGGTTCGGTTCATCAGAGGCTTTCCTGTGTGCGGGTCGATGAGGTGAGGGAACTCTGTCAGAACCTCAGTCATCTCGTTACCGCGCTCACCGCATCCGATGTAGACAACGATCTGAGCGTCGGACCACTTCGCCAGCTGCTGCTGGGTGACGGTCTTACCGCTTCCGAATGGTCCGGGAATACCAGCGGTACCACCCTTAGCCAGAGGGAAGAGGAAGTCGAGGATCCTCTGGCCTGTGATGAGAGGCACGTCCGGTGCGTACTTCTGCACGAATGGTCGGGGCGTTCGCACCGGCCACTCCTGCATCATGGCAATCTCAGTTCCATCTTCGAGGGTGCAAACGGTCTGGGTGACGTCAAATGTACCCGACTTGATGCTCTTGATGACACCACCCTTTCCGGGTGGAACCATGACGCGGTGCTCAATCGTCTCGGTCTCTTGGACCAATCCGATCACCGCACCTGCGCTAACCTCGTCGCCGACGGCAGCGGTCGCGTTGAACTCCCACTCCTTCGACAGATCGAGACCGTCGGCGTCGACACCACGTTCAATGAAGACACCCATCGTAGCTTCGAGGTCCTCCAGTGGTCGCTGGATTCCATCGTAAATCTGCGTCAGCAGACCCGGTCCGAGCTTGACAGATAGGGTCTGCCCCGTTCGAATCACGGGCTCGCCTGGCTTGATTCCCGACGTCTCCTCGTAAACCTGGATGACCGATTGGTCTCCGTGCAATTCAATGACTTCACCCATCAGTCCCTCATGGCCTACGCGCACAACCTCGTACATACGGGGGGTAATGCCTACGGCGGTCACAACAGGTCCTGAAATGCGATAGATCAATCCATTATCGTCACTCATTTTTTTTCACTTCCTTCTTCTTTGTTGGAATTCACTTCCATAGGTCGACTCCAAGAGCCGACTTGATGGACTCGCGGAGGGTGTTGTCCTCCTCGGTCCCAATACCCAACACTGTGGGCGTGATGCTGTCGGAGAGCTGCTGGCGCAGCCTCTCTGGCATCTGGGTGAGCTCGGCACTGTCGATTACGACTATGCCGACCTCGGGTTGGCCGAGCAGAGCTCGAAGGAGAGTTGCGGTCTCCTCAAGGTCCCCGGGGTTATGCAGGCGTGTAACGCCGGCGAGTTGGAATCCGAGAGTGAATTCAGGTGTACCGACAACTGCGATTTCCATTATTTCACCTCAGACATATAGGTGCGCTTCGATAACCTCATCGCTGAGACCAGCAGCCTTGCCGCGCACGAGCAGACGTAGGTTCTGAACCTCCAGAACCTTGGCTTGAATGTAGTAGATAACCGGGAAGGCAGAGACCGGATTGAGATGCGAGAATCGCTTCAGCATCGTCAGTCGCTGGTTGCGCAGGAGATTGACGAGCGGGTCGAATGTACCTCGCTTGGCGGACTCCTGCATGGCTTCCTCGAAGCCGGAATCGTCGAAGGCGTTCGAACGACGGAGGGCATCGAGCAATGCCTCCTCCGAATCGGCTTGAGTAGCCGCGCGCAGCACAGCTTCTCCGATCCTGCCTCCCGGTATGTTCAGGTTCGCGCGCCTCTCAGCAGATAGGTTCTGCTTCTGAGCGCGGAATTGGTTCACGATGTTTCGATGATCGATCTCGGTGCGCAGATAGCGCAGGAGTTGCGGGCTTCCGTCCGGGCCGCGCACCGCTGCGAGAGAGTTTGCGAAGTATTGCCTGTCGAGGGCGTCCTCCATCTCCTGCAGAGATGGTTCGCCCTCGAGCTTCGCGAGGCAACGACCCCATGGGGTGCCTGCCATCGCGTCAGCGGCTTCCTGAACGGTCTCGGTGGTTCGCACGATGTGCAACCAGAGACTGTTCTTCGGGTTCTCCTCAGGGAGGATCTGATCGGCGATCAGTTCGTCCGAAGCACCCTTGTTGACCGACCTGAGGACGGTCTTCGCCTTCTCGTAGTGGTAGCGCTCGACGTAAATCGCCACGAGACCCTTGAGGTTCCCTTGGCAGAAGTCGAGCACTGAATCGAGGTCATTGTCGAGATTGTGGCTGAGCGCCGCCTCGATGGCATCTGAACCGCCCATACGGGCGGAGTAGACATCCATCTCAGCGCGGTATCCGAACTCACCGATGCTAGCACCGATCGAGTCGGTGCCCTGTTGCATCAGCTGTCGCATACGCGTACCATCGATTAGCGACGCCTTGCGCGCTTTCGCGCGCGCACCGGCGTTTGCCATATTCGATCGGCCGCTTGCCATTCTCGCCATGTCATTCCCTCATTCAGTTTCCGAACATCGCTTCGTTGACAGCACCGAGGTTGCTCTCCCAAGCTCCCTCGAGGCGGCTGTCGAAGCGGAAATCCAGTACAATCGATCCGTCGGCCGACTCAAGAGTGAATCCTCCCAGTCCGTCAACGTCGTCGCCAAGGTCGAAGCCTTGGCCTGTGAGCGCCTTCCTATCGGTGGCGACGGGGTGCAGCACCATATTGTCGCCAGCACCCTTAGCCTCTGCGAGCAGAGCCTTGAGGATGTCAGCGCGACCCTTGAGATCGGCAGAGCCGACCTCAGCGCGCACCGCGTTCCACGTAGCGTCCAACTCTTCGCGGCGTGCGATGAGTTCTCGCTTCTGATTCGCTTGTCGGGCCGAAGCCACGACTTCCACCGACAGCTGGCTGCTCTCTCGCTCCGCGCGCGCGATCATCTCTGAGCGGACGCCATCGGCTTCCGCCTTAGCCTCCGCAGAGATC
>CAYFHB010000123.1:0-2880 GCA_964342705.1 uncultured Candidatus Poseidoniales archaeon
GGATTCGAACCTACGAAGCACTACGCACTGGGACCTAAACCCAGCCCCTTTGACCGCTCGGGTACCCCTGCTTGAATCCCGTGCGCCGCGACCACATCAAGAATCCAACGGATAGCGGTTCTAACGGCATAGGGTCTTAACAGGAGCATTGAGCGAAGGCATTCTGAGGGAGCATATGTCACGTATCGGCGTTCTTGGCTTAGGCAATTGGGGAACAGCTCTGGCCAAGGTGTGGTGCGAGGACGGGCACAATGTGCTTGGGTGGACGATTGAGCAGGAAGTCTACGAGTCACTGATGACCTCCGATATTAACGAAAAATACCTTCCAGGTGATGAAATTCCAGACCTCGATGTGACGATGGAAATGTCAGATCTCACCGATGCATGTGAGATACTGATACTGGCTTTGCCGAGTAGCGTGATTCTCTCCGTGGTTAACGACCTAATCCCTTTGCTTCGCCCCTCGCATGTATTGCTTGATCTTGCCAAAGGATTGGCGCCGACAGCCGAGAGCGAATCGGGGATGATTTCACAGGAGATCGAGCATAGGCTGGCGGCTGCCGAGAAGTCGAATCCTGTTGTGGTTCTGACCGGCCCCACAATTGCACCAGAGGTCGCGCGCGGCGTGATGACGACGGCGGTCGTCGCCTGTCATGATAGATCGGTTGCCGATCGTATTGCTGAGAGATTGTCAACCGAGACTTTGGTGCTGACGGCAACCGATGATATCGATGGGGCTGAATTGTGGGGCGCGTACAAGAATACGGTCGCCCTTGCATGTGGTCTGGTCGATGGCTTGCGCGGCAGTATCGGTGGTGATAATCTCAAGGCGGCGCTTGTGCTTGCGGGATTTTCTGAGGGAATCAATTTGCTTGAGGCGATGGGGGCTGAAGCTTCGACGGCTTTTGGTCCGGCAGGGATTGGTGACCTCTACGTGACGGCGACCAGTCCGAGTTCACGGAATCGGACTTTGGGAGAGAAATTGGGTTCTGGAAAGTCGCTCGAGGAATCGCTAGGAGAAATGCACATGGTCGCTGAAGGCGTTCGAGCGAACCAGATGTTCCTGAATCGCGCACGTCGGTTGGGGCTCGAGGTTCCTTTCCAGCGCGCGCTGGGTGGCCTTCTGGCTGGTGATATCGAGGTCGCGGATGCGGTTCGAAGCATGGTCGAGGCTTACGAGTCATGATCTGGGGCTACAAATCCCGATTGTGCACGCAATTTTTGATTGCCGAGCGCAAGTGTTGAGGGGCTAGAGATATGGTCGCCGCGGAGTTGAACTAGTTTGAGACGCGGCTGCTGAAGTGGCTAGCTGGACCGGATTTTGAATAGGTCCCGTGGTCCACCAAGCGAGACGCTGAACCCCTCAATGTGGGCGATTCAATTCAAGTCGACTTGGTCCGAGTCCACCTTCACCGGATCTCGACTGACCAAAATATCTCGCCAGCGCGGTCGGTGGAGGTCGTTGATCTCGTCTATGAATCTTCGACGAACGTGCAAAGAAATCTGATCGATGATGACGACAACGACGAACATCACGATGATTAGAGCGAGGACTTTGTCATAGAGTTGGAATGGTGAAAGGTAGTGATTCATGTACCAGCCGATACCACCCGCACCGACCAGTCCGATGACCGATCCGTGGCGAACATTGTACTCGAACATGAATAGCATCTGACTGAGCAAGGCGTTACTCGCCTCAGGGATGGCGAAGAAGCGCGCCACCTGCCAGCGCGGCAGACCCATGGCGCGCGCTACTTCGAGGGGCTCCTTGCTGACACCCTCCAGCGCCTCGTACTGCAGTTTCCCGAGGTAACCCACTGTATACATGGTCATGGCAAGAACACCCGCGAGCGGCCCGATGCCGACGATGATGACGAAAATCAATGCCCAGATTAGAGAAGGGAGGACTCGCATTGCTGCTAGGATTTGTCGTGTGGTCTGAGATAGCCAATAAGGCGAGAGATTGGAGGCTGCCATCGCCGCCAGTGGTAGTGAGATAATCATCCCTAAGACCGTAGCGAGAAATGCGATTTCGATGGTCTGAGTCATGCCGACGACGGCTGGTGAACAGAGGAAATCAGATTCGAAGGTGCATGGTGGATGGGTCCAGCCTGCCCGCTCCGTCAGTACGCTGAAATCAGGAGGAAGAGCTTCTGAACCGAGGATTAGGAGATTGCTCCAGCCGTCGACCAATTTCCACAGAGTAATCTGCAGGTGGTTGGAGATTAGCAAACTGATGATTCCGATGATGACGCCCGCACGTAGTATCGGCCGGCGGGTGAGAAGTCGAAGGCTGCTCGTCAGACGCGACTCACTCAAAGTGAATCCTCCCAATTCACGAAGACGCCTCCTCGATTAGGGGTAGGCTAGGCTTCGCTTCCTCATCCTCCTCAAACGGAATTAGTCTGCGTCCGCGTAACTGCAGGACGCGGTCACAAAACGTACTGGCGCGCACCGGATTATGATCGATGAGAAGTATTGCCATTCTGTGGTCGTCAGCCATGTGGCGAAACAATTCGATGATTCCGCGCGCGGTCTCTGCATCGAGTTCACCGAGGCACTCGTCAGCCAGCAAAAGGTCAGGTTCCTGCAGCATCGCGCGCGCGATTGCAACTCTCCTTTGCTGCCCCCCCGACAAGCGATTGACAGATTCCAGAGTCTTGTCGGCTAGGCCGACTTCGTCGATGACATCGCGAGTTTCATCTCGCATCTTCTTGCTCGGTAGAGAGAAGACGGTCTGAAGGATACTCGCCTCTGTCAATGCCCCCATCAATACGTTGTATCCAACGGTCTGATGCTGAACCAATCCGAGTCTCTGTGGAATCAGACCGATAGCACCCTTTTCGGCTCGTGTCGTCGAGGTGCAACAGCACTCGACCG
>CAYFHB010000124.1:0-2848 GCA_964342705.1 uncultured Candidatus Poseidoniales archaeon
CGAGACTCATCCAACAAAGGCCAACCAACACCGGTCACAGCCTCGCGCAAAGTCGCAGCTTCCCCCCTCACATCATCAGGAGTAATCGTCTTCTCCCGAGGCCAGTATTCTGCGATTTCAGCCTCGATTTTCTCGAGCATCTCCTGCAATTCCAAGACGACAGTTTCGTCGGTGCTCGACCTTACCCATTCCTTCGGCTCAACCCATATCATCAGAGGGACATGAGCAGCGTTGTCGTTCGACCAAGCCAGCAGGGTGCCAAGGCATTCCTCGAAGGTAGCGCAATTGCTGCGGAAGTCGTATTGATTGTGGTAGACATACAACTGTCCACGCGGGTCCCACCAAACGTCCAACTCGAACTGCCTGACGTGGAAATCCTCCGCTTGCACGTCCAATGCTTCGTGTGTGTAATCGTAAGCGCGTATTGTCGGCCCGAACGGCTCGATGTGGTAGGAATTGTGCGTGCCGAGGGTCTGAATGTGATTGATTCTGAGCGGCTCCGGCTCGCTGAAAACGCCGTCTCCGGAGCCGAAGATACCGCCGCAGCCCGCGAGGGGTGCGGCGAGCATCAGCAAGACCATGGCAAGCGCGGTGGTTCTCATTCTCAGACCGCGAGCAAGGGCCGCGCCGATGAATCGTTCGTAGGATGACGAACAATGAACGGGACTGTCAGAGTTCAGTGGTGGTGGCCGCCGGGGCCGTGGACATGGCCGTGGGAGATCTCCTCGGCTGCGGCGGCGCGGACCTCGACTACTTCGACGCTGAATCGTAGGGTCTTGCCAGCCATCTGGTGGTTGAAGTCGACGGTGACGATATCGTCGTCGACCGCGGTGATGGTGAACGGTAGGGGACCTTGGTCGGTCTGAGCTGCCATCATGACGCCGATCTCTAGAGGCATCTCTGCAGGGAATTGGTCGCGAGGTACTTGCTGGATAGCGCCGTCATCGCGCTCGCCGTATGCGCGGTCGGGTGTGAGTGTGAACTCACGCTTCTCACCGACCGCTGCTCCCATCATCTCCTCCTCGAATCCTGGGATCATCTGGTTGTGTCCAACCAAGTAATGCAGGGGCTGGCGCCCCTCGCTGCTATCGAATACTTCTCCATCCGGGAACGTGCCAGTGTAGTGTACTGCCGCTACCGTGTCCTTCTCGATGACTTCTGTCATGGCTCGTTCGCGGCGGGCGCCCTTTCTAACTCTGATGGTTGGGCTTGGAGTGAATTTTGAGGCGGCCGCGGTATTCTCAGTAGGTAATCTTCAACACGGCCCGATTCCTCAGCGGGTTGTGCCAACCCGCAGTCCCAAGGACTTGACCGGAATCGTTCTCACCACAGATGATGACATGTCTGGGCCGCTTGAGCGCAAGCTGGGATTAGCCGCTGTCGTCATCATCTCGCTTTCGGCCATGCTCGGTTCCGGGCTGTTTGTTCTGCCGGCACTGGCGATGCTGGAGATGGGCGGTGGCTCAGTGCCGGTCGGCGGCGTTTGGTTGGCTTACTTGCTAGCCGCCGTAATCGTGTTACCGGGAGCCATTTCGAAGTCGGAATTGGCTACAGCTATGCCGACTTCTGGAGGATCATACGTCTATGTCGAGAAGACCTTCGGACCTCTCTTCGGGACCATTGCCGGTTTGGGGCTCTGGGCCAATTTCATGCTCAAATCGGCCTTCGCCCTGATTGGATTCAAGGCATATCTCTGGGTCATCGAGGAGATAATCGGCATCGCTATCGATATCGAGATCGCAGCACTAATTCTGCTTCTTTTCATCGTCGGCATCAATATCCTCGGTGTCAAGCGAATCAAGAAGGTCCAGACACCGATTGTCCTCATCTCAGGGGCTTATCTGCTCGGATTGTGTGCCTGGGCCGTTGCAACGATGCCGATGGATTGGAGCGCGGTCTTCTCGCGCGACTCATTCGGTAGCGGTTGGGAATCGGTGGCTTCGACCGCGGCATTCGTCTTCGTCTCATACGCGGGCGTTACGAAAATCGCTGCGGTCGGCGGCGAGATCAAGGACCCCAGCCGCAATATTCCGAATGGAATCCTGCTCTCACTCCTTTTCAGCACCGGTCTCTACGTGATAGTAACCTTGGTCATGGCAGCGAGTCTGGATCCAGCGACATACATGGATGCGCATCACGCTGGCCATGCTCGTGAAGATCCGGTATACATCTTCGCCGAGGCGGTCGGAGGCAGTCGCGTGGGAATCATCGCCGCCCTGCTCTCGGTGGCGACGATGACATCGATGGCTCTAGCCGGAATCATGGCATCGTCGCGATTCCCGTACGCGATGGCAAAGGACAAATTGGTACCATCATTCCTCGAGAGCGTCCACGAGAAGTATCACACTCCGCACTGGGCAATCATCGTCACCGGACTGTCGATGGCGGCAGCGATTACCTTCCTGCCCGTCCACGATGTGGCCGAACTCGCATCGGGATTCAAGATCATGATTTTCATCGTCATCAATGGCTGCGTCATCGTTCTACGTAGCGCTTCCCGCTCACATTCATGGTACGCCCCAGAGTGGAAATCACCAGCCTATCCATTCTTCCAAATGTTGGGGATTATCGGTGGCTTCGTCCTTCTCTTCCTCATGGGCTCCAAGGCGCTGATAGGTGGTTCCGCGGCAATCATCCTTGGTCTAATCATCTACAAGGCATACGGCGAGAATCACGTCGACCACACCATCACGCCTTGGGAGACATTTGGCCTGCTATACGTCAATCCCGAGGAGGTCGAGACGCGCCGTCGCCTGACCGCCTTCCACGCGGCTGACATCAATGGCGACGGCGAACTCAGCATCGATCAATACCTCTCAGCGATGGACGCGCTCGGCTACCCTGCGGA
>CAYFHB010000125.1:0-2841 GCA_964342705.1 uncultured Candidatus Poseidoniales archaeon
CGCCGAGCATTTCGGCAGGCGAGGCCTGCCGTATCATGACGGGCGCGCCAATACCCAAAGGAGCAGACGCGATTGTCATTGTCGAGGACACGTTGGTTGAGGGGGAGCTCGTCACGGTCCTCGGTCCGGCACGACCCAATTACATTCGCCGTCGAGCCGAAAACCTAGCACAAGGTCAGGAGGCTCTGCCGGCGGGAGCGACACTCGACCCAGCGAGCCTAGCACTGGCGGCGACGATGGGTCATGGTGAAGTCGAAACCATCACTCGCCCGAGAATCGCCATTCTATCGACGGGTGATGAATTGGTTCCGGCTGGCAGTGAATTGGCTGAGGGCCAGATACACGAATCCAATTCGCACGCTCTCGCAAGCCTAGTCGAGCGTATGGGCTGCGAAGCAATCCGCCTCGAAGCCGTGCAAGACTCTCTCGATAACCTCCGCTCAACCCTTGATTCTCTGACCGATTGTGATGCGATCATCACCAGCGGCGGCGTCAGTATGGGTGAATTCGATCTCGTCCGCCGTATCATGGAAGAAGAAGGAGACATTCATTTCTGGCGAATGATGGTCAGGCCAGGCGGCCCACCACTATTCGGCACGTGGAAAGGGACGCCGCTATTCGGACTTCCTGGCAATCCAGTGAGCAGTCAAGTGGTTTTCACAATCCTCGTCGCACCTTGGATAGCTCACATCCTTGGCTACCATGAACAACTCGGCCCAAGACTAGCACGGCGGATCAGAGTTAGACTCGAAGATTCGGTGCGAGGCGCGCCGAACAAACTCTGCCTGCGCCGCATCAAAATCAATTCCGAGGGCGACCAACTCACAGCCTCAACACACACTCACCAAGGCAGCGGCAACCTCCACAGTTTGGTCGCACACGATGGCCTCACCCTCCTACCCCCTGATACCGATGCAGAGGCAGGACAAACCATCGATGCCCTCTGGCTTTGTTGAGTTAGCGCGCATATCAGCGGATGAGTTCAAGGACACCCTCACTCACGCCCAGCCTGCGCACAGGGGGGAGACATCTGGCAGGCTGGAAGAAGAACGGTGCGGCCGATGATGGTTGGATTGTCGTCAAGGGCGCGCGAACCCACAACTTGCGCGACATAGACGTCAGCATCCCGCGCGGAAAATTCGTTGTAATCTCTGGCGTATCCGGTTCGGGCAAATCCAGCCTCGCATTCGACACCCTCTACGCTGAGGGACAACGCCGCTACGTTGAATCCCTCTCGTCCTATGCCCGCCAATTTCTCGGTCAGATGAAGAAGCCGGATTGCGATAGCATCGAAGGCCTATCGCCAGCGATCAGCATCGACCAGAAACAGGGTAGCCACAACCCTCGCTCTACTGTGGCAACGGTCACAGAAATCATGGATTACTTGCGCCTATTATGGGCGCGCGTAGGGCTGCCGCACTGCCCCGAGTGCGGCGAGGAAGTCGCGCGCCGAACCGTCCAGGAGATAGTCGATGACATCCTCTGGCGGTTCGAGGGCCACGCAATTGCAATCTGGTCGCCAGCCGTGCGCAATCGCAAGGGGACTCATGCCGACCTGTTCAGCGCATTAGTCGAACAAGGATACCTCAATGGTAAGGTCAACGGGCGCGAAGAAGAGTTCGAGAATCCACCGACATTGGAGAAGAACCTCCGCCACGACATCGATGTCAGAATCGATAGACTGCGCCTCGCTCGCACGTCTAAGCAACGGCTCACCGAAGCAGTAGCCGAAGGTATGCGATTAGGCGCTGGAGCGGTTGCGATCGAGAGCCTCGAAGCGCCGATAGCACAGAAGGGAGAAGACGCAACCGAACAGAGATTCCAAACTCAATTAGGTGAGACGATCGCCTATACTGAAGAGTTCGCTTGTCCCGAACATGGCTCCTTCCTTCCCGAAGTCAGTCCGCGCGTCTTCTCATTCAACAATCCACTAGGGGCGTGCCCAGCCTGCCAAGGACTCGGCGTCCAGCGCGAATTCTCACCAGACCTTGTCATCGACCGGTTGGCAACCGTCGAAGAGGGCTGTATCAGACCATTCCGCACCTCGATGATGTCCGGCTGGTACCGAACCCAGATGACCCAAGTCTGCGAACATTATGGAATACCATCGAACGCCCCCTTCGGCGACCTCGACGAAGACGCCAAGGACATCCTCCTACATGGCTCGGGCAGCACCGCGATCAACTTCGAATTCACCTCTGAAAAGGGTTCGGCATACCACATGACACGCCCGTGGGAAGGCGTTTTCGCCCGCATTCGCAGGACCTACACCGATACGACCTCAGACAGGACCCGCTCGCGCCTGGCATCCTACATGACAGACGAGCACTGCCCTGAATGCGATGGGCGCAAACTCAACCGAGCGGTCAGCGGAGTGACTGTAGGCGGAGTTACGTTACCAGCCTTCTCGGCCGGCAGCGTGCTCGAAGCCCTTGCAGTGGTACAGAATTGGCGACTCGGTAAAGCGGACGAGACTTGGAACAAACTCGAACGCGATATACCGCGAACACCCATCGTCAAAGTCAGCGAAGAACTCGACGAGCGCAGCCTCTTCATTGGTCGCGAAGTCATCAAAGAAATCGAGGCCAGACTGCGATTCCTCGCGCTCGTCGGCCTTGATTACCTAACCCTCGACCGCCGCGCAAACACACTCTCTGGCGGCGAGTCTCAACGCATCCGCCTCGCTACTCAAATCGGCACACGTCTCACCGGAGTCATGTACGTTCTCGACGAACCATCCATCGGCCTCCACCCAAGAGATAACGATCGGCTCCTTGAGACCCTGAGGGAACTCACCGAGCTAGGAAACACCCTCCTCGTGGTCGAGCACGACGAGGCAAC
>CAYFHB010000126.1:0-2833 GCA_964342705.1 uncultured Candidatus Poseidoniales archaeon
GATTCGGTTCGTTCGTGAACAACGAGCCAAGCCCAACCCATCGCTGCCTCAAGCCCCTTGGCCTTGCGACACATCGCCACGGTCGAAGCGATTCCGTCCTCGGCCGCTTTGCGCACCAATGACTCCGCAAATCCGAGTGGCGCTGGCAAAGAGCCCTCATCCCAAGGCAAACGCTCGAGACGACGAGCTGACGAGATCGAATCTTTGAGTTCGCGCAGGAATGCACCGAAGCCCTGCTTCCTGCGTACCTGTTTCGAATGAATATCAGCGGCCTCGTCTCCGACGAGGCCAAACATCGATTCGAGGATCTCCATTCCATAATCCTCCCAAAGCGCAACTAGAATCGGGTGGCAGGCACTATCCTCGAATCGCACCACATCCTTCTCGGATTCAAGCACCACTCCATCGGAGCGCACAAGCGCCCCGCCTTCCATATCCGCAAGAACGATCTCCAGAGCCTCGCGCTCCACATCACTCCCCTGAAGATGCGCGAGGAAATCATCGCGAGCCTCCAAATCAAACCAATGGTTGCCGGCGATGTAACCCTCCTCGATTGAATTCAGAATCGCATCTCGACAAGAGCGGGCCAACTTCTCGTCGGGAAGGGCCAGATTCATCCACGCGAGCAGCACCTCATCAAGCGCTTCACGTCCAGCATCAGGAAGCTCGCGCTCGGCCGGCCATCCGGCCGGCCGCCACATCCATTCCGCCTCAGCAATGGCCGATATCTTCGGCGGCATCATCCCAAGCGCAATCGAGGGCACGAAGGACTCCTCTCCAGTCTTCGCCAGAGCCGCACCGGTCAAGCCGACCGTGACCTCATCGAATTCCAATCTCAACCATCCAGATTCTGTGAATTCACCATTCTCGACGATGTCCTTCTCAAGCCCCTTCGAGCAGCGGACATCGTCGCCCACTAAATCGATACTCGCCCCTTCCAGACTATTTTCGACCCACTCCGCGGGAGCCTTCGCTTCCTGCCCTGAGCAGACGAAGCCGCCGTCCCAAGAGAAGAACCACCAGCCAGCCTTAGCGTGGTCATCCCAGACCAAAAGCCGGAGTTTTGAGTGAGTGAAATTTTGGATCCCGACCATGTGAGATTGCTTGCCATTACCGCGCCGGACGAAACTCGAAGCTCCGTAAATTGGGCTGTTATACACCGAAACCGTCGAGGTGTCTGCCTCTCCAGCAGCCAGCAGACTACCAGCCAATGAACGACAGACAATATCGCCCCGTCGCTTGGTCATCCGCTTGGTCAACCAGCGTCGATCGTGCCTTTTCTTCGAGACCGCATCGATCTCTCTAATCGTCGCCGCCAAGGGGTCACGGCGCGGTTTTCCTAGTTCGCAGCGGAGTTCTGGAAGGAAGACTTCAGGGTTCTCCAAAAGAGTCTCTAGATTGCGGTCGAGGCGGGCTTGAATTTGCTTTGACGCCTTCTTGATCCCGCGCACGCGGACTTTCTTTCGTCGGTTCTTATCGCCCGGGAAGCTGACTTCGGCGGGCGGTCGTGCCATGTCTTCGCCTCCTCGCTTCCCGTTTCAGGATTGGCCTTGGCGCCGCTCGTACGCTTCGCCTTCCATTCCGCTGAATTCCGCGGGTAAAATCAGGCAGTGAATGCGCCCCCCCTCTTCCTTCGCAATGTCCTCGAGATGTCCTGAAACCACTCTCTGGTCGGGAGTTCCAAGGTCGCTGAGGAGAATCGAATTCCATTGTGCGATGGGCGTTGTCATGCTTTCGCGGTTTTTTCCCTCGCGTTCGACCAGCCGGCTGTGCATTGAGGCTAGGATTTCGACTGCGGTTGCCGGCTGCATGGGTTGGGGCTGGTCGACCCCCATTCCAGTAGGATCGAGGTCTAGCAGGACTAGTGTGTGGAGGTTTGCTTGGTAATTCGCATCGATGAGTTCTAGCGGGGAGGTTGGCAGGTAATCTCCGTAGGTGTAAGGTAGGGTTACTTGGCGGCCGAAGCGGTACGATTGTAGGCCGGAAAGAGAGATTGCCAATGCTGTCGCGCTGAGGCCGGGGATGACGGTGAAATCGATTGATTGCTCGGCACAATGTGCTTCCAAGTCGACGTGAGTAGTCGCTTGCATGGGGTCGCCGACGACGAGTAGTGCGACTGCTGATTGGCGTGCTAAAGCGAGGATTTTACTCGGGTCTTCCACAGCTGGGCGCATCGCTCGCTGCCAGGGGCCGATGATTGCTTCTAGGCGGGCTTCTTGGTCGGCGGGCAGGGTTGCAGTGTACCCTTCGAGGAATCGGTGTTCGCAGGCGCGAGCATGCTCGATTGCGGAGGCTGTGATAAGCCCCAAATCACCCGGTCCGAGGCCGATGAGCCAGAGCCCAGGGGGCAGTGCGCCGTCCGTCATGGTGAAGCGGGGGGCGCGCCTGCCCGTCATCAACATGATGCGCCACCTGGTCGTTCCGAATCGTGAGGTCGAGGCCGTTTTGGGCCATGTTAGGGCTCGCGGATGGGGATCTGTTAGCCATCGTGTATTCTCCAGTGAAGACGGCCTCTCTCGCCTAATTCCTCTGGATGTAGGCGCACCTTTGGAATTACCAACCGCTCTAGAATATGCTATTGTAATGCATGAAGGAGTTCCGGATGAAAAAATAGAGACTGATTGGTTGGCGTTGCTGGCCTCGGAAGTAGACGAGGTCACGATAGAAGAAATGGGAGATGCCTGGCCATCAAATCACGAATTTGTGGGCGACATGATGATTGTCAGAATAGATGATCAAGTCGCCCAATTTACAGATTCTATTGCAAGAGCAAAACTCGGAGCCCACCCTCATATTCGCTTGTTATTAGCTGACGATGGAGTAGAAGGGGAAT
>CAYFHB010000127.1:0-2828 GCA_964342705.1 uncultured Candidatus Poseidoniales archaeon
TCACGGCGAATCAAATCGGCATTCTCACGCCGCAGATCATCGATTCGCCCCTCACCAACAACTTCCTCGAGAGCACGCCGCCGCTCCCGCTCGTTGACAAGCATAGTTTCCAATTGGGCGCGACGGGCCTCCGCCACGTGAAAGCGCTCTTCTAATTCAGCTAAATCGGCGCGCCCACCAGCCCGCGATCGAGTTTGTCCGAGCTCACTATCTAGGGCCCGAGCACGTTGGCGGGACATCGCCAACTCACGCTCGACCTCACCCAATTCCTGCCAAACAGAAATCACTTCTTCGACGAGTCGTTCCTTTGAGAAAGCAGCAAGGTGAGCAACCAACTCCTCACGACTCAAAGGAGACGCCTCGACCTCCTCGTCGACCTCACTCTCACCAGTGCTCACACTAATCGCAAAGCATCGCCGACGGTCCATTCTTGAACCTTGAGTCGCGTAATCAGGGCAACCACCGAAAATCATGCGCCAGCCCAGTTTCCGAGCCCTACTCCTCTAGTGGCGTTTATATCGAGACCTCGGGTCGGCCGCGCCATGAAGGCCTACCGAGCAACCGGAACTTTCCGCAACGGCCGAACCGACCAGGATTTCACTTTCGATCTCGTCGCAGCCGATGAAGACGAGGCGCTGCACCGCGTCTTCTCAAACTTCGGCAGCCGTCACGGAACTCCTCGACGCTTCGTCAATATCGCTTCTCTTGAGGAGATTGATCCTTCGGCATCATCCGAGCCACGCGTCATAGCGCACTTCCGAGAGCAGTGACTGCACCTCACCTGACGAAGGCAGACATACCATTACACAGTGAATGAATTCAGAATTCACCTTGCGCGGCGTTGAAGTCTAACTACTCAACGCGAGACACGAGAGGGGTCGGTTTGCATAGGTACAATCAGACCCCAAATCTACTCCTAATCGGCGGCCCGAAGACTGGCACCACCTCTCTGATGCACTGGCTTCGAAAACACGAATCAATATTCCATCCCTGGCCAAATGAAAGCCACTTCTTGATGGCGGGCGCAGCAGAGTTCCCAACCGCACCGATCCACCCGAAAGGGCATGCTATAATCGCGCCCGAACCGGCTTTCCACAAGTATGCGGACGAGCCGTGGGTGATGGACAAATCAGTCCTCCATCTCTACTCGGAGCGTGCCTTTGCAGCGGTCCGCGACCAAATGCCGGAGGCGCGCGTAATCATCACGGTTCGAGACCCAATCGAATTAATGCTCAGCATGCACCAAGAGCACTCGAAGCGCCTAGTCGATTACAACAAAACTCAATCTGAAATGCTCGCAGCAGCCGCAGCTGGTGATTACCAAGCAGACCCTAACGACCCACAAACCTGGAGCTTCCTCGCCTTCCCCCGCCTCAAACACCCTACGATAAAGTGGGCTGAAGCACTCGGCGACAGAGTCCGAGTAATTCCAATCTCATCAATCCGCAACGACTCACTCGCCACACTCAACAGCATCCTAGAGTGGCTCGGCGAACCAGAATTCCCAGCCGACACCAAACTCCCTCGACACAACGAGGGCGGCGACATGAATTCAGCCGGCTGGGCAAAATTCCTCCGCCGGCCACCAAAATTTCTCGTAAGCCTGGCGAAGATCCTCCTCCCATCCCACAACCTTCGCAAGGCGATATTCGACCCACTGCGCCGCC
Source organism: uncultured Candidatus Poseidoniales archaeon (assembly GCA_964342705.1). Lineage (GTDB taxonomy): Archaea > Thermoplasmatota > Poseidoniia > Poseidoniales > Thalassarchaeaceae > MGIIb-O1. The sequence goes on from CAYFHB010000127.1 coordinate 1,668, forward strand.
CCGGCTTCAAAGCCAAGAAAGCCCCACGCCCAGAACTCAGCGAAGCACACCGCGCCAACCTAGAAGCGGCATTCGCCGAAGAAATCGAGTTCCTAGCAGACCTCGAAGCACATATCGATCCGTCTCTCATCATCTCTCATTGAACCCGAGTAGACCCGGCGCCTAACCCTCTCCTTGCACGACGTAGGTGCGGAACCGTGAAATCGGAGCGGTTTGAGCAGCGGGCGTGCTGAAGAAGGCAGTCATGCGTCAGTATTGGCGCATCCAGCAGAGCCAGACCCTCATCTCGATGGGCTTCTGGTGCACCACACTCACCCTCCTCGTATGGCCTCTAGTCAGCTGGAGATTCGATGAAATGGACTCCCTCATGGGCATCCCCCCGACCTACTTCGGATTACTCGGGATTGGGGTAACGGTCCTATTGATCGTGCTTTCAATCGGTTGGGTTTACGACGTTTCGTTCGGGTTGTGGCGCGAGCATTTGACGGTGGTTCAGGAGCGCAACCCATTCACCACCTACAAGCTAAATGCGCCGATTGGTATGATCCTCTCTCAGACGAATACGATTCTTCGTAAGGTAGCTGAGGATGATGAGGACGTCCAGCGACATTGCGATTTCGTCGACCGCTGGCTGGAATGGAATGCTGAGCAGGAGATTTGGCAGCGGTCGATGTCCTCGTGGAAGTCGATTGTCGGCGACGAGGACCCATTCATGCAGCATCTGTCGGCCGAGGCTCATGAGAGGCTCGAATCGGCCGCAGATGAATTGCAGGATTTCTGAGTTGGAGGGAGCCGATTGGACTCCGAACAAATTGTCGAGATTGCGGTGCGCGCAGGTGAGGCAATCATGGAGATTTACGAGGCCGCCGAAGGCATTGAGGTAACCCGTAAGGGCGACGATTCACCGCTTACGAAGGCGGATTTAGCGGCTCACGAAATTATTGTCGCAGGCTTACAATCGATCGATTCTACGCCGATTGTGTCCGAGGAAGGGCGAGTTGGTGACCCGATGGCAAGCGGGACTTGTTGGTTGGTGGACCCCCTCGATGGGACGAAAGAATTCATCAAGCGAAATGGAATGTTTACTGTGAATATCGCGCTGATGCGTAGAGATGGCGCGCGATGGTCGCCGCTATTCGGAGTGGTCCACGCTCCGGTGAC
>CAYFHB010000128.1:0-2810 GCA_964342705.1 uncultured Candidatus Poseidoniales archaeon
GACGCACCGACGGTCTCAGCCACCAGCGCCACCGTCGGCACATCATGAATTGGCGAGAGTGACACAAGCAATCCCGCCACACCGATCATCCCTGCCTCGGGTTGATTACGAGTCACGGGGATATCGTTCGCCTCGAGATTCCCACGAACCGCCGAGTCTGCGCAGATGACATGGACAGCCTTGTCCTCTAGATCAGCCGCCAATCCAGCAAGAACCAGCAATTGTGGAGTCGAGGCCGCAGAGGCCAGCCCAAGAATAGTATCGGCGACCTCGTATTGACCGCCGGCGGTCATCGGCTGCAAATCCCCGCCGACGGTCAGAACATACCTTCCATCAGGCAACATCACGCGATGCACCAGCACCGAGGGAGGAACCAGCAAGCCATCATCATCGAGCGTTGAGTGTGGAGGCATATCGGGGTGCAGCAAGCGTGCAACCAACGTTGAGGGGTGTTTGCGAACCAGAGCATCGACCACGAGTTTCCCAACATTTCCGACGCCGGGAACCGCCTCTAAGAGGGCCACGTGTTCAGGAAGCGAATCTCCAATCATCCATTGTACGCGCGTTCGATTCACTCATTCTCCTCCTTCCGAGGAGTCGGTAGCTCTTCGATCCACTCGTCGCTTCCAGCATTCTCGCGCTGGCGGCGTCTAGCTCCTTGCGCGTCTTGGGGCGAATACTTCAGCGGCGCGACATTGGTCATCTTTCCGCCGCATTCCTTGCATTCCTCACCCAGTCCGTACTGGCCGCAAGCGGTGCACCGTTGCATTCTCGTCCGAGCCATCCCGTTCCCTCAGAAGTCAGAGCCCCTTTCAGAGGTCTTTGAAGTTGTAGCATGGGAAATAACGCTTCACATGCGTTCGATGTCGATGGAAGACTCCACCGAAGACAGTGATTTTGTGGCAGCGCTCTGCGCATCTTCCCAAAGTCGCTCAGCCGTTTCATAATCGGGCGCCTTGATGTCGATGCGGTATTCCGGCGCTCCGTCATAATGACAGGTTAGGGTCGCTTCCTCCTCACCCTCGGCAACCGCCTCGGCTGCCAACAGAGCATCCCGGATGGCGTAGACTCCCTCCGCTCCCCAAACCTCGATGTTGAACTGACCTCGGATTTCGACGAACGGCGGGACGATGTTTTCGACGGCGAGTTCGATGACGGTTGCCATCCAGTCGCCGGAGAAGCCATTGTCTGAGAGAGCGGTCTCGGAAATTGCACACTCCTCAAGCGCTCCATAGAGAGTTCCGAAGATCTCCATCATCTCCTCTGAAATCGCGCTGGTCTTGGCTGCATCCCAGCCAACGCGCTCGGCTACTACGCCCATAATCTGGTTAGCACGCTGCTCGTTCTTCCAGGTCTGCAGCGTGTCGCGTCGTCGCTCCTCGGAGACGCCCTTAATCGAAAGGTCGACTCGCTCTCGATCCTTCTTGATGGCGATTACCTTGGCGACGACGCGCTGTCCGACGCGCAGGTGGTTTCGGATATTCTTGACCCACCCTGCTGCAACCTCGCCGATGAAGACGAAGCCCTCGCGTTCTCCGTAACCGTCAAGGTTGAGGTAAGCGCCATTTTCGCGGACTTTCTTGACGGTGCAGACGAGTAGTTCGCCTTCTTCCGGCCAAGGATTGTCCGCGCCGCTCATCGTGTGTCAGTCCCCTTCACTCGAGGACGTCTACGATGGTGCTTCCAACTAACTGGGCCTTACCGCCTGCTGGGCGGGCCAGTGTGGCTCCGCAGATTGAGCAGGCAATCGAGGTAGACGCCCTTTCGAAGATGATCGCTTCATGACCGCAGTCGCGGCAGTTGACTCGTAGGAACTTTGCATCACCCATGACTATCCCCCGATTACTTCTCAATGAGTTCGAACTTCCTCGCGCGCTGCGCGGCTGGCTGGTGAGCCTTACCGGTCTCGGTGCAGCGGTAGAGTAGATTGACGCGCTTCGTCGGCTTCTCGCCGGAAGGCTTTGGACGTGGGAATCCTCGGTATCCTGAGGTGGCCTTGCGGAAGCGGCGTTGACCCCACTTCAGCTCAGAAGCACGGCGCTTCTTGACGCGCTCGACATTGTGCATAGTATGCTTGCCAGCCGATGGGGAATAGCGCATCACCTTGCGTGGCATCTTGACCATGACATAGCACCTCAGCGTCTTGCGACGACGCGCCCACCTATGACCCGTATATCATTGTGTCGAGCCGGCTTGAGCCCCCTTTAGGGGCTATGTGGCGCTTTCAGCGGTATTCGTCGCGTCGTCAAATCAAATAATCTCCGATGGTAGGGTCATCCCATGCTGGCATGGTATGTGCAGGCTTGGTTGGGCTTGACCATCATGCTCGCAGCCTTCTCGATGTGGCGTATGGGGCCGGCCTTCAAGAGGAGCCGATACGGTCCTCCGCTCGTGCTTCTCGGCCTTGCTCTTATGATATTCGTGGCTGAACCCTTGCTGTATTTTGAGGAGGGTTACATTCCCTGCAGTAATCGCTCTGTATGCATCGATGATGCCCGTGATGCATACCTCGCGACCATTGTGGAAACCGTTGTATGGATTACTCTAGCAGTATTGGGTTGCAGAACCATCACTCAGGGCTCATCCTGGTACAATCGTGGGAGAACAGAACTGCTCGTTGGTGGTTGGGCTATGTTGATTGCCGCTTGGTGGATTATTTCCCAGATGCAACTCTATCAATTGGTTCTGGAGAATCCAATAGATGTCGTGTTAGGGGTTGGGCTGATATTTCCCCCAATCCTGCTCTCGATCTGGCTGTTGATGAGAGCTTTCCTCCTCGCAGAGCGACAAACACCTCGGGACCCTGAGAT
>CAYFHB010000129.1:0-2786 GCA_964342705.1 uncultured Candidatus Poseidoniales archaeon
CTCTTTATCCGAGGAATCTCTAGCAATTCCGGCCGCCATCGCGCGCGTCATCGTTTGACTGGGTCACTCGACGCCCTTTGAAACCTTCACAGCAATGCAGACCGACTCGGAGGGGGAGAGTGAGAGTGGTTGGGCAGCCCCTCATCACTCAACCCCCTTCACAAAAGCGAAGTCGCGCTCTCGTGAGCGCGAGAACTGGGATTCAAGGAATTGGTGCGCTCACCGGGATTTGAACCCGGGCTAAGAGGTTGGAAACCTCTTGTGCTAACCCCTACACCATGAACGCGCGACCCGCCCACCGATGATTCACCTTTGACCGATTCGGTCAGATAGTCGAGGCTCGCGCGCCTCAGGAATTGAAAAACCACTGTCGAGTCGCAGATGCATGCTGATGCGACAGCGACTCGGCGTGGCGATGCTCTTCATCTTCCTGCCGATCAATGTCCCGCTGTGCAAGATGGTCTTCGAATTCGCTGGACACCCGTTGCCCTGGGGTGATTTGCAACTATTCTTTGGCTTCCTCGTGATGTTCGTTGCGGGGGGTATGTTCACCTTCACTCCGAAGCTCCGCCTCCCCCTGCGAAAGTCTCCTTAGAACTCCAAGCCGTAAAGCTCGCTGGGCCAGTGTGAATGGACATTCTTGAGGAGCTCCTCAACCTCCTCCTGCTCGTGCTCGGACAGCAAGGCTGCGCAGAGTTCGTCGGTGCGTTTGGCAATCGTCTTGGGGCCGAGGACCGCGCCGGGACGGCGCGGGTCATCGAGATAATCAGTCTCCATGCCCCAAGGAGAAGAGGCCGATTTGTGGCTTGTACGCAAGGCCTCGACACTGCCTCGCCCGACGCTGACGGTGCAGGCGAGGCCATGAGTGAAATCGTTTGAGACATCGGCTGGCGCGTAGTGACGAATCGCTTGACTGAGCGGCAGTCCAGCGCCGGTTGCTATTTGCGCGAGTTCACCATAAGTCTGCGCTCCGGCATCCTCGACATGGAGTTGAATCGGGACCTTCGCTGCTGCTGCGGAACCCATGATTTCTGCGAGCATCTCATTGGCGGCCGCCCAAGTCTCATCGCTCACCGGATAGTGCGGCCGCCCGACCTCACCCAGACACTGAGCAACACCCTCATCGATGTGTTCGAGGGCCAAATCGACTGCCTCGAGATGCAATTCGGTCGCGCGTTCCATACCGAGCTCCTCAATCTGATGTTCCCATGCGACTGGGTGGGGCCCGAGCACGACTCCCACAGTAATTCCAAACTTCGCTCGGACCTCCTCAGCCATCGTCAGAGTTTCAGCATAAGCCGCGCGATATCCATCGCGGTCAACCGGTAGACCACCGCCGAAGCCTGGCTTGTGAACCAGCATCATGCCGGTGCCTCCTGTGCGAACGAATTCATCGACCGCCGCCAGATATCGGTTAGAGCGGTCTAGGTGGATATGTTGGTCGACGACCGGCCCTTGCCAGCGTCCGTCGACAATAGCGCTCATGCCAATGCGCCTTCCTCATCGAATTGCGCAGCCCAATGACGCACCGCCATCTCGGCGACGCGCTTGGAAGATTGTCCGGTGACGACGCCATGCCCATTGTTGAAGACCAAAATCTCGCAATTGTGCCGCTTGGCGTCGATGCGGACGCAGCCTACACGCTCATCCTTCTTCGCATCCGCAAAGCGCGCCGCAGCCAGATCGAGCAACACGGCGCGCCCGAATGAGAATGAAACCAGCATATCTCCAGCCTCGGAACGCAATCCGTCCTCGGACATCCCGAGACTGAGCAATAATTCCTGCATCACCAGTCGAGCGACCTCGAGCCGAGAAATCCCATGCACGAGAACGCTGCCGCTCTCCTCAATCACGAAGGTCGCTCGCGGCTCCTTGTGAGAAATGACTACCCACGGACCCGATTTGATGCCCTTGGCAAGTGTGACAGCATCCTCATGATCTACCGGTTTGCTAGGAATGAAGCGAAACGTCTGCGTCTCAACGTTGACTCGGATACGACCGTCTTCGTCCATCTTCAACCCTCCTGTGCGCCCAGCGTTTTGACCGGTTCAGCGTCCGGCCAGCCCTCGAAAGCCTTGACGAGCGAGTGCAATCGCGGTTGGTGAACTGGAACCAGCAGTGAAGGCCCTCGCGCCTCCGAGTCATCAACCCTGCCCTCGCTTAGGTCTGCCAACGCCCCGCGTATTCGTGCCGCCAAACGCTCCGTCCGCTCGCTTCGCAACCCTATGCTCAGGCCCTTATTTTCCTCCGACCACCAGGCTGCGCTTGAGGCAGCCGCGGCGCCGAGTTCTGAATCGACGCCCTTCGCTGCGGCGACGCGGCTGATGGCGGCGGATCGCAATCGCTTCCACCGCCGCCCGACCGTGATTGTGGAGAGTAAAGTGGACATCGAGACCTGTTCATCGGCTGCGCGTGTCATCCAGTCGACCCACGCCTCGTCATCCATCGATGGTTCGAGCGCGTAGACTGGCATTCCTCCGCGCGCGTTTCGTGCGTGGTGCAGAAGTCGGATGGGTTCGGGATCTGGAATGCTCGGTCCATCGACTTTGTAGATCGTCAGATCATCGAGCAGGCGGCCGAGGACCGTGCCGGATGCCATGGCCGCCGCAACGTGAATCCCAGGGCTGGCTTGGTCTTCCATCTCCTCGGCCGGCCAACCGCTGACCTCCTCGGCCGAGGCGAGCAGGGCCAACCCATCCCAATGTTCGCGAGTGCGTAAATCCGAGGGCATCCGCACGCATGGAAGATGAGGCCAGAGAACGATTCGCCCGCCGTCGGGATCCGCC
>CAYFHB010000130.1:0-2748 GCA_964342705.1 uncultured Candidatus Poseidoniales archaeon
GGGAACTCACCGAGCTAGGAAACACCCTCCTCGTGGTCGAGCACGACGAGGCAACCCTGCGTCAAGCAGACTGGCTTGTCGACATGGGAATCGGAGCGGGCAGAGACGGCGGAGAAGTCGTAGCAAATGGTGACCTGAAGAGCCTCCTCTCAAGCAAGGACAGTATCACGGCAGCATACCTCTCTGGGCGCAGCGAAATACCCCTCCCCGAAGATCCAGCAAGCCCCGACGATGAGCGCTGGCTAACGATTCGTGGAGCCCGTCAGAACAACCTACGCGACCTCATCGTCGACATCCCACTAGGATGCATGATTGCAGTAACAGGTGTTTCCGGCTCCGGCAAATCATCACTCATCACGGAAACCCTTGCACCAGCTCTCCTCCGCGAATTGCACGGAGCCGACACGACTCCAGGAAGCCACGACCGAATTGAAGGAGTCGAACACATTGACAAGACAATCGTCATCGATCAATCCCCGATCGGTCGAACCCCTCGCTCCAACGCAGCCACCTACACGGGAGCATTCACCCCGATACGTACCCTATTCTCAGAAACCAAGCTAGCCCGCGAACGCGGTTACCAGCCAGGGCACTTCTCATTCAACGTCAAGGGAGGGCGATGTGAAGCATGCAAAGGAGCGGGGTCAATCAAACTCGAAATGAACTTCCTCCCGGACGTCTGGGTCACCTGCGACATCTGCAAAGGCAAGCGCTACACACGCGAAACTCTCGAGGTCAAATGGCGCGGCAAAACCATCCACGACATCCTCGAAATGCCTGTGGAAGAGGCTTGTAACTTCTTCCAGAATCAGCGTAGTATCCATCGAATACTTGCGACGCTGAAGGATGTTGGGCTGGGTTACATCAGACTCGGTCAGCCAGCGACGACTCTCTCGGGCGGGGAGGCGCAGCGGGTGAAATTGGCAACTGAATTGCACCGACCCGCCCGCAAACACACAGTGTATATTCTCGATGAGCCGACCACAGGATTGGCGATGTCAGACGTGCATCAGCTCATCGAAGTGCTGCTAAGACTACGGCGAAATGGGCACACAGTAATCATCATCGAACACCACTTGGATGTGGTGAAGTGTGCCGATTGGGTGCTCGATCTGGGACCCGAGGGTGGCGAGCACGGAGGCGATATCGTCGCCGAGGGCCCGCCTATGGAAGTGGCGAAGAACAAGCGCAGCTATACTGGCAAGCACCTGAAACCGCTATTGTGACGCCAAAAGGCGCGGATGCTGGGCTGAACCTTTTGAGGGACCCCCCACGTGGGCCTGTCGATGTATCGTTCAGGCAATCCTGCACTTTCAGATTCGACCTTCGAGAAGGAATCCTACGCGGATGGAGGTTGGTGGACAGATGACGCCGATCTAATGACCATGCAGGGCACGACAGAGAAGTCTGCATTCCTCTTGCTTGTGACCACCGTGACCGCGGTGATTACCGCACTCGGTATGCCAGATACAAGCGGTCTGACCATGGTTGGCGCAATCGGAGGATTTGCTCTTGCACTCATCATCATCTTCTCAGGTTCGACCAGCCCGATTCTGATATCTCTCTACGCCGGATTAGAAGGATTGTTTTTGGGGGGGCTGACTTGGTTTTTTGAGTTGAGTTTCCCAGGAATCGGCCTACAGGCGGTGCTACTGACTCTATTCATCCTCGGCTCGATGTTGATGATCTATCGTGCCGGATTGATTTCATGGGACAGAAATCTCTCAATCGCAGTTTCATCTGCTGTGGTGGCAATTGTTCTGATTTACATCGTCACGTGGATTGGATTTTTCGTTGGTTTCGAGATTCCATACATCCACAGCAGCGGGCCGATTGGTATCGCTTTCTCTGTATTCGTTGTCGGCATCGGTGCATTGTGTTTGGTCGCCGACTTCGATTTCATCGAAAATGGGGTGGCGCGCGGCGCACCCAAGCAATTGGAGTGGCGAGCCGCGTTTGGGCTGATGGTAACCCTCATCTGGCTCTACTTTGAGATACTCAAACTCCTCGCCAAGCTCAGATCTAACTGAGGGCTGGTAGTGGAGACCGACTTGATTCTGGGATTGGCGGCAGCCGGTGCGACGCTTGGCGTGGTTGAGGGTGTGAAGCCCGGGCCACTGCTGACGATGGTGATTCGCGAGACGTTATCGGGTGGGTTGCGGGCTGGATTGTGGACGGCCGCAGCTCCGATTTTCACCGATGGCCCGCTGGTGATAGTGAGCTTATTCGCCGCCGCATGGATTGCGACGAATCCGCTGGCTCTGCTGGTGATTTCAGCGCTCGGTGCGCTGTTTTTGTTCAAAATGGGCCTCGAATGCTTCGGCATCGATCCACCGACTTATGATCCGGAGGCTCCAGTTCCTACTGGTTCGTTCAGGCGGGGGGTAATGACGAATCTACTGAACCCGAATGTCTACGTATTTTGGTTCCTCATCGGCGGCCCTTTGATGGCTTCTGCTGCCGATACCGAACCGATTGCTCCTGTCGCTTATGCTCTGACTTTCTTGGTGACGATTATGCTCGTCAAGGCGGCGATTGCAGTTGCATTCAATCGCGCGCGGGGACAGTTTTCTGAGCGCGGATACAAGGCAGCACTGGGAGTCTGCGGCGTGCTGATGTTAGGATTCGCCGCAGGATACTCCTACCAAGCCTACGCGCTATTCACTCAACTCTGAACGGTCGAGTTGCCGACGGGCGGCATCGAGACGAGGGTGGTCGGGCCTCCGACCGGCATGCGGGGGGGGGGGG
>CAYFHB010000131.1:0-2730 GCA_964342705.1 uncultured Candidatus Poseidoniales archaeon
TGTTGATGAGAGCTTTCCTCCTCGCAGAGCGACAAACACCTCGGGACCCTGAGATTGATGCCTTGGATGAACGTGAGCAGAGATTGGTCACGGAGATGATTCGCAGGAATTTCGGAGGTGGTTCGCAATGATTCATTCAGTCACCCAATATGCTGGTCCGTGGGATGATATTCTGGTGTTCGTACTCGTCGGTGCAGTCTTGGTGGGCTACTGGGCTATCGTACATCTGCTGGTGACTTGGAACCCCTATCATCGACCGAGTATTCCGCTATTGGCTGCGACTCTCCTATTCACCTCACCTTTGCTGATTTTCTCAACCGGGCTGTCTGAAGTCCATTTTTCGGAACTATCCTTGACCGATTTACTAGCTTTGTATCCTTACATCCTCGGAATCGGCTTCATGATTCTACTATTACTCGCACCACTGGCGTTAATCGCTGCGACATTGCAGATGGTCAGAGTGACTCTTTACCGACCATCTGAGGACCCATTAATGGACATGGTCGAGGGCTGAGCGGAACAACCTACACACTCGATACTCGCGGCCGCAGTAATCCGAATCGGTTGGTCACCGCCGGCATCATCGTGGGTAACGCTCATAACACGCCGGTCGGTCGCCGCGCCATCCTAAGAGGTGGACATCATGTCAAAGGGTACTCCAAGCATGGGCAAGAAGCAGAAGCCCACGCACATCCGTTGCCGTCGCTGCGGCCGACACTCCTACCACAAGCAGAAGCGCGCTTGCGCATCCTGTGGCTACGGCGAGACTGCTCGCCTGCGCAAGTTCCGCTGGAGCAAGCGCAACCGCTCGATGGCAGAGCAGAAGAAGTGAGTTGCTCACGCGTGATGACAAACCATCACGCTGGAAATGGCTAAGTCCCTTACGACTGAGGGAGGAACGATTCCCGATGTGCGGTATCATCGGTCTCGTCGGGCATCCGGCCTCTCAGGTCGGCAAAACCCTCTACGATGGATTGCTGGTATTGCAGCATCGCGGACAGGATGCGGCGGGCATCGTAACCAGCGATGAGAGCAATATCTCTCACCGCCGCGCCAACGGTCTCGTGCGAGATGTCTTCCGCCTGCGTCACATCAAGGCGCTGGAGGGTTCGATGGGTCTCGGTCACGTCCGCTATCCAACCGCTGGCTCGTCCTCCGCGGCCGAAGCCCAACCATTCTACACCAATGCTCCATTCGGAGTCAGTCTGGCCCACAATGGCAATTTGACCAATCCTGAACAGATTATCTACGGGCTGCTCGAGCGGGACCACCGCCGAATCAATACCAGCTCGGACTCGGAAGCCCTGCTCAATCTCTTAGCTGCCGAGATTCAACGTTCAATCAACGGCCGCCGAGGAGGTCTCGACGCTCTCAGCGAGGAAGACATCTTCCGCGCTATCACCAACATCAATGAGAGCGTCGAAGGCTCCTACTCAGTAGTAGCAATGATTACCGGGTGGGGAATGATTGGCTTCCGCGACCCACATGGAATCCGCCCCCTCAGCATAGGCAGTTGCGAGATCGACGGATTCACCGAGACCCTCATCGCATCCGAATCCGTCGCCATGAAAGCACTCGGATTCGAAATCGAGCGCGACGTCGCACCAGGGGAAGCTATCATCGTGCGAATGGATGGCACTCGTACATCTAAAATCTGCACTACAGAAAGCCCGCCACAACACACCCCGTGCATCTTCGAGTACGTCTACTTCGCTCGACCGGACTCACGCCTCGATGGAGTTTCGGTTCACGGGGCGCGCCTAGAGATGGGCGCGCAATTGGCGCGTCGTATCGCCACCGAGCACCCCGACCATGGGATTGACTGCGTAATCCCTGTACCAGACAGCGGCAGAATAGCAGCCCTTGAACTGGCGAGGGAACTTGGTGTGGATTATCGTGAGGGTTTCGTGAAGAATCGCTACATTGGGCGCACGTTCATCATGCCGGGACAAGCAATGCGAAAGGACTCCGTACGCAAGAAACTCAACACCATCTACCACGAATTCGAGGGACGAAACGTCCTCATTGTTGACGATAGCATAGTCCGTGGTAATACCTCGCGACGGATTGTCGAGATGGCTCGCGAGGCCGGCGCGAACAAGGTGTATTTCGCCTCCGCAGCGCCGCCTGTTGTTCACCCGAATGTGTATGGAATCGACATGCCTGCAAAGCACGAGTATGTGGCTCACAATCGCACAACTGAGCAGGTGTGTGAGGCGATTGGAGCTGATTGGCTGATCTATCAAAAGTTGGAGGATTTGGTCGAGGCTTGCATCGGTGCTGGAGATGCCAGCCTCGCGAATTTCGATTGTTCATGCTTCGATGGACGCTATGTGGCTGGGCAAATCGATCAGGCCTATCTGGAATCGCTTGAGCAGAAACGTAAGGATTCGGCCAAGGCCTGAGTAGTTGCGTTTTCATCCGACTAATGGCTCGCTCGTTGACGCGGCAGAGTGAAAACCGCTCGAGTTGGGTTGGGTGCGTGATGGACGAGCGCTTGCCGAGCATCGAGAGCGTGGCTGAGGTTGCGATGAGCGAGGCGGTTACTGCTTGTTGCGCTCTCGGCAATGGCCGATTTGCTACTGGGGGGGCCTCGGGTGAACTTCGAGTTCACGAGGCCGATGCGCTGCTGGGCAGCGCTCAATTGGGTTCTGCGATTGTTGGTTTGGTTGCATCTAGGGATGCTGTCATCGCTGCTGCTGAAATCTCAGGTCTGAGCGCTTTCCATGG
>CAYFHB010000132.1:0-2706 GCA_964342705.1 uncultured Candidatus Poseidoniales archaeon
GGTCGCAGCACGCGCCTGCTCGACCTGCCGCGCACTGGCGCGGCAGTCGAAGAAGTCCCTCTCACAATCTTCCTCCCGAGCCCATACGAGTACCGGTACTCAGCGATGGCAGATGTCATCGAGGGCTCGCCCGGCGAGTTCACCGTCAATCGCTCCGCCGTCCCAGTAGCTAGCGATATCCGCATCAGTTTGGGCGAAAACTCGCCGCCGAATATCATCGCCAACCGACTCGGCGACGGCTCGAGTGTCCCTCTCGACACCAACACGAATTACGAGGCAAATTGCTTGGATAGCCACCTCGACGATACGTTGGTTAGGTGGGAGTTCACCAATAACGGAACCACCACGTTCACCAGTGACCAACCATGGGTTTCAGTGACACCGTCAGAACTCAATTACAGTCACGGCGAGGTTCTGAGCGCTCACGTTCACTGCATCGATTCCTTCGGCTCGAGCAGCAGTTGGTACGAAAATATCGTCATCGATGGCGTCTCGCCGACTTGGGAGGCATCTTTCAGCGCTAACCCGACTGTTGGAGATTCGACTGCAATCGATATCAGCGACGGAATCATCGAGATCGGCAGCGATGACATCCTCGACATCAATATCACTGCAAGCGATGATTCGGGGCTTGAGACGATGATTGAAATCACCAGTAATCGCACCAGCGAATGGCGGCATGTGGATTTTGACGAGATGGTTGCTCAGAGTCGCTTCCCTCAGAACGATTTGGTCAACAACATCAACCTCGACCTCGAAGATCGTCACCAGGCCAAGGCACCTACGACTTACTCGCTGAATCTGATGGTGAGAGACGATGCAGGCAATCAAGTGACTCACAGTTGGACTATCCTTGTCCTAGACGGAGCGGGGCCGACGATTCTGCCCGAAATCTACGCGAAGGAGATTCTGATTTCGGCCGAGCATCCCGCTCGGGCCGGCGATCCGCTCCTCGTGAACCTGAGTAATTCCTTCGATGATTTGGATGCGATTCAAGATACGCGATGGACCTTCTATCTCAATTCTGAGGCGCAGTTTGAGAACGAGTCCTTCGCCGATATCGAGACCTTTGACCTCGGGCCGCTCGCGGCTGGTTCACATTGGCTGATTCTGATGGCTTGGGATTCGAAGGATAACATGGACATGCTCTCGTTCTCGCTCGCGGTTCAACCGGGTCCGGGTGTGGATATTCGCGTGTGGAATGTCAGTTATCTCGGGACTCCGGTTGTCGGTCAGACTCTGGAGATTCACGCTGTGATTCAGAATCTTGGTGGAGATTCCGCCAGTGGTAGGTTGTGCAGTGGTGAGGTTTGCTCGGAAGTGGTGAATCTTCCGTGGGCGACTTCGATGGGACCAGGGGTTGTCGGGGTCACTCTGGAGTTGCCTCTTGAGCAGACAGGGGAGTTGCCATTGCGTTTCGATTGGGGGAGCAGTGCGCTGAATCAAGAGGATTCAGTAGTTATCGAGAACAATATCGTGGTGAATCCTAATTCTGGGCCCTTGCAGGTTGTTCTCGGTGTCTTCATGGTGCTCGCCGGATTGGCTATCGCGGCTCGCTTCCTTTGGGGTCAGGCTCGCGATTGAGTGTTGTTTTGCTGTGGTATTGGGGCCTATTCGGCCCGCATATTGTCTTGTCCAGCGAACCGCTCGACTCTTGAGCCATGGTTCGGGTGAGCGGTCATGGTTCTGCCACCCGACCACGCCGACCGGGTGATTGCGCAACACCGAGCGCGGGTCGAGAAGGTGGCTTTGGCCGGCACTCTGGTGCTGATTGTAGGGGCTGGCTGGTGGCTATTCCCTGCGATGGATGGCAGCGTCGAGATGCTGCCACGGATGGGGCCTGTTGTGGCTATCTTCGTGGCTGGGTTGATGCTGATGGATCTGATTGACCACGGGCCTATTGAGCGCTCGCGAATCGCTCTGGCCGCTGGTCTTGCTTGGCCGATGGTGGTCGCCCTCGCTGCGGACTCTCTTGGAGAGGGCGACCGAGCGATTGCGACCGTGCTATTGTTGCTGGTCGCTGGCGTATTGTTGGCTCATTGGTGGCAGGCGCTTGGTGTGTCGTTGGCGACGCGGAAGTTGCGTGCGATTTCAGGGGGGGTTGGTGCTGCCTTCGGAATCGCGATAGTGGTGTCCCTCGGTCTTGGTCTTGCGGCTGCGGGCGGGATAGCTGCCCTGTGTCTTGGTCTGGTCCTGCCCGACTTGCTGGCCAAGGATGAGGAGCACGAGGCGAGGCAGGTATTCGGGGTTGAATTGGAGGCTGCAGAGACTCGTATGCTCGAGCTCCGCTCAAAGAATTCCGGGTTGGAGCAGGCTGCTTCTCTGATACAACAGGCGCGCGAACAGGGATGGAAAGATCCCGCGCGCGGCATGGTTCTGCTAGATGAGGCAGAGCGAGAGGCGGAGCGTGTGATGGCGATGGCCGTCGATATCGATGCTATTCGCTCTGATTCTCTGGCCGCTGTCGAGAAGGCTGAGTCCATCGCACCTGTGGTTGGTGGTCCGCGCCGCGCATTCCAGATGGGGGACAAGGAAGCGGGTCTAGGCGCACTGCGTGAGGCTGAGACACTCTATCGCATTGCCAAGACGAAGGCAACCGCAATCGAAGAGCATTGGCAGGCGGCGGTCGATTCAATCGCCGCTGCAGAGAAGTCAATCGCTGACAAATCCGGAACGGCTTCAGCTTCCGTAATCGGGATTCTGGCC
>CAYFHB010000133.1:0-2545 GCA_964342705.1 uncultured Candidatus Poseidoniales archaeon
CCAAGCCGCTCCTGAGGTGAATGTTTCAAGGGGGCTGTACAACTCAACCAAACATCTCCTTGGAGATTTTTCAGATTCGCTTCAAACTCATCCATCGAATCCGCTTCAAGATACACAGATTGGGCTTCCAGCCCAAGTTCTCCTCCTACTATCTCAAACAATCGCGGGGTCAATGAGTGGGAGATTGGATATCCCGCGATGCCCCAGTACGCAGGTGCTACCACATCAGCGCGGTCCGAATTCTCCGAGATGAAGGTTTCAAGTCGGCCACGCTGGCCCAACAAGCGATGGATAGCGACCTCGATATCGCTCGACGAGCCACACTTCGCCCAATTGAAGAGGTGGCGAGTAAGCTCGGACTTGCTCGCAGTGACTTGATTCTGCAAGGTCCGTCAGTAGCGAAGATTTCCTGGGATCGACTCAAAGAAGCCTCGAACGGCGAACAGGGTTTCCTAATTTTGGTGACAAGTGTCAATCCAACGCCGTTCGGAGAGGGGAAAACCGTCACGACAATCGGTCTCAATCAGGGTTTGAATCGGCGTGGGCATAACGCGACTTGTGTGATTCGGGAGCCGTCGATGGGGCCGGTTTTCGGGATTAAGGGCGGTGCTGCTGGGGGTGGCTTTTCGCAGGTGCTGCCGATGGAGGAGATCAACCTCCATTTCA
Source organism: uncultured Candidatus Poseidoniales archaeon (assembly GCA_964342705.1). Lineage (GTDB taxonomy): Archaea > Thermoplasmatota > Poseidoniia > Poseidoniales > Thalassarchaeaceae > MGIIb-O1. The sequence continues at coordinate 667 of CAYFHB010000133.1, forward strand.
CAGGTGACCTCCACGCTGTGACAATGGCGCACAACCTATGCTCGGCCATGCTCGATAACCACCTTCACAGAGGTAACGCGCTGGATTTTGACTTGAATCGGATTTTGTGGCCGCGGGTCATAGACATGAATGATCGCAGTCTGCGCGAGGTCACGATTGGACTTGGTGGGAAGGCGAACGGAATCGTTCGTTCTGACCGCTTCGATATCACCGCGGCCAGCGAGGTCATGGCCATTCTTGTGTTGTCGCGCGATTATTCCGATTTGCGGGCGCGACTAGGGCGGATTGCCCTGGGTGTGTCGAAGTCTGGTGCTTTGGTGACCGCCGATGACCTCGGCTGTGCTGGTGCCATGGCTTTGCTTCTACGAAATGCTCTGTTGCCTAATTTGGTTCAGACTCTTGAGGGGGATCCTGCGTTTATTCACGGTGGGCCATTTGCCAATATCGCCCACGGAAATTCTTCAATTATCGCTGATTCACTGGCGCTGAGTTGCGCGGATTATGTGGTTACTGAGGCTGGGTTCGGTGCTGATATGGGCGCAGAGAAGGCTCTGCAAATCAAGGCGCAGGCGGCCGGTAAGGTTCCTGATTGCCTCGTGATTAATGTCACTGTGCGGGCGATGAAATTGCACGGTGATGGCTTTTCGACGGGTGGTGGTAAGCGGCCGCCTGCTGATGAGTTGGAGGTTGAGAATGTCGATGCCACTCGGGCCGGCGCTGCTAGCAATCTTCGGCGGCACGTGCGCAATCTCTCGGATACTGGGATTCCGGTGATTGTGTCGATTAATCGGTTTGCTAGCGATACCGATGCTGAGATTGCGGCGATTCACGAAGAGGCTGTTGCTGCTGGGGCTCGTGAAGTAGTCTTGTTTGAGGGGCACGCCGCCGGTGGCGAGGGTGCTGTGGCTCTTGCCGATGCTGTGGTTGATGCCTGTGCTGCTCATGATGCGGCGGGCCGCCCGTACAATCCGATTGTCGAGCCGGGCTTGCCCGCCGATCAGACGATTCTTCGAGTTGCGACGAATGTGTATGGTGCCCACACCGTTGACTTCTCTCCGCAGGCTCACAAGACTCTCGAGGCTCTGCGTGAGTGGGGGGTGGACACGCTGCCAATTTGCATGGCGAAGACTCAATATTCGTTCAGCCACGAGCCAACTGTGCTGGGTTCACCAACCGGATTCACTCTGCCCATTAGAGAGCTGCGACTCAATTCAGGTGCTGGCTTCATCGTCGCTATTTGCGGCTCGATGATGACTATGCCTGGTTTGCCGGTTCGGCCGGCCGCCATGGACATGGATATGGACGAGGACGGCCGGCTAACCGGCGTTTTCAGTTGAGGGAAAACAGGGCTCGGGCACGCGAACCGTCATGGTCTGAGACCCGCAGGAAGTGTTCGTATGCGCCAGTTGAAGGCATCGGATGATGGGGTTCGACTCCGTATCGATGATGCTGATGACTTGTGGACGCTGGCGCAGGTTTGTCGGGCTGGAGCTAACTTGGGAATGCTCTCGCACCGACGCGATTCTACTACGGGAACTCAGGAAGGTGGCCGAGCAAAGTCGGCCGAACGCAAGGCGATGTGGATTGAAATCGAAGTGTCGGAATGTGTTTTTCAGCCGTTCACCGACAATCTTCGCGTGCATGGAGTGATTTCTGAGGCGAAGATCGACATCGGCTCGCATCACACGCATTTGGTCAGCCCTGGCGACGAGGTCGAGGTATCTTTCGAGGGTGGTTTGCCAGAGGTTGATAGGTCTCTGATTCGGACTGCGCTGGCTGCGGGGACCCAGCCCAAAGCTGGACTGGTCGTGGTCGAGAGCGACGAAGTTATTCTCTTCGAAGTGACCGCTAACGGGATTCGTGATGTCTCCAGCTTTTC
>CAYFHB010000134.1:0-2527 GCA_964342705.1 uncultured Candidatus Poseidoniales archaeon
CGACTTTGCGCGAGGCTGTGACCGGTGTTGGTTGGCCTTTGTTGGATGAGTCTCGCGGGAAGGCGATGTTCATTCTGCTGGCCGATGGGGATGTGCGAGATGCCTATGTCGCTGCATATCCCGGGTTGAATGGCTCGCTGATGTTCACGATGAATGATGAGGCGAGCGATACAGCCGCGTTCTATTCGGAGACGGACCCGATAGGTATGGGGGCTGAGATCACGCGGCTGGTCGAAGAGGGCTACATCGTCAGGTCGCGCGCTGATGATGCTGAGAATGGTGAGGCTGACAATAACGAGACTGCACGGCGCGATGCTGCGTTCGCGGTCGGTGCGCATTCGATTTCGACGGATTATCCCGCACCTGTCGACGGCATCGATTATTGGGTTCAAGTGCCGAATGGGCCGGTGGCTTGCAATCCTGTGACCGCGCCGGATGGTTGTACGGCTGAGCGCGTGGAATCGCTTGATTGAGCGCTAATATCAAGCCTTGGCGATGACTTTGAGTTCGACCGCGATTGGGGTCGGCATGGCGCGAACTGCGACTGTTGTGCGCGCGCACTTGATGTCGCCGAAGTACTCGGCGTACACCTCGTTGTATCCTGTGAAATCACGGTCCATATCGACAAGGAATGAGAGGCAATCAACGACCTTGTCGAGGGATGAGCCGGCATCTTCGAGAATCGTCTTGATATTCTCGATGACCGCCTTTGTCTGGGCGCGGATGTCGTAATCGAGTGGATTGCCATCCGCGTCTCGAATCGGTCCGCCAGGAATCTCATTCGTCTCCGGCTGGCGCGGTCCAATTCCGCTGACGAAAATCAGATTTCCGACGCGGAATGCGTGCGGATATGCTCCGACTGCACTCGGGGCATTTTCAGACATGATTGGACCATCTTCGCTTGTCCACTTACCGGCGGTCTTCTTGCCGACGACTCCTCCTACCATACCTCCGACGGGGCCGGCCACAGCGACTCCAGCCGCGGCCCCGACAGCGCCTCCAGCGGCGCTGACCATCGATTTACCATAATTGTCGTAAAGCGCCTCGATGACCTCATCGGGCGCTTCGATGAGATCCATAATCAACTCAAGGCGATGCATGAAGGTCGAGCCATCGTCTTCCTCCTCATCGGGATTAACCTCTTCCCCGCTCATTCCAACATCCCCTTATCGAGCACATTGCGGTCGCCTCGGTAGAACTCAACATCGTCCTCGTCGAACTCCTTATCGCCCACCGAACCGCTGGCTGGTGTAAGCGTGATAACCGCTCCACCGCTCCCATGCAGCGCCTCGTAAGCCAGCACTTCTCCATCGTAGTTATTGTGCTGGCCCATCGTCGCCGCCATCCACCAAGCAGGCTTGTAGGCGACGACTTTCTGAACGCGGATTTGACCGTGGATATCGCGGCTCAATTGGCTCAGATCCTCGAGCCGACCATCGGCGAAAAACTCGAGGATTTTGCGATTCCAATCATCATCCTTCTGCGAATGAATGCGGTCGTCGGCCGCATCGATATGCTCGGTGAACATCCTATTCGATAGGCTCGAGACAACGACGACGACCGCCTTCTTACCTTGAGCCGCTAGAGTATCTCGCGCCGCCTTTCCAAGCACTATCGTCTCGGCGCGATTAGCATACATATTGCTCGAGATGATACAGGCAGGAATCCGATTATCCGGATTCAACAACTGAAGAGCAACCACCGAACCAGTATCGATAGGGAATCCCTCATACTCGACGGTTCGAGCCTCTAGCCCACGCTTCTCACAGGCATCTCGGTGAGCGTGGGCAAACTCAGTATCCATTCTGAATTCATACGGCATACTTCCCAAATGATGGAAATCATCGTCGACATGGGTCCAGATGGCAGTTTCAAGCGCCTGAATCTGATGCCCAATGATGCTGGCCCATGTCGTAGAATACACCAGAATTATGTCCGCCTCGCTCTCTTCAATTCGCCTGCGGCACTCATCGTAAGCAGCCCGCAAGTTTGCGTAGCCCGGGTTCGCATCTGGGGTTAGAAGTGGATGTGGGTGTGGAGGGCAGTAGATACCGAAGAGAATCTCAGGTTCATTCGATTCGCTCATGAAATCACCTACAGAACGTACTCCCGCGTTTCTTCATTCGGGTCCCAGCAAGCGACGACATTACCTGTTCCTATGACCGATTGGTAGCCGTAAATTTCGGCGGAATATTCCGGGAATCCCATTGCTCCGAGCATCCAGATGAGCCCGCCGCCCTCGGTTTCTGCGATTGTCTGTTCGGTGAATTCTGGCATGATATCGATGACTTCGCGGCTCTTGCCCTCGCGCATCATTTCGATGATTTTCATGTCCCAAACGTACTGGCTATGGTTGTAGATATGCTCCCGACTCATGTCCTCGGGCAGTGGTGATTCCTCTACGAAGTGTCTGTGGGAAAGTGAGTGGCTGGCTACGAGCACAACGCGCTTGCCGCTCTCTTCGATGGCCTTGGCACAGGCGCGGCCAAGCGCGGTCGCCTGCTCGACCATGACTTCAGGCGAGTAA
>CAYFHB010000135.1:0-2521 GCA_964342705.1 uncultured Candidatus Poseidoniales archaeon
ACAGAGCCTTCTGTGAGCGAACCAGAGCCTGAATCTGGCGAAGGTCGAAATTGCCTGATTGAATCGCCGTCTCAAACATTCTGAGGCCGCGAATTGGTGAGATTTCGGCGACCTCTTCGGCGATGAGGGTGATTTCGAGGACATCCTTCCGCTCGTTCAATTCGAGCAGGAACCTGCCCTCCAATTCGCTTCTCCTGCTCGTCTCTCTTCGACGCATCATCATCTGCGCAGCGAGGACTCTTCCGCGGAATGGATCCTCGGGCAGTCGGTGCTCGGAAGCATAGCGCAGGGCTCTGTCGAGGACCTCCAAGCGACGCTTTACGGCCTCGTGATCGATACCTTCGATCTCAGAGTCACTCGGCTCGCGCTCTCTGACATATTCGATGATGCGCTGGGTCGCGACCTCATTGCGTCCTGCGACCGCATCGGCACAGGTTCGCAGGTAGAGTTGGAATCTTGATGTGACTGCGGCGGTCAATTCGGGATGGCGTTCGATCATGTCGACCGCCTCTTTCCAGCCGCCGGCATGGGCGAATTCGATGAGTGATTTTCGCAACAGAAGGGCTGACTGCTCGAAATCATCGCGAACCTTCATCGCCGCATCGCGGAAGGAGCGAGCGGCGTTGATGCGGTCATCCTTTGAGCGGGAGATTGTGGCTCGGACGATCTGATGCTCTGCTGAGCCATTGTCGTGCTGCCGATACCACATTTCGAGCTCGGGGATCGCAGCATTGTGCTCGAGGACGAGGTCAGTAGCGAAGCCGATGGTCCGCATTGCTACCTCGGAATCCGCGCATAGAATTCCCAATGCTTCAAGGGCGGATTCGTTGCGCTCTTCCACTCCGCTCTGTAGATCCATCGTCGCACGGTTGAGGCGTAGCGCGTTGAGCAGGGCGCTGAACAGGCTGCGCTCGAGATAGGTCAATTGCGCATTGATGACGGCCTGCTCAAGAGTCTCGATTCGATTCTCGCGCACGAGCCCATCGCCATCGGCGGAGAGGGCTCGACGAACCTCGTTGAGAGCTAATACTCCGTCGGAATCCAACTTATCGTGCACGGCATCCATCTCGGATGAGGTACCGCTCAGTAATGCGATTAGCGATGAAGCAGTACCGGTGAGGATTGAATCTTCGTTACTCTCAGTGAGCGAGAGGATGGCAGTCCGACGCATTCCTTCGAGATCATCTAGGACCGATACCGCGCGATTGGCAGGAATCAGATGCCAGACCAATAGAGCGCGGTGGGGGAATCGCGAAGCGAGGTCGGAGTGTGAGAGGAATTCCTTGCTCAAACCTTGGATATCGGCTGAGAGTGTGTGGATATCGAGCACCTCTTCCTCGATTCCCAGACCTTTACTCGAAAGCAAGTTAGCGGCCTTCTTACGAATACTAATCGGAGCCGCTGCATCGCGCATTACTGAGAGAATCACATCGTTGGATGATTTCTTCATCGCTCGAATGATATTGTCAGTCAAATTCACATCGCCGGATTCTGAAAGCAAACTTAGGGCGATACCCATGTGCTCCACCCCTTCAATCTCCAATCCCTCGAGCAGTCCGGATGTCTCCTCGAATCGCCCTGCGCTGACCAGACCCTCGATGACTCCCCAGCGCAGAACATCAGGAGCGGGCAAGCCCGCCTCTGTGAGAGTGTTCAATCCAGATAGCAAGAAGTCAACATCAGCACCTTCGGCGCTGGTGAAACCCTTCCAGGCCTCCAATCGAATAGCTGCTGAGAGGGCATCACTCCCTTCGGTAGAGGCCGCAGAAACCCAGTCCTTGACCTCACCACTGCGTACGTTAAGCAGGAGAGATTGGGCCGCAGCGATTCCCGCCAAATCCTTGGAGTCTACCGAATCGAATCGAGCAAGTGCCTCAGAGTCCAAACTAGCAGCCAGCAGCATGGCCTCGAGAATCACAGCATCACCCTCGAGTCCGAGGAGGGCCGGATTCATCCAGCCGCGCCACTTCTTTGGCCGAGTCTTACCCGACCTCAAATCACGAGTTATCGATTGCAGAGCAGAGGCTTGAGGGATATCCAGACTCAGCGCACAAGCCTCCAACCATTGCAGCAGTGCCTCGTGGTCGAGTGGGTCGAAGAGCGCCGCCCCCGCCCACTCGCTGGAATCGACGGTAGTCACAACCTTCTCAGCCTGCGGGAAGCGCCCGAGCTCGGCAAACAGAGGCGCTTCACGAGCCATCCTCTCCCAAACCGGATGTACTCCCGACTCGCATTCAAGCCGTAGAGCAGTCGCCTCATGATCCCATTCAGCCTTCCAAGAATCACCCATCTTCTGCTTCTGAGCGATGAGAACTGCGAGTCGATATGCTGCCGACTCATTCGATGAAATCACCTTCCGAGGCGCCTCAAGCCGGTCCTCCAGACCGGACTTCGCGCCTCTCCCTCCCCTGCGTCCGATTCGGCGAGAACCCCTCGCCGGACGAGAATTCGCAGCATCGGGAGCATCCAGCTCAACACCTTCGGGTGCAGCCTGATTAGCCGCGAGCAAAGCAAGAGCCTT
>CAYFHB010000136.1:0-2512 GCA_964342705.1 uncultured Candidatus Poseidoniales archaeon
AATCCACCTCGTCGAGGGTTTTGCCGACCCTCGCTAAAACCCCATGAACCGCTTGTGGAAATGCCTCGATAGCGAAGTCCCAGACCGCTCGCCCGTCCATGTGGAAGTATTGCATCCCCTCGCTGAAATTCTCGCTCGGGATAGGCACGCGCACGCCGCCCGCGGGGATCTCGATGACGCCTGCACCGCCCCCGTCACTCATCAGCCAAGAACCGAGAACGCCCTTACCCTCGGGCACCTTGCCAAGAACTGCTGCACCCGCACCGTCTCCGAACAGAACGCACGTCGTCCTATCCTGCCAATTGAGGATTCGAGAGTATATTTCGCTCCCGACCACGAGCACGTGGTCGTACCCTTGTGTTCCAACGTAGCGAGCGCCGACGTCGAGCGCGTGAACCCAGCCGGCGCAGACCGCATTGATGTCGAATGCGCCGCAATCTTGGCAGCCTAATTTGTGCTGAACAATGCCTGCAGTTGAGGAGAGTGGTACGTCCGGTGAGGAAGTAGCGAGGATGATGAGGTCGATGTCCGCGGGTGTAAGTCCAGCATCGTCCAAGGCACGCTTGCAAGCCTCTACTGCCAAGTCAGAAGTGTGAGTATCTGCGTCTGCGATTCGTCGCTTTTTCATCCCCGTTTTCGTGGTGATCCACTCGTCGCTGGTCTCGACGATTTCCGCCCAGTCCTCATTGCTCATCTCGTGCGGTGGCACGTATGCGCCGAGTCCAATAATTCCCACAGAGGACATATTCTAATGCGTCACGCGAGCGAACTCACATTTCACAGTTGATGTTTTCAATCGTGCTTGAGGCAGATGTTCATTGGTTCTGAGAAAAAGCCGAGACTCCAGCGGCCTCCCTCTCTTCCAACGCCGCTGTCCTTCACTCCACCGAAGGGCACTCTCAGATCTCGGTGGAGCCAAGTATTCACCCAAACCATGCCGGTGTGAATCGATTCGGCGACCTGCCGACCCTTGTCGAGGTCGCCGGTCCAAACGCTTCCAGCCAAGCCGTAGCGCGTATTGTTGGCGATAGCTACGGCCTCATCCGCAGTTTCGAATCTGTGAATCGTGACGACCGGCCCGAAAATCTCCTCGGTGGCGCAGCGTGCGTCGGGTGGCAGTCCTGCGATGACCGTTGGAGCCAGCCAGTTTCCGTGCTCGAACTCCTTTGGTAGGCATGGGGAACCGCCCGTCAAAACCTCTCCCCCCTCCTCCAGTGCGAGGGCAACGTAACCCTCGACTTTGGCGAGGTGGTCAGGCGAAATTAGCGCACCGAGCTGGGTTGAGTCATCGCCCGGGTCACCGATGAGCATCGATTCGACCGAGTCGACGAATCGCTCGACGAATTCGTCGTATACTCCCGATTGCACGAGGATGCGACTGCCGCAAAGGCAGACCTGGCCTTGGTTGAGGAAGGCTGCCCGCGTGACTCCGGGAACGGTCAGGTCGAGGTCGCAATCGTCGAAGATTATGCTGGCATTTTTACCGCCGAGCTCGAGACTGAGTTTCTTGAATTGAGGAGCGGCGGCGGCGGCGACCTTTGCTCCGGTGGCTGTGCCGCCGGTGAAGGAGACAAGGTCGACGTCGGGATGGTCTGTGAGCGGACCTCCGGCTCCAGTGCCATCCCCGTGAACGAGGTTGACGACTCCTGCTGGGAGTCCAACCTCGTGGATGGTTTCCATCAGTAGATTCGCCGTCATCGGCGTCAATTCGCTCGGCTTACAAACAACCGTATTGCCCATGCCGATGGCCGGCGCAACCTTCCAAGACAGTAGATAGAGCGGCAGATTCCAAGGTGTGATCAGTGCCGCGACACCGACCGGCTTGTCCACGACCACATTGGTCGCATCATCCATCTCGAAGGTCTCTTGTCCTTCGATTGCCTTCTCGTTGATGAGATCGGCGAAGAAGCGAAAGTTGGCGACCGAGCGGTGGGCATCGACGGCCCGAGCAAGCGAGATTGGCTTACCGGTGTCCCGACTTTCAAGCGCAGCGATCTCCTCGTATTTTGCCTCCAAAGCATCGGCAATCTTGTGCAACCAATCCGCCCGCTCTCCCAAACTTAGCGCAGCCCAAGCGGGCGCGGCAGCGCGCGCAGAAGCAACAGCCGCGTCAACATCTTCAGCACCAGAAAGTGGTGCGCGCGCGAAGCGACATCCAGTCGCAGGTTCAACAACATTCAGCCAATGGTTCTCATTCGCATCATCGCCAGAGTGCGAAACGAACTCCCCTCCGATGTAATTCATCAGGTCGAGCGGAGCCTGCCCATCGCGGTCACGCTCGCAAGGAACGCACCCCGATTCACAGCACTTTTCGGGGTCCAGATTCAACCCTCCAGATTACCCTCATTACCGTAGGGGTCTGCCCGTGTCATAGCCGCAGTGTACTCTTTCCAGTCGAGTGAGAAGCGGTCGCGGTCAGGGTCCCATTCGTCCCAAGTAACAACCGATTCGAGCGCATTTTGGTAGGTCTCAGGAACGATTCCCGGCACGATAAACGCCTTCTGCCGGTGCA
>CAYFHB010000137.1:0-2498 GCA_964342705.1 uncultured Candidatus Poseidoniales archaeon
ACGAGAACACGAGCCAGCCGGTGAGGAACCCGCGCACCGACAACCTGACAACCAGCTCCGAAGACTTCGATCTGACGCCCGTGAAGCAACCCAGCAGGAACCGCCAACAGGTCCACATCCCCATCGCTGAGCACAGCCAAACCTGCCTCCAGAGAAGATACGGCGACTAACTCAAGATCGATATCGGTCGCCGCCTCAGAAGCTGCAAACTCTTCAAGACGCCTCGAAGTAATGCAGTGCGGATGGTCCAGTGTAGCGACGTTCAGTCGGTTTTCCACAGCGTCCACCTCAGGGGGGGAGCACGCAACGTGCCCATCGGTGCGGCCGTACACCCGTTGATATAGGCAACCCCTCACGACAAAACGCCATGGTCTCACTCAGGAAGACTCGACGAGGCTTGGAGAAGCGTCGCGACCTAGTCGAAGAGGCTCTGGAAAATCTCGTGCAGGAGCGGCTGAGCAAGAGCGACGCTCCGGCTATGAGCCTGGCTCGCGATATTTTGCTGGCGGGAGGCAAGAGGTACAGGCCGATTCTGGCTATCCTTGCATACGAGGCCGCCGGTGGCGAGGACATTGAGGCAGTGATGGATTTGGCACTCGCCGGCGAGTTAATCCACACAGCGACATTGGTACATGATGACATCTACGATCAGTCGAAGACTCGTCGAGGAGTTCCAACTTTACATACGGCGCACGGATTAGCTCACGGGATAATTATTGGAGACTATCTGTTCGTGCTCGGATTCTCCCTTGGCGGACGAACCGAGGACCGCATCATTGAGAGGATGGGTAACGCTGCTGCTAATATTGCGACTGGAGAATTGCTTCAACACAAACACATTGGGGACCTAGGAACTACTCCCGAGGATTACTACGCAATAATCGATGGAAAGACCGCAGGACCATTTGCGAGTGTTTGCGCCTGTGCAGCAATCTACAACAAGGCTCCTGAAAACTTGGTCGACGCAATGAATGAGTTCGGTTGGGAGCTCGGCAGGGCCTTCCAATTAGTCGATGATCTGCTCGACCTAACTGGAGACCCAGATATGGGTAAACCGCGTGGAACGGATGTTCACGATGGCAAGATGACCCTGCCGATTATTCACGCTCTGACAATGCTGCATGGGGTTGAGCGTGAGCAACTAGCCGATGTTCTGCAGAATTTCAGCGATGACCGCTGGGGCGAGTTGAACGAATTGTTGGAGAGTGCTGGTTCATTCGATTACGTGCGGCAATTGATAGAGAATCACATTGACCGTGCCTCCGAAGCGCTAGAGCAATTGCCCGATACAGAGGCTAAGGAATTGATGTTAGAAATTGCCAAGCGCTCGCGCAGCCGACGGACCTGAGGTGTCGGGGAGAGGCTGCGCGCCAGGTGATTCTGATGTCGGAGCGAACCGATTGGGATGTCATCGTAATCGGAGGGGGTCCTGCCGGTTCGACGGTCGCGCGTTATGTGGCTGAGGGTGGGCACGAAGTGCTCGTCATCGATGCGCGCGAGCCGATTGGTTCGCCGCTTCAATGTGGGGAATTGGTTCCTACTAACGATGAGATGAGACGGCTTTGCCCTGACGTTCCGGATGTCGATGATTTGTTGCAGACGCCCGAGCATGCGATTTCTCTACGGACCAGCGAGATGCACCTCGTCCCACCTTCTGGCAGGCCACTACGCTACCCCTTCGAGGGTCTGATGCTCGACCGTGTTGCTCACGATGAGTGGCTAGTCGATTTGGCCGTGTCCAAGGGTGCGAATTACCTCACGGGGGCGCGTGTGGAGTCTGTTGATGGCGAGCGCGTGACCTTGCGCGATGGACGCGAGTTCAGCGCTCGAATAATTGTCGGCGCAGGTGGTCACAATGACCCACTGCGCAGTAGTCATTGGAATGAATCAAGCCTCAAGATTCCGATCAAGTTCGTACTGATGGACGGCGATTTCGGCGATGCAGTTGAACTGCACTTCGGTGGAATGGCTCCGGGAGGTTATGCCTGGATGTTCCCGAAGTGCGATGGTGCGAATATCGGTGTGGGCATCCAGAATAGATTCGCCAAGGGGCGCTCGTTGAATCTCTACACCGATGATTTCGTTGGGCGCTATCAGGGCGAGATAACCTACCGAGGTGCTGGCTCCCTGCCTATGTCAGGCACCATTGGCACCTTCGTCAAAGGCAATCATCTGCTTGTGGGCGACTCAGCTGGAATGGTCCTTCCCTCGAACGGGGCGGGCATCACGATAGCGATGATTGGTGGGAGAATCGCGGGCAAAGCCATTGTCGACCACTTGAATTCGGGCGCATCACTGCACGAGTACGAGCGCGAGTGGGAACGTCAGATGGGTGCAGTGATGCGGAATTCGAAGCGATCATTCCGAATCGGCAGCTGGATAATGCGGCTCCCGGACTGGCTCCTCAATCTCGCATTTAATCCATTGACCAAGCCATTCGTCTGGCGCTTCGTCACCTGCCGCAAACCATTTTTCATCTTTTGACTCAAAGGGTACCC
>CAYFHB010000138.1:0-2440 GCA_964342705.1 uncultured Candidatus Poseidoniales archaeon
CCCTCAGCAGTCGAGCCGACGGAATGGTTGATGTAGCGACTCGGCTCGATACCCGATGGACCGCTTTGCGAGACCGCAGGCAAGGCGCATGAGACACAGGAGGAACGGGGCATGAGGTTGAGCAAACACCAACTCCAGTCCGTCGAAAAAGCACTCTTCGAAGTCGCCCGAAAACAGAAGGCCTCGTCCAGCCCAGTCGAACTCCCCCTACCCGATTTCTGGGCCTCGGTGGGCCAACTTACCGCACATCTGGAAGCTGAACTCGCAGAGACTGTTCGAGCCGAGGGGATGACGGCGAAAGCGCAACTGCAGACCCGCAGGCTCGGTAATGTCCGAACGCTAGTGACGGACCTGACTCGCATACGCTTGAACGCCTTCACCCAGCACGCGGTTCTGGTGAATCTGATGCGTGGGGGTGGGGCCGAGGCGGCGGCCGCCGTGCAACATCTGAGCGTAATCGATTGGGAGCGCCATGATGCGAGTGAACGCGCTTACTACCAAAGCCTCGGCCACCTAGTTGAGAAATACAAGCACGAAGTCGCTTGGAAGGAATTGGTCAACGGCAATAATGGTGGCAACGGCCACGGTTCGCCGGTGGCAAATCCGGGGCCGAACGCTTCACTGAGCGATTTCAACGAAGCGCAATCCGTCGATTCTCCTGAACCGACCGCTCAGATTCCAGCCTCGCCCACTGCCACTGGGCGAGATGCTTGGGATGATCCGGAATTCGATGAGGAGGATAGGATTCGCGCGATGGATGCATTTCCTGATCGCGCGACTGGGGCCGAGCCGTCGCCGCCACCTGAAATCGATGTTCGCGAGACGCTCGGGGGCGACTTGATTCGCATCCGAATTCTCACGGATCTCTCGGACCCGATTATCGGCGAGGATGGATCTGAGATGACTCTCGCCGAGGGCGACGTCGAGTCCTGTCCCAGCCTCATCGCTGAGACGTTGATAGCAGCCGGACTAGCCGTCGCAGCCCCACTGTGATTGCCCCGAACCCAGCGCAGAACCAATCCTCCAACGCGCGCCAATGATTATCCGGCGCCGGACCACGAAGCCAATCCTGCGGTGCCGTCAAGCACCGAGGTGTGAGTGAAATGGGCAAGACGATCACAAAGAAACAACTCAAACAATTTCGCAAGGATTTCGCCGCTGACCCGAGCGCGAAAATGGCACAGAACGCAGTCGCCAATAACAACCTGCTCGACGTCGCGCTAGACCGCGAGAAAGTGCAGGAAATCGACTTCACTTTCTCGACAAAACTCGACAAGTGGAAGGTCACCCATCAGATGCGCAGCGGTCGATGCTGGCTCTTCGCAACCCTCAACCTCTTCCGCCCTAGCACAATGAAGAAACTCAACGTCAAGAATTTCGAATTCAGCCAATCCCACATCCACTTCTGGGACAAATTTGAGCGAGCCAACCACTTTTACGAAGCTATCATCGACACCGCCGACCGCCCAGTCGACGACCGAACAATCGGCTTCCTGCTCGGTGACCCAATCGGCGACGGCGGTCAATGGAACATGGCGATGAACCTCATCCGCAAGCATGGACTCGTCCCGAAGTCGGCCTACCCCGAGTCCAAATCATCATCCAACACACGCTGGATGAATGCCAACCTGAAGGATATCCTGCGCTCCGGCGCATCAGAAATCCGCGCAATACTCGAGGCCGGCGGCACCGCCGCCGAGGCTCGCGCCCACAAGGAATCCCGGCTCGCCGACATTTGGCGAATCCTCTGTATTCACCTTGGAACCCCGCCCGAGAAGTTCGATTGGCAGTGGGAGGACAAGGACCGTAAGTTCCACCGACGGGGCGTGATCACGCCTCAGGAATTTGCTGCCGAATTCGTCGAAATCGACTGGGAATCCTACGTCTGCATCGTCAACGACCCCCGCAACGAATACTACCGCACCTACACCGTCGACTACTTGCAAAACGTCGCCGGAGGACCTCCTGTTGTCTATCTGAATGTGCCGAGCGCCGAGATGAAAGGCATCACTCAACGGCTGCTCGAAGATGGACTGCCGGTCTGGATGGGGTGTGATGTCGGCAAGCAGATGCACCGGCAGCGTGGCCTTTGGGATGCGAATCTATTCGACTTTGGCGCCCTTTATGGGGCTGATTTCGGGATGGATAAGGCCGACCGGCTTCGTTACGGCCAGACAATGATGACGCATGCGATGTTGTTTACTGGCGTCGATGTGGTGGATGGCAAGCCTCGACGCTGGCGGGTTGAGAATTCCTGGGGAGACAAGGATTCTGGCCGGAAGGGATACTACACGATGAATGACTCATGGTATGATGAATACATGTTCGAAATCGCATGCCCGCCTGATTATCTCAGTGATGATATGAAGGCGGGTCTCGATACCGAGCCCATCGTTCTACCAGCTTGGGATCCTATGGGTTCACTAGCGCGCGATGAAGC
>CAYFHB010000139.1:0-2437 GCA_964342705.1 uncultured Candidatus Poseidoniales archaeon
GTCTGTGGGAAAGTGAGTGGCTGGCTACGAGCACGACGCGCTTGCCGCTCTCTTCGATGGCCTTTGCACAGGCGCGGCCAAGCGCGGTCGCCTGCTCGACCATGACTTCAGGCGAGTAATAGTGGGTGTTGCGATTGCTGGAAATAGTCACGATTGGCTTGTCCCATTCTGGATTCAGCAAGTGGCAGCTTGTGATCGTGCCATAATCGACTCGGAAGTCCGGATTGCGCATCATCTTGGTGATGATTCCTTGCGCGGCCGCCTCGTCGTGCATCGCTTCGGATAATTTTACGTCGACCGTGAGATCGTAATTGTAGCGGAATAGATTGGGAAAAACCGGGTCGACGGACTTCGATTTGAATTGCGGTAGGCCGAGGAAGTGGGTTCCGATGTAGGTCTGCCAATGAGGGGTGAAGATGACGATTGCATCGTAATCGATATTCTTCAGTTTGCGAGCGAGGCGTTGGTAGCCCCAGCGCAGGGTCTCCCAGCCTCCTTCGGAGTAGGCCTCGTTCTGCGACGGGTTGTCCGCGTAGACCAGATGAGGTGGGTGTGGTGCTAGGCAACCTGCTACAATCTGGCCCTTCTGCTCGCTCGCCATGATGCTGTGAGGTCTGAAAATCTAAAGAAAACCTTCCGGCCATTTCCGTTCGGCATTCTGGTAAGCGATTCGCAGCGTTCATTGGTGTTGAGCAGGCCGCAGTGCCATGAAGTGGGAGTCGCTTCCGCGCTCGCTGGCCTTCGGCCCATTGCTTCTAGGGATGCTCTGTGCGGCACTGCCGTATCTCGTCGAGCATCCTTACTTCGAGGAGGGGTCGTTACTGGCTCCCTTTCTGCTGTCGATGATGCTGGCCCTGCAATTCCCGTTCTTCCCCGAGGCCGGGCAGGGACGCAAGGCTGAGATGATCGCTGGAATCTATGTCGGTGCGCTATTGTCATTCTTACCGCAGTTTCTCTTCTACGTCTGGTTCATCGTGATGATTCTGCTTTGGGTGCAACAGAGCACTGTCATCTGGAAGAGGAATTACCCACCGTTCAGAGTCGGGTTGTGGATTGGGCTCGGGGTGGTCTCAGGCCTCTTCATCGGAGGCATCCTCGCCCACATTTTCCTGTGAATTTGAGCCGCTTGCACCATTCTCCTCGACTTTTCGATACAGCAATCCTTCGACGGATATGCCGAAGATGATGAAGGCCGGCCAACTTGCCAGCACCGCACTCCAGATGAGTTCGTCATCGAAGTAGTGCGGTGTGATTCGCAACTCTCCGACCCCGTCGGTAGGTGTTGCTGGGTCGGCAGGCGAGAGCCGCATCAGCACGAATGAGATATCAAGAAGGCTTTCGGTCAGAACCTCGAACTCTACGGCTTCCCCTGCCCCAAGAGAATGTACTTCTCCATCATGCGCAAAGGCGTCCCAATCGATATGTCCACGATTCGTATGCGGCTCGACCACATCCAATTTCACTAGCATCACCTCGACGGTCCACTCGCCCACATTGACCACATCAACGTGCACAGGATCCCAAAGCGAGTGGACCTCGATTGTATCCAGATTCACATCACCTTGCCCGAACCGATAGTTCGGCAAGTCCTCGTCGGCGCCGGGTCCATCGACGGCGCCGACAACCAACCAACCGCTGAACAGCAACATCGAGACGAGCGCGAAAGTAGTCTGGCGCTTATCCGGCTTGAGACTCGACCAGCCATTTTCCACTCGCGCTCGAACCACCGGCTGCACAGCATGACAGAACGCCGCGCAGATCACCGCCATCAGCAATCCTGGCAGAATGTCGACCACCCAGTGGATTCCGAGATATTGAATCGAGAATGCGTAAATGACGACATTCACCATCACGAAAATATCGAATTCGCGGTGCCGCCAATCCTTAATCGAAATCCCTTGTGATCGGCAGTGAAGTCGGTTGAGAATTAGCAGTGAAATCGGCAGCCCGATGTGCAGGCTCGGGACTGAGTTATCCATTGGGTCATTGGCGCTAAAGAACTCGAGTGTGAAGGCATCATGGTAGAGCAGTGCATCGACTCCGGGCAGATAGCTGCTTGTCACCTCGACGTTCATGAATAGGTAGAGTGGCACGGCGAGCAGATAGATTACGAAGTAGTTGAGAGCGGCTTTGTCGGCCATCACTTCGTCGCGTGTGAGGATGTAATACATCGGCGAAAACCAGATCATAAAGAGGTACATGAACAAGTAATGCGCGCTCAAAACGTCTGTCAAAATGTCGTTCAAAAACGCCTCCTGAACGGTGGCGGTCCATGCACCTTCTAGATCGTAGATCCAGTGGGTGTAGCCTCCCACGCGGGCCTTCATCGGCTCGTTGTGATGGTCGATAATGGCCTTGTAGAGGAACATGGCTGCGTAGAGCCCAATGTGCCACCAGTAGCCCTTCTCGCGGTTTTCGCGGGGGAGGTCTTAGAGCC
>CAYFHB010000140.1:0-2435 GCA_964342705.1 uncultured Candidatus Poseidoniales archaeon
TGCACCGGCCTCCTAAGCCGGGGACCGCGGGTTCGAATCCTGCCGCGCCCGCCACTTCGATTTACATCGATTGTAGTGGTGGCGTGCGCGTTGGATCTTAGGGTTGGGGCGTGTGTGGAAAGAGGATTCAGCCGAAGGCGAGTCCGTGTTTACGACCTGAGGCTGCTGCTTTGTGCAGGAAGTTCTCAAATGGAATTCGTGCATGCATGGTGCTGCGAATTTGCGTGTCGCAGACTGCGAGATCGGTGAGGAGCTCACATCGTAACTCGTCAGGGAGTGAGAGGCGGCGGCCGACGAGGACGTCGTGCAATTGAGCGATGAGGTCGTCGGCATCGAGGCCGTGATCGTTCATCAGTCGGTCAACCTCAGCAAGGGCGCCCGCCAGAACCTTGGAACGGCGCCCGCGGACATTCTCCCATCTCCATTCGACGACGCGTCCACGTAAGGCCAACTCCAGCAGATGGCGGCCCGCCTGCAGCGTCGTCGCCTGCACCAGCCGGTGGACTGCTGATCTATCGGCTGCCAACCCTCTTGCATTCAACATCTCAAGGGTGAATAGTGCCTTGCGCAGATTCCCCTCGGCAACGTAGGCGAGGTCGCCGAGCACTCCCTCGTCGACCTCGACTCCTTCGGATTCCGCCACAGCGCGCATCGTCTCGATTACCAACTCGCGCTCGGTCGAAGGAATCCGCACCATTCTCGTGCGGGAGCGAATAGCATCGATGAGGCGTGAAGGTGCGCGGGCAACGAGAATGAATCTACTCGCGACGCCGACCTTTTCCATCATTCGGCGTAGATACGCCTGACGAATCCCGCCAAGATGGTCGGCGTCCTCGATTACCAATAATCGACTGACTGGAATCCGGCCGGGCTCAATCTCAATCTCAGCCCCGGACGGTGCCACATCATCCTCCGCCGCCTGAATGATCCCCCTATCGTAAGCATCTAGACTCATCCGACCGGCGAGAGTGTCGGCCGAACCCGAACCGCCTGGCCTCAGAAATTCCTCGAATTTGGCCATCGCCCCCCGGGTTCGAACCAAGTCACGCGCCTGCAATACATGGGTAGTTGCCTGCCATCCTGGACCGAGCATCTGCCGCGCGACCAAACTCCAAGCGGCCGTCTTTCCAACCCCTGCTGGCCCTGTGATTAACAAATGCGGGGGCTCAGCCGCCAGGCTGGCGCTGACCAAAGCATCCCTCACGCCAGCCGGCACGGCAAGAGCGTCGAAGGTACGCGGAGCGTGTGTGCTCAGCCAACTCGCCACGAAGCAACGTGAGTTAGGCGGGTCTTGAACTCCGCGCCGCTAGTTCCACTGGGAGCGTTAGGAAGCATCCAGTTTCATCGAGCCTTGATGACTTTGTAGCCGCGGTCGGTTCCTTCCTTGCGAGGCTTGACGAATATGCGGTATCCGCACTTGTGACAGGACTTGCCGACAGCTCCGACCTCGATCCACTCGATGTGTCCACATCGCAGGCACTTGTAGCGGGTCTCGAGAGAGTCCATTGGAGAGCTGCAGTGGTTGCAAGCAACGTTGCCGTCGGTATCGTACGGCTTGCGGTCGGTGCGGTTGCAGGAGCGGCACTTGTAGAGATTGAGCCTGTTCGCCATCGAGCCGGCGACCTGACTGTCCTTCTTCAATCTGCTCATCGGCCAAACGGTCTTCAACGCGCCCTTCTGCAGATTTCAACGAAGTTCTCGAATATCTGTGCTCCGTACTCTGAATCGTTGACTTCGGGGTGGAATTGTAGGCCGAATCTATCTTGAGTTTCATTCTCCATCGCTTGAATTTCGCATGATTCACTGCTCGCTGTGATGCTGAAACCCTCCGGTACTTCGACTACCTCGTCGTTATGGCTCTCCCACACTGTTTGCGTGTCCGGTGTTCCAGCGAAGAGAGGGCCTCCGCCGTCGACGAGAGTGATTGTTGCTGCACCGAATTCCGGTGCTGGGGCCTCGTCGGCGCGGCCACCATAGAATCCAGCCATGAATTGGTGGCCAGCACAGATTCCAAGGATTGGGATGTCGAGTTCGAGATAGGCTCCACAATTTCCGAGTTCTCCGGTTAGGCCGACTCGGGCAGCGCCGCCAGAAAGGATGAGGCCGTCGAGTCTACGCATATCCTCAAGCGGAGTGTTGTTGGCGATGATCTGTGTGTCGACGCCCATGTATCGCAGCATACGCCATTCCCGATGTGTCCACTGACCGCCGTTGTCGACCACATCGATGACGAGTCTGTCATCGCTCATGTCGAAGTCGGGCTGTCGAAGGGTGATGAATGATGCCCCGATTCGGTTTCGTGGAAGTGCAGGAATCTTGCTTTTGTCCTCATCCATGGCTCGCGTGCGATTGAAATACAGAACGGTAGTCGTGCCGATTCCTGCCCCGATGGTGTAGTGGCCTATCATGCAGCCCTGTCGAGGCTGCGACCCGGG
>CAYFHB010000141.1:0-2426 GCA_964342705.1 uncultured Candidatus Poseidoniales archaeon
TTCTCGTAGGAGTCGAGCCGTGTCACGGCTCGCAGGCAAAATTTGCGGGTCGGGATCGCACTCGCTGACATCCTCGACCCGCATCAATCTGACAAACTCAGGTTGGGGTGATTCGCGGGCGATGAGGCGTGTTTTAGGGGTCCCGGCTGACCATTTTTTGGCGATGCGAAATTGCCAATCATCCATCCAATGTGGGCGGCCGTCGAGGGCTTTGCCCCAGTAATTACCCTTACACCGGTCCGACAATTTCTCGAGTTCATCGCTCCCAGTAATGGCGTGCTGCGCCAGTGCTACCGCCCATTCGGATTCGGATGCGAGGCCGCATTCTTTGGCTTCGATTAGTGGGGTAGCGGCCTCGAGCGGCACAGGATGTTTCGAGATTTCGAAGGTATATTTGGTTTCGACCATGTGCCGCGGGCCGATTCCACCGAAGAGGATTGAGCGGTTGTTGGAACCGATGGTGGCCCGGCCCGGCTCAACCTTGACCCACTCTATTTGGTCGCTCACGCCCATTCGACCACGCCGTGTGTATTGGTCGTGACGCTCAGGCTTCGGCACCTAATTCGCCGGTTTGGATTGCCCATTGGGAGGCGTAGACACTGTCATTGTCGAGCAGTTGGCGGTGGGTTCCGCGCTCGACGATTGCGCCGTCGACCATCGAGATGATCTCGTCGGCATTGCGGATTGTTGCCAGTCGGTGGGCGACAGCGATGGTGATTCGCTTCTTGCCGTTGCCACCGCCGAATAGCGACTGTTGTATGCGCTTCTCTGTCTCTGCGTCGAGGGCGGCGCTTGCCTCGTCGAGGATTAGGACGTCTGGGTCCATGAGTAGTGCTCGGGCGAGGCTGATGCGGGCACGCTGGCCTCCTGAGAGTCGAACCCCTCGGTCGCCGACCATTGTGTCCATTCCGTCCTCCAACTGTTCGACGAATTCCCATGCGCCGGCTGTTTGGAGCGCGAGGCGAACCTCAGCGTCCGTTGCCTCGCGCGCGTAGGCGACGTTTTCGCGCACGCTGCCGAAGAAGAGGAAGGGGTCCTGACTGACGAATCCCGTGCGCGAGCGCAGCGAGTGAATCGTGAATGCGCTGATATCGCGGCCGTTGATTTTCACCGAACCGGCCTGCGGCTCGTAGAATTTCTCGACCAGTTTGAGCACCGTCGACTTGCCCGCTCCCGTGTGCCCCATTATGCCGAGGAATCCTCCTGCGTCGACCTTGAAAGCGACATCGTTCAGCACGTTCACGCTAGTTCCCGGGTAAGCAAAGGTCACTCCCTCAAACCCGATTGAGGTAATCGGTTCGTCGAGTGGGATGGAGTCTGGTGCATCGGAAATCGATGGTTCGAGGTCGATGATGGCGAATACTCGCCGAGCAGCGGCCTCACCTCTCTGGAGTTGGTTGAGCAGCATTCCGAGAATGAACATCGGCATCGTCATTCGAGTCGAGACCAGCAGGAATGTGACGAATTGTCCGACGCTGATCTCTCCGGTTGACAGGACCCAACCTCCGGCCGATACTAGCAGGCCGAATGAGAGGCCGGCGACGACGTAGATTCCGGGAATGAATCGGTTCCGGATGAATGCAGCATCGATCGCTTGATCGCGGTAATCGCCGCTCTCGCGTTCGATGCGAGACCCTTCGAATGCGGTCGCGTTGTAAGCCTGAACCACGGTGATTCCAGACAATACATTTTCCAGAATTGCAACGATTCCACCTGTGCTCTCGCGCTGCTTCTTGTAGCGCCGCTGGACCCTCGTCGAGAACCATACTACCATCGGAATGATCAGCATCAGCGGCGCTATCAGAATGATGCTGAGCGTCGGCGACATCCAGAACAGAATGCCGAAAGCCACCGCGAAGGTCGTAAAGATTCGGATAATGCTCGTGCTCGAATCGGAGATGATATCCTCAAGCTGAGCTACATCCGCTGACAGCACCGACATCAGGTTCCCAGACTGCCTGGTCTCAAAGTACGATGCTTCCATTTCCATAAGTGAAATCGTCGCATCCATCCTGATGTCGTGCTGAGCCTTGTAAGCCACGGATTGCCACAATTGATTTGAGAATCCTTGGAATACAGCCAGCATACTGAACGAGAGTAGAATCAGTAGGCCGAATCCGAACTCAATCGAACCAACCGGCCCAACCGAGGGTAACCAATCAGCGGTTACGATAGCCTCAATTCTGGAATCAGTGAATTGCGAGTTACTCGGGTTGTAATAATCCGCAGCCATTCCAATCGCGATGAATGGAATCAGATCGAATGCCCGCGCGCCAAAATTCGCAAGAACGCCGCCCAAGGCGCGCTGCCAATATCGCGTCACATACGGTACGATGCGCCATATCTGACGACCGACAATCTGCGCTTCTTCCTCTTTATCCGAGGAATCTCTAGCAATTCCGGCCGCCATCGCGCGCGTCATCGTT
>CAYFHB010000142.1:0-2290 GCA_964342705.1 uncultured Candidatus Poseidoniales archaeon
GACCAGCCTCGGCTCGAAGATCCTCGTTCAGGCCACCTTGAACCGGACCATTCAGAAGCAGTCCTTCGCCGGCCGCCGCCAGCGAAGCAGGAGCGCGCGTAGCTGTCTCTTCAACAGCGTGCTCAATCTCCTCGCGGCTCATATCAGGCCGGCCGAACACATCTAGCATCGTCCCAATATCGACACCGATGTCGCGTTGGAACTCAACAATCTCCTCAACCCCAACCTCGACATCGCCGTAGACATAGGATTGGAAAGTCCCAGAATCAGTCACGATTACACCAGGGTAATCAAGCAGCGCGTGAATTCCATCAGCCAATGCTGGCTCGCGTAATTTCTCATGCTTCCAAGTGACATAGGAATTGGTAATCAGTCCATTCACACCATACTTTTCCCACATCTCACGGGGTTCAATCGTACGAATATTAGGGTTGATGACCGGCAGCAACATCGGCGTTTCCAACACCCCATGCCGCGTGTGTAATCGACCCAAACGAGCAACGCCATCACGCACGGTCACCTCGAACTTGCCAAGGTCCTGCGGCCGACAAGGCTCAGGGTCAGGTCTGCTAGACACAGGCACAACGCGAAGCCGCGCGGTCATCAATCCTCGCCCGCGCGGGAGAGAACCGTCAATTGCACCTGACCGTTCTCAAGCACCATCTCCACCTCATCACCATCGTTGACTGCGAGAGTTGGGTCTTCATCGAATCCGTGAGCATAAGGCACGGCGAGCAAACTCGCCGCAGGAAGGGTTAGCGGACACACATCGCGATTCACAACCCCACGCGGCCCCTTCCCAGTGTAGATCAAACCCATCAAAACGAAGGGCGCAACAGTAGAACCTGAGCCCTTCGGATAAATCAGTACAGTATCCTCAATCGCGACCCCATCCAAGGGATGACCCGGTTCCTCGATAACCCCAGTATCGCGATTGACGTACCCGAGGTAAGTAATCGGCACATCAGTAACCATAGCCTTACCTCGAACCACCCATTCTGTCTGACTCGGTAAACCGCTCCCAGTCAGCACAGCGTCCCCATCCTGACGAGCCTTATTCGTAACCAGAGGTTTCGCATCCTTTGCCCCGAAAACAGGGCGAGGACCATCCGACAAATTGGGGTCGAAGGCATGAGCCACGCAATCCTCGATGCACGCAACACTCGTCGGTAAACGATTCAAGCCGCTTTTCAGATAATGCTCCGCCTTCAGCGAATTCGTCAACAGATGATTGTACTTTGAACGGTTGTACGGCGTCACTTCAGGGCACGTATCCTTCAACACCAGCGCCCCCGCTTCCTCGAGCAGTGCAACGGTCCCATCCGCCTCCAACAATTCTTGATTATGCCCGCTGGTGAATACCCAGAGTCGGCGGTCGGGAATCTTCTGTCCCAATTCCATACGCGCACGGACCGCCGCTGCGGTTGCCCGCGCTTCACCAACGCTTGCCTGAGGGCAACCGATGACAATCAAATCGACAGTTCCAGTCGGAGCCAAGTCAGCATAACGCTCAGCAAGCTCCTCCTCACCAAAAGTGAGTTCTCCCTCGTATGATTCAACCTCAGGAGCCTCGGCTGTCAGACCATCTGCCCAAAGCATAGGAGAGCCGTAGTTGGCCGCTGCAGCAGTTAGTGCCTTGCGCATCTCAAAACTTGCCCAATCAGGCAGTCCAATAATTCGAGGCATCGGCCCCCAAGGAAGACTCCATTCAGGCCTAATCTGCTTGCCAATCCAATCTCCCAGGATGCTCCAGTCAGTTGGATCCGACATATTACACTCGACATTGACAAGGATGTTCGGAACTCTATTCTCGTCTAGATGTAGCCCCCATTTGGGAGCCCATCCAGTTAGTGCAGTTGCGAGGGCCGATAGACCGGATTCTCTGTTGGTAATTAGTGAGGTGTAGGAGTTGGAGAAGCAGACTGCGTTGGACTCGGCCCAAGAGCCGATTCCCTCATCATCCTCTATACCTCGATCATAAGGCGTGCATGACAGAATTGCTTCTATTCCAAGCTCAGAGTATGCATGCACAATCTCGAACTGTTGCTCAAGGAAGTCGGGATAGTCGATTCCCATCTCATCCATTTTCTGGTGGTCACATCCGGCCGAATTCAGAGTCGTAGGGATGGTTACCTTCCCCTCTGGGTCGCCAGACAGATCTGCCAAGAATCTTCGAAGGCCATGCCCTCCAGTGATCACGCTCACTCCTGAGACATGTGCATTCTCCACTTTGAGGAACTCATTAGCACCCGCAGCCGAGGCTAAATCGACGACCAACCTAGCTGCCTTC
>CAYFHB010000143.1:0-2133 GCA_964342705.1 uncultured Candidatus Poseidoniales archaeon
CGTGGAGAGCATCCAGCTCCTCGTGTGAAAGGCTGGCAGTAATTCCGCGCTTGGCCTGCCAAGCGCCCTCGAGGAGCGCGCCAAGCCCTGCTAAATCTCCACATTCAAGATGGGCGCGCGCCTCGTCAGCCTGCGCGCGAATGGCGCGTAGCCTGGCAAGTCGATCAGCTTCATCCTCGGGCGATTCCGACAACACCGAACTCGCCCGACGGCTCATCCCAGTGAAGACAAGCGTGAATTCAGATTCGAGCCGCTCGAGAACATCATCGCCCAAATCGAGCGGCTCAACAACCACCCCATCAGACCCAAATGAAATCGAATTAACACCGCCAAAAGCAGCAGCATACTGATCCTGTCGGCCGATGGGCTGCCCTAGCACATCGATCTCAATCCGGCAGGCCTCATCGGCCAACTGCGCCGCTGAAACCACCCGTCCAGCAAAGCGGTGCAGAGCATTCAGCAAACCAACGGTAACGGTAGAGGAAGATCCGAGGCCCGTCCCACGAGACGGAATATCGGCGATGGTCGTAATCTCAACGCCGCTAGTCACCCCAGTCAGCCGCATCGCCTCGCGAACCAGCTCGTGCTCAAGCTCCTCGAAATCATCGACCAACTCCATCTTAGAGTAGGAAACCCGAACCCGATCGTCGAAGCGAGCATTGACCGTGACGTGGATGTGGCGAGCGAGGGCCAGCGAGGTTACGCGGCCACCTTCAGGCTCGGAGTTGGCGAACCAATCGACATCGGTCCCACCCCCACAAAACGACACCCGCACGGGCGTACGCGAGATTATCATCGCCCGCGGGGCGCAAGCATCCGACTTCAAGCCGACGGAGCGCGGTTTCAGCCGTGATAGCGGAGGGTAAGGGCTATGAGAGGACTGCGTTGGGATTCGGCGGAGGGCAGGACATGAGCGACCTGATCACCATGGACGATCTGACCAATGAAGAGATCGTGGAGATTCTTGATGCGGCGGACAGACTGCTGCCGGTGGCCAAGGGAGATGTCTATGCTCCACTCCTCCAGGGAAAGGTCCTAGGGAACTTATTCTTCGAGAATTCGACCCGCACCCGGATGTCTTTCGAGAGCGCTATGAAGCGTCTTGGAGGCGAGGTGCTGAACCTAAGTTCGGTCGGGTCGAGTGTGGCGAAGGGAGAGACGCTGTACGATACCATGCAGATGGTTGATGGGTATTCTGACATCGCTGTGATTCGCCACCCTCGGCAGGGTGCGGCTCAATACAGCGCCGACGCGGTTGAGATTCCTGTGCTGAACGCCGGCGACGGCGCTGGCAACCACCCGACTCAGACTATGCTCGATTTATTCACGATTCGACAGGCCCACGGGACTCTCGAGGGGTTGAACGTGGTCCTTGTCGGCGATCTGCGCTACGGGCGCACGACGCATTCCCTTTCGCACGCGCTGGTGCGATTCGGAGCGAAGTTGACGCTCGTGTCGCCCGAGAGCCTGCGGATGCCGGCGGAGATTGTTGGTGATCTGCAGGCTCATGGAGCCGACGTGACAGAAAGCGAGGATATGGCCGGCTCCATCCCTAATGCGGACGTTATCTACATGACTCGAATCCAGAAGGAGAGATTCCCTGATGAGGATGAGTACACGAAGGTCGCGGGCATCTACAAGATGACCGCGGAGGATTTGGCGGGTGCAAAGGGCGGAATGATCGTCATGCACCCGCTTCCTCGAGTCGATGAAATCGACCCGAGCGTCGACTCGACAAAGCACGCGCGTTACTTCGAGCAGGCGTTCAACGGCGTGCCGACGCGCATGGCTCTGCTCTGTAGAAGCCTCGGCGTCAAGGTTCCAAAGAAGGTGAAAGCATGAGCGAGATGAGGCGTGTTACAGCGATTTGTAACGGCACCGTCGTCGATCACATTCCAGCCGGAAAGGCACTGCAAGTCATGCAGATGCTGCGCGTCGATGTCGGCCGCTCAAACCCAATCAGTCTGGTGATGAATGTCCCGAGCGGCAAGGTCGGACGAAAGGATGTGCTGAAGATCGAGGATCGAGAACTGACTCAAGTCGAATTGGATAGGCTCGCGCTCGTCGCTCCACACGCCTCGGTCGCAATCATCCGCAATTACAGCGTAGCGGAAAAGCGTGAGATTGAACTCG
>CAYFHB010000144.1:0-2102 GCA_964342705.1 uncultured Candidatus Poseidoniales archaeon
TTGCCGCCGTGCTCGATTGAGCCGATTGGTGAGATGACTGCTGCGGTGCCGGCGCAGAATGCTTCATCGGCACCCATCGCGAATTCGATGTCGACTTTCGTCTCGAGCACTTGGTAGCCGAGTGAGCGAGCCAGCTCGATGGTAGAGAGCCGAGTGATTCCTGGAAGAATCGTCCCAGTTAACTCCGGAGTGTAGAGAACATTGTCCTTGACGCAGAAGAAGTTGGCCGCTCCGACCTCCTCGACGTATCGGTGATGAACAGCGTCGAGATAGATGATCTCAGCATATCCCTCTGCCTTCGCATTCTTCGAAGGCATCATTCCGGGCGCGTAATTTCCAATCGCCTTGACGCCGCCCGAACCACCTGGTGCAGCTCGGTGATATTCGTCGGACACCTTGAGTGAAATCGGATTCATGCCGCCCTTGAAGTAAGGCCCGACGGGAACTGCATAAACAAGGAAAGTGTACTCGGGAGCGGGAGCCACGCCGAGAATTGCACCGCTCCCGAAAATCAACGGGCGAATGTACAATTCACCACGGCCCGTTGGCGGAATCCAGCGTTCGTTCTCATGGATTACTTGATGCACGGCATCAAGAAACATCTCTTCGGGTACGACCGCCATCCCGAGGCGCCTGCTTCCTTCTTGTGCGCGCCTCGCATTCAGCTCCGGGCGGAATAACAGAATCCTGCCATCCTCCGCCCGTCGCGCTTTCATCCCCTCAAACAATCCCTGTCCGTAGTTGATGACGCCCGCGGCAGGAGAGAGTTGGAGGTCTTGGAAGTCTTGCATGACTCCCGGTTGCCATGCTTCGCCCTGCTTGCACTTGGCGATGTACATTCGGTCTGTCTCGGTGAAACTGAAGGTCATCGAGTCCCAGTCAATGGAAGGCTCGGTGTCAGACTCTGCTTCCTCCATCATCCGACCACCGATGAATCAGTGGGAGAGGGGTCGGTTTTCAACAATTTCTGCCGATAATCATGGTTTGCTCGCTCCGGCTGGTCGCACAAGGGTTGATTCGTTGGGTTCCTACGGTCGCTCGGGGTGCTGGTGTGCGTTGGGAAGGAGAGATGTGCATCGTCTCCGGATCGTATCAGGCGGTGGCTTCGACGCCGCCGCGCACGACCGTCGAGTTGTGGTGCCGTGCGCGCGAGGGACATTCCGTTGTTGTGCTGGTTGAGGGTTTGACGCCGTTCCTCGAGATTGCCTTGCCCGGCAAGCCGCGTGGGGTTGAGGATGCGGCCGATGCTCTTGCGGAGGTTCGTGAGATGAGTGAGGTGGTCGCAATCGGTGAACCGGTTGAGAAGTGGACTCCGCTTGGGGTGAAGCCTCACTGGCGTGTTGATGTTGAGCAGCCGTATGTCGTCCCTCGTTTGCGCAAGCGTTTGGCTGCTGATGGCGATTGGGAGGTTACCAGTGCTGACATTTTGTTTGTCCAGCGCTTGTTGTTGGATCTTGATCTCGGGCCTCACGTGCGCCTAGCAGGTGAGGTGCTGTGGGCTGGTGGGCGTGCTCCTGCTGAGATGGTTGGTGAGTTCGAGGGTGGTCGTGTCGAGGCGGCTGAACGGATTCGTGATTTTGGCGGCTCGGGACTCTATCCTTGCGATATGGTGGTGGCTTGTTCCGTGGGTGATCTGACTCGCTCTGACCCGTTCCCAGCACCTTTCGTGACTTTCTCCTTCGACCTTGAGACGAGTGTGAAACACAATACGATTCTATGCGCGGCTGCTATTGTTGCGAGGGGGGATTCGCGCTCAGAACACGAATTTCGGGGGAGCGAGCAGGAGATTCTTGAGGGCTTGACGCGGCTGGTTCGCGATGAGGATCCGGATTTCATCACAGGCTACAATATCGATAATTTCGATTTGCCGCGGATTATCGAGCGAGCCGAGGAAAACTCGGGTCGCTCGCGTTTTGAGCAGGCTGCTTTGTGTGGATGGGGGCGCGTGCCAGCGATTGAAAGCGAGGCCAAGCGACTCAAGCCCGAGCGCGCCATCAATCGTGTCTGGCGAATGACGGGCAGGATTCCACTCGATGCTTGGTGGCAGGTTCGCCAGACCCTTAGGCCAGAGCGCGAATCGCTGCGCTTCGTAGCAAATATGC
>CAYFHB010000145.1:0-2007 GCA_964342705.1 uncultured Candidatus Poseidoniales archaeon
TGCCGTTGGTCGGCTTCTTGCGCGGCCGGCGCCTTCTGCGGCGGCCGCCGCGTTCCTTCTTCTCGCTCAACGAGCCGGCGAGATGCCGGACGTCCATGAACCCTCGCAGGTCGAGGTGGCTTGTTGAGAGCCCGGTCAGATGGTGCGGCGACGTCGCGAGGCGTAGAGATCGTAGGCGGCGTCGCGGATTGGGCGCGGGACCATCCAGATGATGGCGCCCAATCGATATGGAAGTGGGAGTCGAAGGAGAATGTGGATGGTGGCCGATGAACGGGCGGACCATCGACCGGATTCGTCGATGAAAAACACTGAGTCGAGGCCAGAGAGGTTGCTTGGTTGCTCCTTGAGCAGAGTTCGGCCTCGATCGGTCTCCTGCGCGACGACGGAGAGTCGCCCGGTCTTGTCGCGCTTGTTGATGAAGGCCGCCCAGCCAGTGCAGACCGGACAATAACCATCGATGAGAACGATGGACTGCGCGGCTATTGAATCAGAATGTTCGGCCATTAAATCAGCCTCCGCGCACCTCAGATGAATGCTATCCCAGGCTCGAGCGGCGAAGCGAAGCGAGCCTTACCAGCAACATCCTCGCCCTCACCAGCAGCATAAGCGACGACGCTGTCAACTTCGAGAACAGCAGCGATGAACTCGGCATTCTCGATTATGACGGCCGCCTCGTCGAGGCCGCTCTCAATCAATTCCTTCTCGCCATCCGACCAAGTGTGGATACGGCCTCGCTTCTTCTTTGAGCCCATCGTCAGGGCCATCCAAGTCTGGAAAATCTCACCGCGCAAAGTCTCATCCTCGAAGATTGGCAGCGCCTTCAGATGGCCCTGCCCTTCACGCTTGAAATCAAAATCCGCAGCAGCAAGCGCCACAGCCTCGCGAGCCAGTTCAATCTTCCACGCTGGCGAGGTCTGAATCACCAAACTGGTAATCGGTGTATCCGAATGACGCTCGGCCAAGCCGCGCAGGTTTCGAGCCGACTCGAGAAGCCCACGAATGTATGCCTCGCCCGCGAGAACACCAGCATCACCAGCCACCTCTGCCTCAAACACCATATCGTGGCTCGCGAGCATCGAACCTTTCTCATCCATCCCAAGCGCAGCCCAGAATTCCTCGGCAATATGCGGCGTAGCAGGAGCCAACATAGGCGCCCATCCAGCCAAGAAACGGTGCGCAGTGCCACGGTCATTCCCTCCGCGCCGACGATACCACTGCCAATCAGCAAGCATCTCGAAATGGCTCGCCATCACAGCCTCGCGCAGGCTCACAGAATCCATGCAATCCCGCCAGCGCGCCTGATTCACCCGCAGGCGAGCCAGCAACCAATCGTCCATAGGACCTGATGCATCCGTCAACGAATCATCGGAGATGACCGATTCGAAAGCCTCGATTATCGAGAGCAGTTGTTTGTGGTTTGCCAAAACCGCGTTGTCAGACCAGTCCATTCCAGCCTCAGGATTCGCCCCGAAGAGGATGAACAGTCGGACCGTATCGGCCCCGAATCGCCCGACCATGTCTCCCGGGCTCACCGTATTGCCCAACGACTTGCTCATCTTCGCCGAACGCGACCCCAAAGCGCCTCCGCACGTCGGGCATTCACCTCCGAAATTCTCGATGTGGTACTCCGTATTGCAGTCAATACAGAACGGAGCGGGCGCGTTGAGCATGCCCTGACAGACCAAGCGCCCGAAAGGCTCGCCGACAGAATTCATTCCCAAATCGCGCGTCGCCTTGGTGAAGAAGCGTGCATACAGGAGATGCATGACGGCGTGTTCGATTCCACCGATGTAGAGATCCACGCCGTCTTTCATCCAATAATCGACCGCTGCGCGGTCGAACGGTTCGCTCTCGTTGGCTGAATCAGCGAACCGCATGAAGTACCAAGATGAATCATAGAAAGTATCCATCGTATCTGTCTCGCGGCGTGCCGGACCAGCACACTGCGGGCAAGTCGCAGCGAGGAAAGCTTCGTGGCTCGCCAGCGGATTGC
Organism: uncultured Candidatus Poseidoniales archaeon; assembly: GCA_964342705.1. Classification (GTDB taxonomy): domain Archaea; phylum Thermoplasmatota; class Poseidoniia; order Poseidoniales; family Thalassarchaeaceae; genus MGIIb-O1. The sequence continues at coordinate 1,994 of CAYFHB010000145.1, forward strand.
CGCTCTCATCCCAC
>CAYFHB010000146.1:0-1906 GCA_964342705.1 uncultured Candidatus Poseidoniales archaeon
TTTCAGGCGAGAATCTGAGATTCGTACTATCGACACTGACAACGTATGTTTCGCCCTCACTCTGCTGGGAAGTGTCGGCTAACACGACTCCTGAAGTAATCGCCAACACGAAGATGAGGCCTACAAGGGAGACTTTTCTCACAACCAATGCTGATCAATCAACCGTATTAACGGATGTTTCTAATTTCTGACCAAATCTTCGGAATTAGGGAGTCACTCGAGAACGGTCGCGTGGGAAGAGAACTACTTCGCGAACGTTTCCTGCACCGGTCAGGATCATGAGAAGTCGTGCCACACCAAGTCCCCAACCGGCGTGCGGTGGTGCGCCGTAGCGGAATCCATCGGTGTAGAAAGTGAAGTCCGCCGGGTCGAGGTCCATGTTTCGTAGATTTTGCTCGAGAACATCGACACGATGTTCGCGCTGGCCGCCACTAGTCATCTCATCGCGCCCGTAATTCAAATCGAATCCACGTGACAACTGGCCTCCAGTCGCGCCCTTCTCCGACTCATCATGGAAGATGTAGAAGGGCTTCATCGCCATCGGCCAGCGCGGCAAAAAGTGGAATCCTGGATACTGGGCGGCGATCAAATCACAGTGATGACTCTCAATGTCATCACCCCACTCAATCTCGCCGCCTCCTTTCTGTACGATTTCAATCGCTTCGCAATACGGAATGCGCGGGAACGGAAGTTCAGGAATTTCGACCGTGACCGGTTCTTGGCCCTGGCTTTCGCGGTATGCGTTTATGCTATCGAAGAGGTGCTGGTCATTGGCTGCAACCTGGCTCCAGATGTGGTGGATCATGCGCTCCTGCACACCCATAACGTCCTCGTCGTTCATCCACGCACCCTCGATATCGAAGGAGATGAATTCGTTCAAGTGACGGTAAGTATCGTGCTTCTCGGCGCGGAATGCGGGACCTATTTCGAAGACGCGCTCGAGACCGCCGAGAACTGCGAGTTGCTTGTAGAGTTGAGGCGACTGACTGAGGAAAGCTGGTGTGTCGAAGTACATCATCGGGAAGAGGTTGGTTCCTCCCTCGCTTGCGCTTGCGATTATCTTCGGGCTGTTTATCTCTTGGAAGCCTTCGGAGATCAGGTGGTTGCGTCCGTATTGCAGGACCTTTGAGCGTAGTTGGAACATTGCGTTCACATGCGCTCTGCGCAGGTCGAGGTGACGGTTGTCGAGACGGATGTCGAGTCCCACGTTCACCTCGTCGGTGATGCCGACTGGTAGAGGGGTGGCGGCGGTGGAAAGCACGTTCGCGCCGGTCACGTTTACCTCATACTCGGGCGGAGGTGGTGCCTCACCGTCTTTCACCTTGGGAGGTCGCTTCTGGGCGATGTTTCCAGTGACTTGGATTGTTGATTCACGAGGAGCGGATTGGACCGCGTCGAAGGTGGCTCCGTCCATGTTATCCTTCTTGCAGAATGCTTGGATGTGTCCGGTTCCGTCGCGTAGCATGACGAAGGCGATGGCGCCTCGGCCGCGGACGGTTTCTGCGTAACCTGCGATGGTGACTTGCTCACCGATGAGATCGGCGCCATCGCTCACAATCTGACCAATTGTGTGCGTGCGGAAGGCGGTAGGATGCCACTCGCTGCTGTCCCTCATTGCCCCTGCGTTCGGACTGTGATTTATGAAAGGAATCTAAAGGATGGTTGAGAGCCAACCCAATGCTTGAGTACTCGTGCGACTTACACGCAGCATGGGTCACGAATACATGTACTACCGAATGATGGGACAAACCGGAATCCAAGTCTCGGTTCTATCCTACGGTTTCTGGGCGACTTACGGCGTCAAAGAGCGACTCTCAGGTGACGCCGGAATCGAGACCGCGAAGCAATTGATGCGCATCGCACGCGATGCTGGAGTCAATTGCTTCGACCACGCCGAAGCATACGG
>CAYFHB010000147.1:0-1872 GCA_964342705.1 uncultured Candidatus Poseidoniales archaeon
GCAGTGCACCTTGTTCGTACCGCGCTCGCGCAGCTGAATGTCAGTGTGACCACGTGTAGCCGCCTTCAGAGCTGCGCCGCGGGGCTGCTTGCTCACGAAAACTTGGGCTGTATCATTACCGCCCTCCATCAAAACGAAGTATTTCTTGCCAGACATTGAATTATCCACCTCCGCAAATCGGGCCACTCGGGGAGATTATGAAGTTTGAGGCGGAAAACCGCTTTACTGCGCCGCTGTGAGCACCTTTTGGAAAAAACCGGATGCACCGAAGGGGTGCAAATCCGGGGTGAAATCGGTGTAAATCGTCACCGAATCGACGACGGAATGGCAACGTTTCGCTCTCACAACTCTGCACAAGCGAGCGTCTTGGTATTGACCACTCCATCTATCGACCGGATGGAATCGACGACCAATCTAGCGATTTCACCCATATTCGCGGCCTCGATCTTGAGAATCAAATCGTGGTCTCCGAACAGAAGGTTGGCATCGACCACAAAGGGCAAGGCCGAGGCCGTCTCAAAGACAGAGAATTCCGAACTCGGTTCGACGTTGATCAGAACATATCCGACTGACATGGTAGAGGTACGGAGGGGCTTCGTGGCGAAGAACCCTTTGACGGAGGACTGAGTCGCTGATTTGGAAGAATCAGGCGACGAAGGGGTGATAGCGGGCGGCCCCCTCTCGTATCTGTATGGTCGAGACCGTTATCGTGCGTGAATGCAAGTATGGACAAGTTCGTGTCCTATACGGAAACATCCTGCGCGTCGAAGGGGATGTGCTCGTAACCACTGCAAACAACCGCCTCGGCGGACGGGAAGGTTTGGATGAGAAGATTCACCAGAAGGCTGGCCCTGAATTGCGTGAATTCTGTCATGGGATTGCTGTTGAGCGCCGCAAGGAGAATCTCCAGCCATGCGGCGTCGGCGAAGCCGTGACCACACCTGGGTTCAAGCTTCCTTTCGACAATCTGGTCCATGTGGTTGGGCCGGATTGTCGACGTCCGAATCAAGATAATTTCAGGAGGGATCTGCTCAAGCAGTCCTATGCTTCGCTATTCGAACAGATTGAGGCTATCGATGAGCGCACGACTCTAGTGATGCCGCCCATTAGCATGGATGTGTTCGCTTATCCTCATCGCGAGGGTGCTCGGATGACGATGGAGATCGTCCTCGCGTGGATGGATGAAGGCGAGGACCCAGGCACTGATATGGTGCTAATCGTGACCGATGACAATAATTTCCTCAATAATATGAAGACTGTTTATCGCGAGTCCGAGGACCGATTCCCCGGGATTGAAAGGACTCGCGCCTTCCGTCGTGGAAAGTACCCCTGAGTTATCTGATTCAGCGGTCGAGAGAATCAATGTGCAGTTCGACTGCTTCGCTTAGTGTTAGGCGACCTACGGCTACTGCGCGGGCTAGGCCGGCGGGAATTGTTAGTCGGCCCTCAGAGATTCGGCGACTGCGACGCTGGATTTCGCGAACCTCACCCTCTGTTGGAATGACCTGCAGCCGTTGGGTGACCGGGATTCCTTCGAGGGAGCAGATCCTTCGAGCGGCGCTGACATGGTTGTGACGTGAGCCGCGAGAGGTAGAGCGCTCGTCTACGAATTGCACGGAAAGACCTCTCGCTAGGCAGACATTTGCGATGCGCGAGGAGATTGTGCGGACTCCGTCGCCGATGCGGACGACGGATTCTGCTGGGCGGATGTCTCTGAGGATCTCCACCACCCTGTCGACGGTTGCGTCGACCGATTCCATCTGACTTGAGCCGGCTGGACGCCCGTCGGCCAGCCAGGCAAGGCCAGGGCGCGGGCCCGGGTCAATTCCGAAGCAGATGCGTTGGACCTGTTCGCCAGCGTGCATACGATTG
>CAYFHB010000148.1:0-1854 GCA_964342705.1 uncultured Candidatus Poseidoniales archaeon
AAGGACTCGAGATGGTGTCCTGGATATCGCCTGTCTTTGTCTATCTGCTACTTACCAAGGTCAGTGGAATACCGCTTCTAGATAGGCGGGCTTTGGCCAAGTGGGGTGATGATCCCGAGTACCAGAAGTACAGGGAGAACACTCCTGCTCTGTTTTTCCGCCTACAGAGTAAGCGATAGTCAGCGATTTCTACACTTACTGAGAACGCTGGCGCTGCGCTTCGATGGACGCCGCGCTGAGTGGGGCTTGCAGATTGAATGATGGGACGAAACCGCTCATCGGGATGCGGATGGTTTCGTCTACGAGAGCGAGGATTTCCGCGCTGATTCCAGCGCGCTCGCCGCCTACGATTAGCATCACTGGGCCGGTCAAATCGACATCCCATGGTGCCTTGTCCCCGATGTCTTCTAGGGCTAGGATTCGGTAGCCTGCTGACTTGGCGGCGTGGATTGATTCGCTTGCGGATTGCCAGAAGACTGGGATAAATCGGTGGGCTTTCATCGAAGCGCGCTTGGCCGCGCTTCGCTCTGCATTGTTCAATTCGCCATCAACCACAACCGCATCCGCGCCCGAGACTTCGGCGGTTCTGATACAGAATCCGATATTGACCGGATACTTCGCACCGTCGAGCAGCCAGATGAGACCACCCGCCGCTAGGGCTTCCTCAAACGATGCGGCGGGATCGCGGCCTACTAAGGCAAGTATATCGGGTGCGCCTTCGACATTGTCACGAGCCATTCGCCAAAGGTCGTTTTCCGATCCTTCGATGATGCGAATCCCCGAATCTTCGGCCTCTGCGACCAATGCGTCGACATCAGAGGAACCGTGTTCGCGCTTGACCAGAATCAGTGTGATGTCTTCGCCGGATTCGTGGGCAGCGCGAACCTCATCCAGTCCGCAGCGCTGCATTGACAAGCAGCTCACCTCACTCATCCGACTGCCGCTTGAACACCGGAATAGGATTCATTTTGTGGGCGTTTGATGTATTGAATCCGCGATAGATCGACAGAACCGTTCGTTGACGCTCAGTCAATTCACCAGAACTCTCGCCAGCCTCGTGAGCCATCGCCCACTCCAACTCATCATAAGTCGCGCCAATCTGATCCTCATCTGTGCGCCCATCGTTCCAAAGGCCATCTGTCGGCGCAGCATGCTGAATCTCTTGTAGAACCCCAAGAGCCGCACCAAGCGCGAATACTTCGGATTTCATCAGGTCGGCGATGGGCGAGATATCGACTCCACCATCGCCGTATTTCGTGAAGAAACCAACACCAAAATCCTCGACCTTATTTCCAGTCCCAACGACAATCCCGTTCGTCGAACCAGCTACCGCATATAGCGTAGCCATGCGCAACCTCGCCCGCGAATTAGCCTTGGCCAGCGGCGACAAATCCTCGTCTGCCATCTCGGCAAGAAAGGCATCGTAAGTCCCAGTTAGGTCAACAACGCGACCTTCAACATTGTCGAAATTCTCCTCCAACCAGCCTATGTGCCGCTGCGATAATTCGTATTGCTCGGGCGCTTGATGGATAGGCATATTGAGCACGATAGTCGCCAAGCCCGTGCGTGCTGAAAGCGTCGAGGTAACAGCTGAATCAATTCCACCAGATACCCCAATCACAAGCGTAGAAATGCCATGCTGCTCAGCATAATCCCGAATCCATGCAGAAATCTCGTCGGCGAGATTGTTCATTTCACCCACGCAGAATCATCCCCTTCAGTGGCAAGCCATTCCGTACTTCTTCAAGCGCCAATAATTGTAAGGCCATGGTGTTAGGAATCCAGCTACTAGCATTGGAACGATTACCCACAAAGTCAGTTTGGCTCCTCCGGTCAGAACAACATCAACAATAT
>CAYFHB010000149.1:0-1794 GCA_964342705.1 uncultured Candidatus Poseidoniales archaeon
CCGCGCGTTGTGATGATTGTCGATCAACCCGATGACACGGCCCAGTTGGCCGAGGCTTGGGGCTTCGTCATCGAGCGAATCCGTCAGATCCACATCTTGTTCCTGACCGAGGATGCGCTCGCTGAGGTAGCCTCGATCGAAGAGATGGATTCGACCCAACTTCTCAGTGAGATTCGACTCCGCGGAATGGTGCCTCAAGTCATCGCCTTCGAGCCGAGCGAGAAGCGAGTCAGAATCGAGCACTCGCTCGGCGCACACACAGGTTCATGCTCGGCCGAATCAACCTCCGATTGGCTCGGCCGATACCTCTGCGAATTGCCGCGGCAAGGACCGGGAGCAGACGGCATCGCCGCCGCGGCAAACCGCTGCTGAAACCACGAAAAACACCCTCGAATCCTTTGGATTCGCTGCACTTTCACTTTCACTTCTCCACACCTCTCCCGAATACCCCTTTAGTAGGGACACCCCTTCGGCCCGACCCGCGAGGAGCGAAGCCTATGCCACTCAGACTTGGACCAGCCGGTGTTCCGCTCTCTTGCAAGGGCCGGACCATCGTCGAAGGAATGGACGATATCACGGTTCTCGGACTTGAAACGATGGAGATTCAAACCGTCCGTCAAGTTCAGCCGCACCACTTCGATCAGTATTGGCAGGCTGGCATTCTCAGCCACAAAGCCGAGTTTGAGATGAACGTGCACGGGCCGTACTACGGTGAGCTCTTGGGGAGCCGTCGCGAGCGTAATCGAACACTTTCGAAGATGGAGTCGAGCATGCAGGTCGGGAAGATCGTCAATGCTCGTCACATGGTTTGTCACGTCGGGCCCTATGGGGAATACGACCCCGGAACCGAAGCCAACGAACAGGTCGCCAACGTCTTCGCTGGTGTGGTAGATCGCGTCCGCTCAATCTGGGGTAACGAAGAGGAAGAGGAGGAGTACTCCGCCTTCCCTTGGGTGCATGAGGCGGAGCCGACCCTCGTGGGTATCGAGACTTCGGGTCAACAGGAACTCTGGGGAACCGTCGAAGAGGTCCTCGAGGTCGTCAACCACGTCGAGGGTACCGTGCCTGTGCTCAACATGGCTCACATTCACGCTCGTGGTCACGGTCGCCTGAAGACGTCCGAAGATTATGCTGAGTTGTTCGATCAGGTACGCGAGACTATTGGAGGGAAGAAGTTCTACTGTCACTTCGCCGGTGTCGAGCACCGAATGGGCAATGCTCAGCACTACACGCAGATCAAGAAATCCGACTTGAAATTCGAGCCCTTCGCTGAGTATCTGGCTGAGGAGGGCGATTGGATGGATATCACCATCATTTCTGATTCGCCATTGCTCGAGCACGATGCGATGTACATGGCTCAACATTACGAGAAGGCGCGCCAGCGCCTGCTGGAGATCCGTGCTCGCGATGAGCGCCGACTGAAGCTCGCTGCAGAGGCCGGAATTGATGTCGAGGAATTGGCTCGGCGCGAGAAGGAACAGGCCGAGGCGCGCAAGAAATCTCTTGAATCTGAGAAAGACAAGAAAGTCGCTGCGAAGGCGAAAAAGGAAGCCATCGCTGCAAAGAAAGTCGAGAAGAAGGCCGCGAAGGCGCCGGCGGCAAAGAAGGACGATGGCAAGATGATGTCCATCGAAGGCGGTAAAGACGAGGACTTCGACGACCTCTTCTGATTGAGCCGCCTTATTCGGTCGATGATTTGCTTTGCAAAGCCTTGAAGACGGATTCGATGTGGCGAGGTCGCTACGGGGACTGTAGCTCAGCTGGGAGAGCGCCGCACTGAAGATGCGGAGGCCG
>CAYFHB010000150.1:0-1709 GCA_964342705.1 uncultured Candidatus Poseidoniales archaeon
TGATATCATCAGTCTAGCCAATCTAGGTTCTAAGGAGACGGGTTGGAAGAATGGTCGCTCCATCGGTGAACGACCCCCCCACCCTGAACGTTGCCAATTTTTCTGTTTCAAACCCCAGATAATCATCGGGGGAGAGAGGTATAGTGGGTCGGGATGATTCGGTGGATCTTCTGGGCCTGCTAGGAAAACCACGATTTCATTGTCGGGATTCTCCAAATCTACCGGATGTGAATCGCCAAAGACTTCGGCTCCTACGCCCTGTGCTATTGCTGAACGGGAAAAACCTGCTAACGATGAACCGACTACATTGACTCGAACTGCAAAGCTGCCTTTGGGGAGATTCTCTTTCGCCCAATCTACAATTCGTTGGATAATTCTGTTTGGTTCTACAACCACACTATGCTCAGCATTGCACAGTACTTCGTCGATTAAGGCGGACCTACTGAGCCGATTGAGTGCTATCTCATCTGTCGAAGCAGTAACTACAACTCTCGGATGGAGGAACCCTACGGGACCTACTAATGCTTCAGCCTCTGAACGGAATAAGGCTGGATGCCAACCGCTTCCAATCAGCATCAGCCCGCCGTTCGAAGTCTCACCCAACCCCGCCATGCCGATGCCTCTGTTCCGCCCGCGCTCGATTCAAACCCTAAAGGCCTCGACGCTCACCACTGGTTTGCGAGCGCACGGGGGAATCGAATCTGGGCTGCAATCTGAGGGACCTGGCGACCGCTCATCCGCTCGAGATGAGTGAATTGGCCGGCCAGCGTGTAGCCATCGATGTCTTCCTCAACGCCTACCAATTCATCACCAGCCTTGTCGGGCAAGACGGAAAACCGCTGTCCTACGAGGGACGCCCTGTCGCTCACCTGATGGGATTCTTGGATCGAGCGACCTGGATGATGGAGCAGGGCATCGAACCGGTGTTCTTCTTCGACGGTCGCCCGCATGACCTCAAACTCGAGACGCTCGCCGGACGCAAGGATCGCAAGGAGGAGGCGAGCGCAAAATGGGAGGCAGCGGTCGAGGCTGGCGATATGGCTCTGGCCAAGAAACTCGGGCCTCAGACCGCCGAATACACCCGTGATATGGTGGCGGAGACCAAGCGCCTCTTCGAGTTGCTCGGCCTAGTCTGGATAGAAGCCCCGATGGAGGCGGAGGGAGCCGGTGCCGTGCGTTGTGCGAACGGCGAGGTGGCAGCGGTCGCCAGCCAGGACTGGGACACTCTGCTCTACGGCTCACCGGTGATGATTCGCAACCTTACAAGCCACGGTCGTCGCAAGTTCGGTCGCCTTCTAACCGCCGAGAAAGTGGTGCTGCAGGAATTGCTCGACGAACATGAAATCACCCGTGAACAGCTCGTCGATCTAGCGATTATGATTGGAACAGATTTCCACCCGGGAATCCGCGGAATCGGTCCAAAAACCGGACTCAAATTGATTCGTGAACACGGGACTATGGAGGCGGTTGCCGAGGTCAAGGAATTCGAGATGCCAGAAGATATCGAGACAATCCGCGGACTCTTCCTCGACCACCCCGTGCATCCAGATCCAATCCCAAAAGCTACACGAGCGGTAGAGAAGGATTTGCGAGATTTCTTGCAAGGCGAGTTCGGCTTCTCAGACGGTCGCATGAAGCGTGCACTCGACCGGCTGGCTGCAGCCAACCACCTGAAATCCGACAGCCAGCCGACCCTCTTCGATTTCTGA
>CAYFHB010000151.1:0-1601 GCA_964342705.1 uncultured Candidatus Poseidoniales archaeon
GCTCGCGCTTGCGCGAGCGTCGATTGACGCTGATGGCTCGACCGTCAAGTTGAGGGCAGAGCGCCCGAGTTGGATGAAGGGAATCGCATGAGGATTGGACTCGTCGGTAAGCCGAATGTCGGGAAGTCAACGACATTCTCGGCTCTGACGCAGACTCCAGTGGACATTGCGAATTATCCGTTCACGACGATTGATCCGAATGTCGGCGTGGCTTGGATTCCACTGCGAGAACCGTGTGCCTGCGAGGCTCTCCGGGGGAAGCGCGAGGCAGATGGGCGCCTGCAGGGGTCCGAAGACGATGACCCTCGTGAGGGTAGTATTTGCACTCCCAATACAGGCTCGTGTGTTGGCCACAATCGGCTGGTTCCTGTCACTCTCGTAGATGTGGCTGGGCTGGTGCCCGGGGCCCACGAAGGGCGCGGGCGCGGGAATCAATTTCTCTCGGACCTCGCCCGCTGCGATGCGCTCATCCAAGTCGTCGATGTCTCCGGCTCGACAGACCTCGAAGGCAATCCGGTTGGTGAAGGCGGCTCGAATCCTGTTGAGGAACACGAATTCCTGCTTGGCGAGTTGGATGCCTGGATTCGCGGCATCATTGAATCGAGTTGGCAGCGCGGGGCAAGACGTGTGCAATCCGAGGGTGAGAAGGCGCTCGCTACTTATCTCAACGAGCAGTTGAGTGGGATCGGAGCCAGCGAGGCTCAGGTATTGGCAGGAATCGCGGCTGTAGGCGCGCAGCACCCCGATGCGGGAGTTCCATGGGATTGGGGTCAAGCAGAATTGACGACACTTGCGAGGACAGTTCGTGCGGCACTTTTCCCTATCTGCGTGGCCGCGAATAAGGCAGACCGAGCCCCTGACGGTGCGTGGCATGAACTCGCATCCATGGTCGAATCAACGGGCGGGATTCTGATTCCCACAAGTGCCGAAGCCGAACTAGCATTGAGTCGCGCGAGCGCAGCCGGACTCATCGAACACCGCCCCGGTCAGAGTGGATTCTCTATTTCTGCCGAGGGCGAATCAAAACTGAACCAAGCCCAACGAAGCGCCCTCGCCTCGATTGGTGAGAATCTCTCAAAATGGTCGGGAGGAGGACTCACCGGACTTGTCGGTGATATCGTCTTCGACAAGCTGAACCGACGAGTCGCATACCCAGTCCAAGACGAGACACATTGGGTCGATGGCGATGGAAACATACTACCAGACGCCATACTCATCCCCGAGGGAACCACTGCAAAGGGACTCGCTTACGCGGTTCACAGCGACCTCGGGGACGGATTCATCCGCGCCACCGATGCGCGCAGCGGGCGCGTCATCGGTGCCGACCACGAAGTCCAGAATGGCGATATCATTCGCATTCACGCGAAGACATGAGGGGACCTCGGAGCATTCGAACCTCAGAGTTCGACCATACGGGGTCGGCGTGTCTGTCGTGCGTCTTGGACGAGGAAAGGGTGAGTTGTCCCCCGGCATCCGCCCATTGGAGCGGCCAGCGTCCGCACGACCTGATAGCCACCGCTCAGCGGTGGCTGCAGGAGTGGTTTTTCGCTTGCTTCCGAGTTTCAACCGAAGAGAGATCCGAGGCCTTCGAAGCCACCGGC
>CAYFHB010000152.1:0-1592 GCA_964342705.1 uncultured Candidatus Poseidoniales archaeon
CGTCCTTCAGTTGCTTGCGGCGCAGCATGCCGAATCTGACCAGCGGCCACAGCATAAGGCGCAAAGGCCCCGGAGAGTACAGCCAGCGCATGAATGCGAGACCGTCGCCCTTCCTGCGTTGATCTCTCATCCAGTGGTTTGCTACCAATTTGAATCCTCTATCTCCGACCCTGTTCATCAGGAATCGATTGATGGCACTGGCTCGGACCAGTGGGACGAGGCGCTTTCGGACCTCGACCTCGTAATCGCACTCGCCGAGAACCGCCTTCGCTGCAAAGACTCCGCTGGTCACCGCGTATCTCATCCCGAACCCCCACATGAAATCCTGCAGACCTCCAGCCTCGCCGACATAGTATCGGTCTTCGTGGACATACTTGTCAGGCAGTGAGAAATCTCCTTTGCCACCGACTCTCTTGATAGGTCTGCGATTCAACTCGTAGTGTTGTTCGTACCATGCAATTGTCTCATTGAGGTAGCGCGAAGTACGCTTCTGCTTGCGCCACAGGCAGGTGCAAATCAGTCCGACTCCATCGATTATGATGAGATATGAGTAGGCTCCCGGGGCAAGTTTGTCATTGAGTTGGAAGGAAACATGGTTAGGGTGGTCGGTGTGAAAGATTTCGCCGAAGGCAACCGCACTGGATTCCTTGGGCCCTGCCGCGACGATATGACAGTCCTCAGGAGCCCTTCGCGTACCGTAGTGTATGGTGGCACCTGCAGCCGTCGCCATTCGCTTGAAGCCCTGATCGATACAATGTGCGTCAGTACCGCGCTCGACCACTCGGAATGCGACGCCATCAGTAATTGGATTGGTTATCTCATCGTCGGGATGGATTAGGTCAATGATATCAAAATCATCCGATTTGAACTCATCAGGGTCCAATCCCCAATCCTTCATCTCATCGAAGAAGTCAGACTCGCTGCTGGTCCAATTCTCAATACCTTGGAAATCTCCATCGAAGCGAGCCCCACTGTCACTTCTAATCTCATAGACATGAACCTCCCTACCTGCCTTGGCCAGATAGGTCGCCGCGGCTAGGCCAGAGAGCCCAGCACCCAGAATGTGTACAGGCTCCCCACCCATGCTCCCGCGAACATTCACCCCCGCTTGAACGGTTGGGTCTTGCGTGGCGTTCAAGCGCAGCACCCGCATGGAGAGTCATGCCACGGGTGCGGGTGCTGGTTGAAACCGAACAACTCGACCCCGATGGGCTCCGGCACGAACTCGAGGTCGAAGGCTGCGGGAGCGTAGTCAGTTTCGTGGGACTTACCCGCGGAGAAGACGATGGAGTCACCGTGGAGAGGCTAGAGTTCGATGCTTGGGAAGAGAAACTCCCAGTTGTATTGAACAATCTTGCCGAGCAGGCTGTAGATCAGTTCGGCGTGAACTCAGTAGTACTGGCCCATCGCACTGGGTCAGTGGGGCCTAGCGAGCCGATAGTGTGCATTCACGTTGCCTCACCTCATAGGGCTGAGGGCTTCGAGGCCTGTAGTTGGCTGATTGATGAACTCAAGCGCCAAGCCCCACTGTGGAAGAAGGAAGTCAGGGCCGATGGAGAAATCTGGAAGGCCGGCCTAGGCTAATCAAATCG
>CAYFHB010000153.1:0-1509 GCA_964342705.1 uncultured Candidatus Poseidoniales archaeon
CGCCTCCGACGATATTCTTCAGGCCGGCGAGAATGTCCTTTCCAGCGTGTTTGGCTCTGACAGTCGAGCCGCTGACGACCCCCAGAGTCTTGACGATCGTGCGCCCTGGGACGTCTTCGGTGTTGACCATGATGATGTTGATGTCTTCGCTCATAGCTTGACGATGCGGCGGGGGGAAAAGAAGGTTCGCCGGATTAGGTTCTCTTCCTTCGTTCGTGAGGAGAAAAGAAGTCACTCGAAGTGAGCGCGATTGCGAGGAAATGTTCTCTCCTTCGGGTGCAGACAATCCTCGACCGGGTCGATGACGAATTGGCGTAGGAAGCGACGGCCGAGGATGATTCGGTGACGCATTCGCGAGCGGTCCTGCAGACACAGGTGGATATCGTGGTCCTCACCGGCGATCTCAAGGGTCGTGCGGATGACTGGACGCATAGTATCGTGACCACCGGTGTCGCGCACGCGGCGCCACTCATGTAGTGGGCGTTCAATCCAATTACCGTTCTTTGCGAGACGGAATTTGACCGTTCGCTCCATCCCGTTATCGGAGAGAGAGATCTCCTCGGCATGGAGCGTATTCGACCATGCGCCGGTGTCCATCTTGGCTAGCGTGGCGCCTGCCTCGAGTTCGGGCAGGCCGATCCACTCGCGCCAGCCAAGGACAGTCCTCGCACGCACTTTGATTCCTCCGGCCGCCGGCGGCCGCCCCCCCTTCTTGAATCCCACGCATCACAGATCAAATCGGTGGAAGTGAAAGTCTTCCCAAAGCCACCGAATCACAGTCGAATCGCTGTGAACTCGACCTCGATTCTAACCGCGCGAATCGTTCATATACGGTCGGCATGGGCCATCTCTAATGGCGAGCGACACCATACCCGAAGCCCTAACCTTCGACGACGTCCTCCTGTTGCCCGCTGAATCCGCCGTTCTTCCGGCGGAAGTCGAACTCTCGACGCGGCTGACAAACACCATCTCGCTCAACATTCCAATCATGTCCGCGGCGATGGACACGGTCACCGAATCTCGTATGGCCATCGCCATGGCTCAAGCTGGTGGAATCGGTGTGATTCACCGAAACATCGGCATCGAGGACCAGGCCGCCAAGGTCAACGCGGTCAAGCGATTCGAGTCGGGCCTCGTCCTCAACCCCGTGATGGTCAATCAAGACACAACCATCGGAGAACTCCGCGCGCTCAAGGACCACCACGGATTCTCCGGCCTTCCAGTTGTAGACTCCGAAGACAACCTCGTCGGCATCATCACCAACCGTGACATCCGATTCGTTGCCGACGACTCAATCCTCGTCTCAGAAATGATGACCACCGACCTCGTCACAGTTCCAGAGCACGTCGACCCCGAAGTCGCCAAGAAACTCCTTCACCAACACCGCATCGAGAAACTCCTCGTCGTCGACAAGTCCGGCAAGTGTACCGGCATGATGACCGTGCGCGATATCCAAGCCAGCCGAGACAATCCGAATTCAGCGAAGGATGAGCACGGACGACTACGAGT